>CAUCBQ010000148.1 GCA_958441075.1 uncultured Clostridiaceae bacterium | reverse complement strand
TTTCTGTCAAAAGCAGCTCCGCTGTCCATAAGAATCCACTGGTTTTCTGCTATACTGTAAAAGGGCAGGCTGTTTCCTCTTAGAAAAAGACATCCTGTTTTTCCCTTTATATTCTGTATCCTGGCCATTCTCTGCCTCCATTCAGAAAAATGCCTTCAAATCCGACTGACTCCTGCTTCTCGGATATGAAGGCATTTTCACTTTTATGTACTCCTATGGCAAAAGCCAATCCATACATTATTTTCTGCTGTTTTTAATCTCCCTGATCAGCGCCGGGATGACAATTTTCAAATCACCCACTACGCCGTAATCTGCAATACGGAAAATCGGCGCGTCTGCGTCCTTATTGATTGCAACAATCACATCAGAACCGCTCATTCCGGCTGTGTGCTGAATTGCTCCGGAAATACCGCAGGCAATATAAAGCTTCGGCCCAACGGTCTTTCCAGTCTGTCCTACCTGATGTACATGACCAATCCAGTCAGAATCTACTGCCGCACGGGAAGCGCCTACCACGCCGCCAAGCAGGTCTGCCAGTTCCTTTAATGGCTCAAAGCCTTCCGGACCGCCTACTCCGCGGCCGCCGGCTACGATTATTTCAGCGCTCTCCAGATTTACGCTTCCTGCATCCATATCCTTAAGAACCTCTACCAGACGGGTACGGATTCTCTCTGCAGTTACATGAATATCTTCCCTGATAATTTCAGGCGCATTTTCCTCATTGCGCTCGCTCTTCTTGAATACACCCGGACGAACGGTACCGAGCTGAGGACGATGCTCCGGACACATAATGGTTGCCAGAAGATTTCCGCCGAAGGTAGGACGGGTCCATGCAATATTTCCTGTTTCCTCATCGTAATCAACGGATGTACAGTCTGCTGTAAGACCTGTTTTCAAACGGCATGACAGTCTTGGTCCCATATCACGGCCTTCATTTGTAGCACCAATCATCATAGTGGTAGGACCATACTTTTCTACCAGTGCATACATTGCATCTACATATGCATCCGTAGTATAGTGCTTATACTCTTCTCCTTCTACCACGATTACCTGATCGGCACCGTAAGCCGCAGCCTCTTTCACAGCTGCGTCCACATTGTAGCCAACTACAACTGCTACCAGCTTTCCTCCCTGGGCATCTGCCAGACGGCGTCCCGGGTTAAGAAGCTCCAGACCTACATTTCTGGCCTTTCCTTCCTCATCTGTTTCTATAAATACCCATAAATCCTTGGTTAAAGCCTCCATTTACTTTCTCCTCCTTATAAAACATTGGCGCTGCTAAGGGCTTCAAACAGCTTTCCTGCTGATTCTTCGCCGGTAGCCTCTGCGATGACAACGCCGCCCTGCTTCTGAGGAGGCGTAAAGCTCTTCTTTACCTTTGTAGGAGAACCCTTCAGTCCGATTTTTGCAGCATCTACATCAATGTCATTTACAGTCAAAGTTGTAATAACCGCCTTATTGGCAGCCAGTTTTGATTTAATGGATGGGAAACGCGGATTAAAGTTTGGTTTTGTTACAGTAACAACACACGGCATTTTTGCTGCCAGAACCTCATATCCCTCACCGGTCTCACGCTTTACAAGAACCTCGTCATTCTCAACAGAGGCTTCCACAGCATAAGTAACCTGAGGATAATCCATATGCTCTGCAATTTCAGGGCCAACCTGAGCTGTGTCTCCGTCGATCGCCTGTTTTCCGCAGAAAATAATATCAAATTTTCCGTCCAGGGATTCGATCTTGTCAATTGCATTCTTTAATGTATAGCTGGTTGCCAGCGTATCTGCTCCGCCGAATGCACGGTCGCTGACCAGATATGCCCGATCGCCGCCTACTGCCAGACATTCCTTTAATGCTGCTGTAGCCTGTGGCGGACCCATAGTTATAACTGTGATTTTTGTTCCCGGATTCTTATCCTTAATGCGTGCTGCAATCTCAAGGGCATACGCATCAAATGGATTTACAATACTTGGAACTCCTGCACGGATCAGAGTATTTGTAACCGGATCAATTTTAATTTCCGTAGTATCTGGTACCTGTTTAATACAAACTAATATATTCATGGAACACACCTCATTTTCTAAGGATAGGGCCCTGTTTAAGGGCCCTGTATCTTCTGTTTCTTATTCCTCGCCTTCAGGCGCTTCCCAGTACAGCATGGTCGCCATGCTTCCTACCTGGCATACAACATTGTCCTGATTTAAAATCGTATACTGGATGTTTAAAATACCTCTGTCAGGTTTTGACTTGGAGCGTTTTGCCTCAAGAACCTCAACCTCACAGTGAATGGTATCTCCAATCTTAATTGCTCCTACAAACTTCCATTCTGTACTTAAAGCTGCAATCGCAGAGCCATCTACCAGACCCATACGTCCCCAGAGTCCTGTTGCAATGCCTGCACCCAAAAGTCCATGGGCAATTCTGCTTTTAAAAGGAAGGCTTTCAGCATAAGTTTTATCCGTATGAATTGGATTATTATCACCTGTAATACCTGCAAACAGAACAACATCTGTCTCTGTTACCGTACGGGAAAGGGTAGTAAATTTATCTCCTACATTAAATTCGCTAAGATATAAAAATGAACGTCTCATAGTCACAGCTCCCTTCTTTATTCAAATAAGTGAATTAATACTCCTTCAGTACATGTCTTCCTACTACCATGCGGCAGATTTCAGAAGTACCCTCTCCGATTGTAAGAAGCTTGGCATCACGGTACATACGCTCCACCTGATAGTCATCACAAAGACCATATCCACCCATGATCTGCAGGCCCTTATCACATACGCGAACACACATCTCAGAACTGAACATTTTAAGCATGGTTGCTTCCTTGCTGAATGGAACTCCATTATCGCACATACGTGCTGTGCTGTAGAGCATTGCACGGGCAACTTCAATTTCTGTTGCCATCTCTGCCAGCTTAAATGCAATTGCCTGATTCTCGCAGATTGGCTTTCCAAAGGTTACTCTTTCCTTGGAATACTTTGCTGCACGCTCTAAAACGCCCTGTGCCATACCCACTGCTACTGCTGAAATTGCAATACGGCCCTCATCTACACATTTCATAAACAGCGGGAATCCTCTGTTTAATTCACCAAGCAGGTTATCCTTTGGAATACGTACATCTGTAAATGTAAGAGGACAGGAGTAGGAACTTCTGTTGCTCATTTTTTCCTCTGGCTTTCCAACCTCCAGACCTGGAGTGCCTGCCGGAACGATGAAAATAGAAATGCCGCGGCTTCCCTTTGCCTCTAAATCAGTCTTTGCTGCTACCAGAAATGTAGATGCATATGTACTGTTCGTAATAAATGCCTTGGTACCATTGATTACCCACTCGTCGCCATCCAGCTCTGCTCTGGTACGGATCTGGCCTGCATCGGAACCGGACTGAGGCTCTGTCAGTGCAAATGCACATAAGCCTTCACCCTGAGCTGCGGGAACAAGGAATTTCTGTTTCTGTTCTTCTGTTCCTGCCAGTAAAAGAGGTGTGCTTCCTAAAGATGCATGGGCGTCAATAATAGAAGCCAGGGAAGATGAATGGCGTGCCAGCTGCTCCATAACCAGAATATCGCTTAAATGGTCCATTCCGGCGCCGCCGTACTGTTCAGGAACACATACTCCTAAAAATCCCATTTCTGCACACTGTCTTACTTCTTCTTCCGGAAATGCATGTCTGCGGTCCAGATCCGTTACAGTTTCGGCTACAACTTCATCTGCAAACTTTTTTGCCATCTCCTGAATACTCAGCTGATCTTCTGTTAAATTATACTTGTTCATAAAAATACCTCCTGATTTTTATATCTGTCACTGACACAGCGCTTCTGCCATTTCCTTTAAACGGAACTTCTGCACCTTTCCCGTAGAAGTACGGGGCCAGCTCTGATTTTTCATATAAATAAAATATTTAGGTACCTGATATCTGGCCAGATGGGTTCTGCAGTACTCCTCTGTACACTCTCTGTTTTCCGGAGTATCATCGTCAAGCTCTATGAATGCAGCTCCAACATAGCCATGCTTTTCATCAGGGATTCCTACTACGGAAACAACGCTGATTCCGGGACAGTTTCCTATTACATCTTCCAAAAATTTGGGAGAAACATTTTCGCCGTTTATTTTATACATATCATCCACACGACCTGCCAGAATCAGATAACCATTTTCATCAAAATAACCGCAGTCGCCTGTTTTAAACCATCCATCCCCGGTCATCACACGCTTATTGGCCTCCGGACGGTTAAAATAACCTTTAGTTACTACCAGACCCCTGCACCAGAGTTCTCCAATTGTGCCGGCTGCGCAATCTTCTCCCGTTTTCTGATCCACCACACGATAGACAATCTGATGTCCGCTCCATTCATCCAGACCGCTGCATCCTCCCGGAAGCAGTCTCCCGACACGGGTTTCCAAAACCTCATCTCCGTCGTCGGGCGCAGTCTGCATGGATGCCCCGCAGACCTCTGTCATACCATAACCGGTAATCAAATCCGAAACTCCCAGATATTTGCGGATCGCAGGCCATACCCAGGACGGACATACTGCTGCTGAACAGTATACTGCGTGAAGCTCATTTAATTTTCTCGGATGCTCTTTCAGACTGTTGATCAGCGCCATCATCTGGGCCGGAACGCTCAAAATATCATTTGCACCGCTTTCTTCCATAAAATCAAGCACAGGCTCCGGCTGAAACTTACCTTTTCTGAGAAGGACAGTCCCTCCAACCAAAATAGCTGCCAGCATTCCCTCCACATAGCCATACACATGGAACATGGGAAGGGGAACAAATACTCTGCGTCCAAGCTCAAAGCCCCGGCTCATACAGCTGGCATAGGCGCTGCGCATCAGCATATCGTGTGTGAGCACAACTCCCTTTGGCGCTTTTGTACTTCCGGATGTGTAAATAATATCCGACGGCTCATCTGCATAAACCGCATCCTCACTTTTCGGAAGGAGCCAGCCTTCCCCGGCTGAGAGGAACTCCTCCCAGCCGGTTACAGGCAGATCTGTATCACACTGAGCGTCAGACAGCTCAATGATTTTTTTTACACCGGTTTCTCCCTGATTCAG
>CAUCBQ010000147.1 GCA_958441075.1 uncultured Clostridiaceae bacterium | reverse complement strand
CCGGGCCAGGTATTTTGCAGAAAAAAGGATTCAGGGGAGCCGGTATGATTTTCTTAATAAGCTCTTTTCCCTACTGAGGGAAATGGAGCCCTTAAACCCCAACTGGCCTCAGGAGAGAGGAAAAATTGAAAGCTGTCTTTACGGCAAAGGAGAAGATGCCTATAAAAGGGCCTGGGAAGCATTTTTAAAGGCATGTCCGGAGTTTGATATATGGACAGAGCAGCTGATGGTATATTTTGTATTTACCTATTTCTGCGGAAGTGTTTACAATAAAGACCCCTACGGCAAGCTTAAAATGGCTCTGGCTTCTGTGTTTATGATTCAGGATATGGCTCTGGAACGGTTTATGGAGAAGGGCAGCCTGAATCTGGAGGCTATGGCGGATGTGGCCCACAGGTATTCGAGAGAGATAGAGCATTCGGATGAAAACCGTCTTCTTCTGGAGGAGCGTCTTACAAAGGATTTACGGTTTGGACTGAGGGATTTTCTGGGAGCTGTGCTGTAAATGCTTTTTAAACTCCGCTTTCAAAGGAATGGACATTCTGTGAGGAAAGGATTATAATAAAAAAAGCGACTGCCCTTTGGCAGGAAAGGAAACTGAATTTCGGAAGGAGAACAATATCATGAGCGAATGTAATCATGACTGCGGTTCCTGCAGTGCAAACTGTGAGAGCCGTACAACAGATAAAACAAGCTTTTTAGAGGCGCTGGCGCCGGAGAGTAAGGTAAAAAAGGTGATCGGTATTGTCAGCGGAAAGGGAGGCGTAGGAAAATCCCTTGTAACCTCCATGCTGGCTGTAAGCATGAACCGAAAGGGCCATCACACGGCCATTCTGGATGCAGATATTACAGGCCCGTCTATCCCCATGGCCTTTGGCGTGGCAGACGAAAAGCCTGCTGTGACACCGGATGGCCGTCTGATGATTCCGGCAAAATCCTTAGAGGGTGTGGAGATTATGTCCGCCAACCTGCTTCTTGAAAATGCCACAGATCCGGTGATCTGGAGAGGCCCGGTGATCGCAGGCGCTGTAAAGCAGTTCTGGACAGAGACCCTGTGGCAGGATGTGGACTATATGTTTGTGGATATGCCTCCGGGAACAGGAGACGTACCTCTGACTGTATTCCAGTCTCTTCCGGTAGACGGAATTATCATCGTTACCTCTCCTCAGGAGCTGGTAAGTATGATCGTTGCAAAGGCTGTAAATATGGCAAAGAAGATGGATATCCCCATTCTGGGCGTGGTAGAGAACATGAGCTATCTGGAATGTCCTGACTGCGGCAAACACATTCATGTATTTGGCGAAAGCCATGTGGAGCAGGCGGCAGAGGAGAATGGCTTAAAGGTTCTGGCTCAGATCCCCATTGATCCGAAGATTGCTCAGATGGTTGACGGCGGACGGGTGGAGTACATCGAGATGCCATGGTTTGAAAAGGCTGCAGAGGCAGTTGAGTCTCTGTAGGGCAAAAATGAGGTGGCAAAATCAATGAATATGAATCTTAGCCCCAACAGTGAACTTCACCAGTCCATCGTCCGGGTTCCGGATGTGGCGCAGGTGCCGGATATCTGGCTGGACCAGGCGAGGCAGTTTCAGCAGGTGATGATGCACTACACCTGTGCTATCCGGGAGGTTAAGACAAAGCTGGAGGTCTTAAATGACGAGCTTTCGGTAAAAAACCAGAGAAATCCTATTGAGATGATCAAGTCCCGTGTGAAAAAGCCGCTGAGTATTGTGGAAAAGCTGCAGCGCAGGGGGCTGGAGGTATCTTTGGAATCTATGGTTAAAAATCTGGATGATGTGGCCGGAGTGAGGATTATCTGTTCCTTTGTGGATGATATTTACGAAGTGGCGGAGATGCTGGTACGTCAGGATGACGTAAAGGTGATTGCGGTAAAGGATTATATCAAAAATCCAAAGCCCAACGGCTACCGCAGCTACCATATGATCGTAGAGGTGCCTGTGTTTTTCACTGATTCCAAGCGTTTTATCCGCGTAGAAGTCCAGATCCGCACCATAGCTATGGATTTCTGGGCCAGTCTGGACCACGAACTGAAGTATAAAAAATCATTTATAGATACAGATGGAGAGATCAGCGGAGAGCTGAAAAAATGCGCGGATGTGATTGCCCGGACAGATGAAAAGATGCTGGAAATCCGAAAACGCATTGAGGCTCAGGGGGTAGAACTGCGCCGCGATTAGGCGCAGCGCTCCTGAGTTCAGTTTAATAGAGATAAAAGGACAGGGTTTCAGTGATATGAAATCCTGTTTTTTTATACAGTGCCATAGCTGGAAGGTTTTCACCGGATACCTGGAGCCGGACGGAAGAAAAGCCAAGAGCCTTTAGCCGGGGAAAGAGGCTTTGAAGAAAATCAGAGGCCAGTCCCTGTCTGCGGAATTCCTTTTCGGTAAGCAGCTGATACAGATAGGCTGAGTTTCCATGGGAGGAGAGAAGGCAGGACACATGAGGAGCTGAAGCCGTTCCCTCTGATTCCTGAAAGGAAAGGGTAAGTCTGTCTGAGACCGGGGGTTTGGACTGCGCAGAGGCAGTAGGGATTTCATCGAAGGAATACTCCATCATGTATTCTTCACAGGTTTTTTCCGCCTCGATAGCTTCAAGTACCTGCTGCCATTGTGTCTGCCACGGACGGACAGAAAAAAACAGCTCATCTTCGCCGGGGCAGCTGTCCGTTTTGCAGGCATTTGCTAAAAGGGCAGAGAAAATACCCTGTCTGCGGTAAGATGGATGAACCAGAGGAATTCCCTCCCAGGAATGGACTCCGATCTGAAAGAGAAGCAGGCAGCCGGTCAGTTCCCCGTTTTCATCCTCAGCCAGCCAGAATCCATCTGCATCTGCCGGCAGAGAGCCGAGAGAATCTGAAGCAGGAAAGCAGGTATTAAAAAGATCCGTAAGCTTTAAATGCCATGTGTGCTCCAGAGCTGTTTTATAAATGATTTTCATAGGATTCATTCCTTTCCGGATGGTTTTTCTTTTATTGTAATCAGGCTTAGGCAGGAATGCAAGTCCGGGTAAATTGTATTTCCTTTGTATTTTATCATTTCAGATCTTGCGCCTGAAAATAGGCGGTGATAGAATAGGACGGCATATAGGATGTTTGAAAAAATACACATAAAAAATCAGGAGGAATCCATATGAAGTATGTAAAACAAATTGGCATCATCCTGGGAATTACCCTGGCAGGAGAGGCTTTCAGCCACTTTCTTCCCTTACCTGTCCCCGCAGGCGTATACGGCCTTTTTTTTATGCTAGCAGCCCTTATGAGCGGGGCTGTGAAGCTGGAAAGCGTAGAGGGCACAGGGAATTTTCTCATGGATACCATGAGCATGATGTTTATTCCGGCTACAGTAGGAATTATTGAGAGCGCAGATCAGCTGCGGGCAGTGCTTCTGCCATTTCTGCTGATTATTGCTGTTTCTACAGTGGTCGTTATGGCGGTTACAGGAAAAGTGGCTCAGAAGATGGTAGATGCCGGAAAAAAGAAAGGGGAGGAATGACAGGATGACAGAAGTACTGCATGAATTTTTGGAACAATCCCAGTATTGGGGGCTCGCATTCAGCATTGGAGTATACCTGTCTGCCTGCTGGCTGAAAAAAAAGACAGGGCTTGCTCTTTTAAATCCTCTTTTAGTATCCGCGGCTGTGATCATTGCTTTTCTTCTGGGAACAGGAGTGGATTACGCTGTTTACAGCAGGGGCGCGTCTTATTTAAGCTGGCTTTTAACGCCTGCTACCGTATGCCTGTCAATTCCCCTGTACAAGCAGCTCCATCTGCTGAAAAAGCACGGAAAAGCGGTATTTGTAAGTATTGGTGCGGGAGTGGCCTCCAGTGCGGTGAGCATTTTTCTCATGTGCCGTGTGATGGGACTTTCTCATGTAGATTATGTCACGCTGCTGCCAAAGTCTATTACCACAGCGATCGGAATGGGAGTCAGCGAAGAGGCTGGAGGCATTGTTACGCTGACAGTTATGAGTATTATTCTCACAGGCGTTATTGGAAGTGTACTTGGAGAACTGGTGTTTCGGATTACAGGAGTGAGTCACCCGGTTGCCAGGGGGCTGGCTCTTGGTACCAGTGCTCATGCCATTGGTACGGCCAAGGCGCTGGAGCTGGGAGAGATTGAGGGGGCGATGAGCAGTCTGTCGATTGCTGTGGCCGGTCTGATGACAGTAATTGCAGTGCCCCTGGCAGCAAATTTGATGTAACAGTTCAGCCATGCGAAGATTCAGACAGAAAAAGCGTTGAAAGCTTGTTTTCATAAGAATTTTTCTGTCTGAATCTTCATAGGGCGGACGCCCGACGCTTCTTGCACGCTTACAGCGGGCAAGAAGATGCATGGCTGAACTGTTGCAATTTGAGCTGACTTGAAATTTTAAATTCCAGTGCAGTAGTAAATTCCACCGGACATTAAAATTCCTTGATTTTATTGAATTATAATGAGCAAAATCTTTAGATAACTGGTATAATTAAGCTAACTTCTCATAAAATATCTGAGTTTATGACATGGAAAAGAGACCTCTGGATATTTGGTATGTAAGACTAAATTCCACAGGCCACATCTAAAAAATGTGAATTGTTAAGTTCCAGTCTGACAGCAGATTTTTATGTTAAGTTAGTGGTTAAAGCGAATCAGCTTAGGTGTCAGATTGACCTCGTCAGGTGGAATCGGCCTAAGCTGAAGTGCTTTTAAAATGTCAATACCATAGTTTTCAAGTGCGACATCATACGGAGTGCGGCCGCCAAGACTTTCTCGGGGAGTGGAATTGATATGGTTCACAATCGTCCTCAGATCCCACTGAGTGAGAAATTCAAAGCTGGTTTTCTTTGGCAGAACCATGCGGAGCATGGTATGTGCCTGTTCAATACCACCTTTTTGACCGCTTCTCATTGGATCACAGAAATAGATGCTTGAACGGATAATGCCCTCAGATCCCGTTTCTAAAGAATCAGGATCTCCGAACTCAGAACCACGGTCTGTTAGAATCGTGTTGAATAAAGTGAGAAAATCATAGGTTCCCAGTTGATGTTCCAACTTGTCAAAAATAAGCCGAACAGCGCCCT
>CAUCBQ010000146.1 GCA_958441075.1 uncultured Clostridiaceae bacterium | reverse complement strand
GAGGATGAGGAGGAATATGATACCTTAAACGGTTTTCTTACCTCACGGTTAGACCGGATTCCGGCTGAGGGAGAAAAGCCCTGTATCAACGAATCTGGCTGGCATTTTCAGGTGTTAAAAATTGGAAATAAAAAAATTGAAAGTGTACTTGCCGAAAAACTGCCTGAAAGCAGAAAAGAAATGACGAACGAGGAAGGAATGGAACAGAAATATGAGACAGCTGATGGTCCGCACGGGGGAAATGCTCCGTGACCGGAGGTTTTTGAAAAAAGCCCTGATGATCGCGTGTCCTGTGGCGCTTCAGGGTATGCTCAATACCGTGGTAAACATGGTAGATACTTTAATGATCGGAGGACTTGGCTCCAGCGCCATTGCCGCAGTAGGACTTGCAAATAAATATTTCTTTGTATTTTCACTGCTGGTATTTGGCATTGTCAGCGGAGCCGGTATTCTGGCTGCACAGTTCTGGGGAAATGGAGATGTAAAGAGCATACGTAAGGTTTTGGGCCTGTCGATTCTTCTGGCCGCAGCAGGAGCACTGGTTTTTGTGCTCCCCGGTTTGATCTGGCCTCATCAGGTTATGCGGATTTTTACTACCAGTGAAAGCAGTATTGAATTGGGTGTAAAATATCTCCGCATTGCTGTGCTTACCTATCCCTTTATCGCCATGACAAATGTGTATGTAGCTATGCTGCGGGCAGTAAACAAGGTAGTATACCCTGTAGTGTGCAGCTGTATTGCAATTGCCATCAATGTTTTTTTAAACTATGTGCTGATTTTTGGGAAATTCGGCGCTCCCAGGATGGGCGTGGCGGGCGCCGCCTGCGCCACTCTGATTGCCCGGTGTATTGAAGTAAGCCTGGTGCTTTTATACGTTTACAGCAAAAAGCTGCCTTTGGCCTGCGGTTTTAAAGGGCTTTTTGGATGGAGCAGAGATTTTATCCGCCGTTTTGCAGATACCTCTGCCCCGGTAATCGCAAACGAGTTTATGTGGGGGCTTGGAACCACTCTTTATTCTCTGGCTTATGGCCGTATGGGAGACGATGCGGTGGCAGCCATCACCATTGCAACTACCATCCAGGATATCTTTGTTGTACTGTTTCAGGGCTTAAGCGCAGCTACGGCTGTAATTCTGGGAAACGAGCTTGGCGCCGGAAAGATAAAGAGGGCGGAAAAATACGCCACTCAGTTTTTTATTCTTCAGTTTATCGTAACCATGGCTGCCGATTTTCTGATGGTGGCAGGCCGGTGGAAGATTATCGGAATTTATACCATTGCCCCGGAGGTAGCCATGGATGTAAATCTCTGTCTTCTGGTATTTGCCCTTTATATGCCTGCAAAAATGTTTAACTATGTAAATGTGGTGGGTGTTCTGCGAAGCGGCGGAGACACAAAAATGTGCCTCTTTCTGGATACCAGCGGCGTATGGCTGATCGGCGTCCCTCTGGCCTTTTTAGGAGCCCTTGTATGGCATCTTCCTATCTATCTGGTATATGCACTGGTGCTTTCTGAGGAAGTCTATAAAATGGTTCTGGGCTATTGGCGGTACCGTCAGAAAAAATGGCTGAGAAATCTGGCTTTGAATATCTAAAAGACTGACATTTTTGTTGAAAACCAGACCGCTATCTGTTATAATCCTCTTATATATTTTCGGGGGATGAGTGATCGTATGTCAGGCAGATAAGGAGGAGTTACATGAAAAGGAATCCATTGGGACAAAACCCTAATTTCCGGGAGCTTTTTCAGCAGCTGAATGGACAGCGCGGCGGTAAAAAGACGGAAGACGGGCAGGGGGAGAAGGACGGGACGCCGGAGCCGGAGCGCTTTGATTCCAACGGCAACCCGGTAAAAAAGAAGAAAAAAAGACGCCGTTTTGCCAGAGGGGGAAAGGTGGCAGCTGCTGCTGTTATACTGATCCTTCTGGGTACGAACAGCTACTATATTCTGGATGAAGAAAATTATGCAGTTGTCAGTACGCTGGGAAGCGCCCAGGCAGTATCTCAGGCAGGGCTTCATTTTAAAATTCCATTTATCCAGAATGTGCGTCGGGTATCCAAGGGCATTAAGGGAATGCCTATCGGTTATGATCCTGAAACCGGAACAAGTAATGAATCTGAATCTATCATGATCACCAAGGATTTTAACTTTGTGAACACGGATTTCTATTTGGAATATATGGTAAATGATCCGGTCAAATATCTCTACGCATCCTCAGAACCTGTTGCCACCTTAAAGATGCTGGCCCAGTCCTATATCCGCGATACGGTGGGAACCCACAATGTAGATGATGTAATTACAACAGGAAAGTCTGAAATCCAGTCTGAAATCAAGGAAAAACTTACAAACCGTATGATGGAAGAGGATATCGGCCTTGCGGTGGTAAATATTACCATTCAGGATGCGTTTCCTCCCACCACGGAGGTATTAAACGCCTTTAAAAACGTGGAAAACGCCAAGCAGGGAAAGGAAACTGCCATCAATAATGCCAATAAGGACCGAAATGAAAAAATTCCTCAGGCAGAAGCTCAGTGCGACCAGATTATAAAGGATGCGGAGGCAGAACGGGAAGCCCGTATCAATGAGGCCCAGGGACAGGTGTCCCGATTTGAACAGATGTATGCGGAATATACCAAATATCCTCTGATTACAAGACAGCGTATGTTTTATGAGACCATGGAAGAGGTTCTGCCTCATATGAAGCTTTATATTGTAGATGAAAGCGGGACTCAGAAGCTGCTGCCTCTGGATCGTTTTGCAGAAGCCATGGAACAGCAGACAGCCTCCGGCCAGCCATCCGGAGAGATCACCATAGAGGAGGCGCAGGAATGAAAAAAGGCGGTATCATAGCAGGTTTTGCCGCAGCGGCGGCTGCGGTTTTACTGGGAGCGTCCTTAGTGGTGACCTATCCCAACGAATATAAACTGATCCGCCAGTTCGGCGAGATCGTCCGGGTAGTGGAAACTCCGGGAGTGAGCTTAAAGGTGCCTTTTCTCCAGACAGGAACTTCCATTCCAAAGTCCCTTCAGATCTATGACATTCCCCAGTCTGATGTAATTACAAAGGATAAAAAGACCATGATCGCCGATGCCTTTGTACTGTGGAAGATCTCTGACCCGGTGCTTTTTACCAGACATTTAAACGGACAGGTGGCTCAGGCCCAGTCCCGTATTGCAGCCTCTGTTTTTTCTACCATGAAATCTGTCATTTCCAACATGGATCAGGCGGAAATCATTGAGAACAGAGACGGAAAGCTGGCTCTTGATATCAGCAGCGGAATCGGAGGTTCTCTGGACGGCTACGGCATTCAGGTTATGGCGGTAGAAACAAAGTCTTTAGATATGCCGGATGATAATAAACAGTCTGTTTATGACCGTATGATTTCGGAGCGGAATAATATTGCCGCTTCCTATACGGCTCAGGGAAATTCTTCTGCCCAGAAGATTAAAAACGACACCACCAAAGAGGTATCTGTGATGAAATCCAAGGCTGCCGCTGAAGCGGAACGCATCCGTGCAGAGGGAGAGGCCCAGTATATGCAGATTTTATCTAATGCCTATAATGATGCAAGTAAGGCAGATTTTTATAATTTTGTCCGTTCTCTGGATGCGGCAAAGGCGTCTTTAACTGGCGGAAATAATACGCTGATCCTTGATAAGACTTCACCTATTGCTCAGATTTTTTATGGGTATTGATTCCGCAGTCAGAATAATGAGAAGGGCAGCAGAATAAAAACATCTGCAGTGTGTTGCCGCAGTAAGGCGGAAACCGCTGCAAAAGAGCGGGCATAGGAAAACTGTGTCCGCTCTTTTTAGAAAAATCCCAAAAAAACCTTGTATTACAGCTCATTTCATATTATACTTGTTTGGAATGAAAATTGCTTAATTACAGGAGTTTTTCCATGAGAGTTATCGCAGGCAGTGCCAGAAGGCTGCTTTTAAAAACAATAGAAGGGCTGGATACACGCCCAACCACAGACCGAATCAAGGAAACACTTTTTAATATGCTTCAGCCACAGATCCCAGGCTGCTTTTTTCTGGATCTCTTTTCCGGAAGCGGAGCCATTGGTATTGAGGCTTTAAGCAGAGGTGCTAAAAAGGCGGTCTTTATTGAAAACAATCCCAAAGCAGTGGATTGTATCCGTGAAAATCTGAGCCGGACCCATCTGGAAGAAGGAGCCCTTGTTTTAGACTGTGATGTGGCTGCAGGGCTCAGGCGGCTGGAGGGAAGAAATTATCGTTTTGACCTGATTTTTATGGACCCGCCCTATGGTCTGGAGCTTGAAAAACGGGTTTTAGAATATCTTTCCGGCTCACCGATGGTTACAGAGGACACCCAGATTATAATCGAAGCGTCCAAAGAAACAGATTTTGACTGGTTAAAAGAAGCCGGTTACCATATGATAAAAGAAAAAATTTACAAGACCAACAAGCACATTTTTGCTGGCAGGGGAGAATAGATGAAAATTGCAGTATATCCGGGCAGCTTTGATCCGGTTACTTTGGGTCATTTGGATATTATAAAGCGTACCGCCTCCATGTTTGATAAGGTAATTATCGGAGTATTGAACAATCGTTCAAAATCACCCTTGTTTACTGCCAGAGAGCGGGTAGAGCTGTTAAAGGAAGTAACAGGGGATATTCCCAATGTGGAGATTCAGGCTTTTCACGGCCTTCTGATTGATTTTGTCCGTCAGAATGACGCCAGGGTAATTGTAAGAGGGCTTCGCGCCATCACAGATTTTGAATATGAGCTTCAGATGGCCCAGACAAACAGGGTCATTGCCCCTGAGATTGATACCATATTTTTAACGACTAACCTGAAATATTCTTATTTGAGCTCCAGTATTGTAAAAGAAATAGCAGAGTATGATGGTAATATCAGTGGTTTTCTCCATCCGGCAACAGCCAGACGGGTGAGGGAAAAGCTGGAAGAGATAAAAAAAGTACAGGGATGAAGGAGATCGCAATATGAGCAGAATTGAACAGTTGATAAGCGAAATTGAAGAATATATTGACAGCTGCAAGTTTCAGGCGCTGTCCAACAGCAAGATCATTGTAAACAAAGAGGAAATGGAGGAGCTTTTGGTAGAGCTCCGTATGCGTATTCC
>CAUCBQ010000145.1 GCA_958441075.1 uncultured Clostridiaceae bacterium | reverse complement strand
CTGCCAGTTCTCACATCGGAGGAATCTCCGATGCTTCTTGTTCGGCTTTGCCGGATAAAAAGATGCCCCGCCCTAAACAGTTACGATTTTTTCAGATAATTGCGAAACAGCTGCATAATTCCCACCAGTACCTGCTTGTGCTCTGAGGGAAGCGGTTCCCATTCTGCTACCGGAAAGTCTGTCAATCCGTCCTGTTCGCGTTTTTCCTCAATCATAGCAAAAAATTCTGAAAGCTGCAGTCCAAAGGCTCTGCATATTTTATCCAGGCTGCTGATACTGATTACGCTGCGCTTATTTAACATCGTAGTCAAAGTAGACTGCTTGATTCCGCTCATTTTAGAAAGCCGATACCGGGTCATCCCTCTCAGCTCCATTAATTCCTCTATTTTCCTGAGAATCCGCTCGTTATCCATGTTCTTTCTCCTTCTCATCCGTATGTCTCATCTGCGCAAGCCTGATATGTATCTGTTGTTTTTCGGGTACTGTATCCTTAACAGTGTCCGTCTTAATCTTATTGGATTTTATAACCAGAACATAGATTTAATATTTTGATATTATATGACGTATATTTGACATATTTTTCCAATTTTTCCAAAAAAATGTTTCTTCCACCAAAAAGAAAAAGCGCAGGCATACCGGCCTTTCACCGCCATGCCTGACGCTTTTTAATACTCAATTCCCTTTCGTGCCCCAATTCCCTTTTCAAAGGGATGCTTTTCCGCGTGGATTTCTGAAATATAATCTGCCATTTTTTTCATGCGGTCCGAAGGATTTCTCCCGGTAAGCACAACCTCCATTCCCTCCGGTCTGGTTTTTAAAAATTCCGCCACTCTCTCTTCCTTCGTCAGTCCAGTATTGCAGGCGGCCATAATTTCATCAAAAATAACCAGATCAAATTTTTCCTTCACTGCCCTGGCACATGCTGTTTCCAGCATCTGTCCGTACCACTCTGACGCCTCCCGCCGCTCCTCTTCTGTCATACGAAATGTAAAGCCGAAGTTTTTTTCACAGGGAACCACCTCTATCCCCGGAATCCGGCACAGAACGGAAACCTCTCCGGAATCCTCTGTTTTCAGAAACCTGACTATCAGAACTCTCATTCCACGTCCGGCGGCCCGAACCGCCAGCCCTACCGCTGCCGTGGTCTTTCCCTTTCCGTCTCCGCAGTATATGTGAACATATCCTTTTTGCTGTTTCACTGTTTTCCTCTGCCTTTCTCCCAGTTGACGTTTCCCGGCACAGAGCCAGGTGCTTCCAGATATTCATCAATAAAACGGGATCTTTCCTGAGGACGTCCATACCGCTCTCTGGCATAATATACATGAAGCCGATCTTTGGCCCTTGTCATGGCCACATAAAACATCCGCCGTTCTTCTTCCAGATCTGCCTCCAGGACAGCCTTATGATGAGGGGTCACGCCTTCATTCGCATCTAAAATATAGACAATCGGAAATTCCAATCCCTTAGAGCTGTGCATAGTCATCAAAGAAACACAGTCTGTATTCAGGCTGTCCCGATTAGCAAGCTGCTGTCGGAGCTGTTCTCCATATTCCCTCATATGATCCTGCCACGCATCCATTGTTTTGTAGGAGGAAGCGCTCTCCTGAAGCTGATCTGCAATCTGCAGCAGATCCTCTGCCTTCATTCTCCTGTTCTCAGCGTATTCCCGAAGATAGTCGTCGTAGCCTACTGCCTTGCGGATATAATTCACCGCCGCCACGGGAGCCATTCTGCCAATCATCTTTAAGTCATACTCCAGCTGTTCAATCCGCTCTACCATCCATCCTCTGTCCTGATACCAGGACTTCAGACTATCCCAGGAGATAATCTGTCCCTCCAGAGCATCCCGGCTGACAAATCTTTTCGGACGATTGATCACCCGCAGCACATCTGCTCTCCGGGCCTGTCTGTGCTTTGCCAGTTCATCTCCTGCTATGCGGATATAAGCCAGGATATCCTGGGTAATCCAGTGTTCATACAGGTTGGGAAGAGAATCCTTCATCCGGAAGGGAAGGTTCCATTCCATCATCCGCTCCATTAAAAGCCGCGGCTCCATGCTGGTCCGGTAAAGCACTGCAACATCCGACAGATGATATCCCATCCGCACATAATCCTGAATTTCCTCCACAATCGTTCTGGTTTCTGTATGGGCATCCGCAAAGCCCATAACAGCCACAGGCCGGCCCGATCCCCGAAACGCCTGGATTTCTTTGTCAAACCGCATTTTATTGTGGCGAATCAGACGGCCCGCCGCATCCACAATAGAGGAGGAAGAACGGTAGTTAATCCCCAAAAGGGTTCTCTTTGCTGTTGGATAATCCTTTTCAAAGCCCAGCATAATCTCCGGTTTTGCTCCCCGGAACCGGTAAATAGACTGATCATCATCTCCTACAATGAACAGATTGTTCTCCGGTGCAGCCAGCATTTTTACGATTTCATACTGAACCCGGTTAATATCCTGAAATTCGTCAATCAAAATAAACCGGTACCTGCGCTGCCATGCCGCCAGAATATCCTTTCTCTGATCAAACAGCTGGTAGCACATCACCAGCATATCATCAAAGTCAAGAAGTCCTTTTGACTCCAGGCCCCGGTTATAGCCCTCGTAAAGCTTTTTAAATATTTCTTCTGAACAGTTTTTGGAATAATAGTGCTCCAGACTCATCATCTCGCCTTTGACCATGCTGATTTCCGATAAAATGGAGCTGATAAATTCACCCTCATCCTCCACATCAATCCGGTATCGATCCACCAGCTCCCGCATCAGCTGAATCCGCTGCTCCTCCCGGACAATGTTAGAGGCATCATAGCGGTATGCATGTTTGAGAATACTGAAAAATACCGCGTGAAAGGTACCAAAGCTGACGGGGAGACTCCGTCCCTCCATCAGCTTCTGGAAACGCTGCCTCATCTCTGAGGCAGCAGCTTTTGTAAATGTAATAACCAGGATACTTCCCGGATCCACCCCGTAGCCCTCCACCAGACATCTGACCCGGTGGGTGATTACCGTGGTTTTTCCGGAGCCCGGGCCTGCAAGAACCATCATGGGCCCCTTCAGATGGCGGATGGCCTGCAGCTGTGATTTATGAAATGCCATGAAGCTTCTGTCTCTCCTCTACTGGCTTAAAAGCTCAATTCCCCGGCGGATTCTGGCCAGGGATTCCTCCTTGCCCAGTACCTCCATAATCTCTGTTGCACCAGCCGGAGTCATCTGCTTTCCGGATACGGCAGTACGGATAGGCCACATTACAAAGCCAGTCTTAAATCCATTGTCAGATACATACTGCGCCAGAGATGCATAAAGAGCATCGTTGGTAAAGTCTTCCTGGGCCTCCAGAATCGGAAGCACATCCTTCAATACCTGAAGGGAATTTTCCCCGTTGGTTTTCATTTTCTTGTGTGTGTACATTGCTACATCATATTCTGGAAGCTCCTGGAAAAAGTCAATGTGATCCGCAATATCCGGGAAAATCTCAATTCTTGTCTTCACCATAGCTGCGATCTTTTTCAGATCCAGATCCTTTTTGATCACCTGACGGATATACGGCTCAGCCATCTCATAGAAACGATCAAAATCCATAGCCTTTAAATACTCGCCGTTCATCCATTTTAATTTGACAATATCAAAAACTGCCGGGGACTTGCTGATATTACGGTAGTCAAATGACTTAACCAGCTCATCCAGAGAGAAAATCTCCTGATTGTCTACCGGAGACCAGCCCAGCAGAGCCACATAATTTACAACAGCCTCTGCCACAAAGCCCTGCTCGATCAGATCCTCAAAGGAAGAATGTCCGCTTCTCTTGGACAGCTTTTTGTGGAACTCATCTGTAATCAGCGGGCAATGTACATAAACCGGAACCTCCCAGCCAAAAGCGTCATAAAGACGGTTGTACTTGGGAGAAGAGGATAAGTATTCATTGCCCCGAACTACATGGGTAATTCCCATCAGATGGTCATCCACTACGTTTGCAAAGTTGTAGGTAGGATAGCCGTCGGATTTAATCAGAACCATATCATCCAGCTCAGAGTTGTCTACCGTAATATCGCCGTAAATCTCATCATTAAAGGTAGTCGTTCCCTCAGTCGGATTGTTCTGGCGGATTACATAAGGCATTCCTGCTGCCAGATTGGCTTCTATCTCTTCCTTAGACAGATGCAGGCAATGCTTATCATAGGTCATGATCTCTTCGCCGTTGACTGTGGTTTTCAGGGAACCCAGACGCTCCTGAGTACAGAAGCAATAATATGCCTCTCCTTTTTCAATCAGCTTTTTTGCATATTCCAGGTAAATTCCCGCTTTCTGCCGCTCACTCTGAATATAGGGACCGCAACCGCCGTCCTTATCCGGTCCTTCATCATGAATCAGGCCGGTCTGAGCCAGAGTTCTGTAAATAATCTCCGTAGCGCCTTCTACATAGCGCTCCTGATCCGTATCCTCAATACGCAGCAGAAAATCTCCGCCTTCATGCTTGGCAATCAGATAGGCATACAGCGCTGTTCTCAGATTGCCCACATGCATCCGGCCGGTAGGGCTGGGTGCGTATCTTGTTCTAATCTTTGTCATGTCTAAACACTCCTTATCTTCTTATGGGCAGCTTCGACCCTTTTCCTCTGGTCTTTCGCCCTTTTTGTACCTCTTCAGGCAACATTATATACCACTGTCACTTAAAAGGAAAGACGGTAATTGCCATTTCCTGTTCCATATACGGAAGAGGAGAACAGAACCCTTGCTGCTTCTACCAGATATGCAGTATCCTTGCTTCCCGCAGTTTCAAAACAGGAATGCATAGCCAGCTGGGGCAGACCGATATCTACGGTGTTAAAGGCCACCTGGTTGCCGGAAATGTTGCCCAGATTAGAGCCGCCCAGCATATCCTACCGGTTATGGAAGGTCTGGAAGGGAACCTCTGCCTGCTGACACAGAGCCTTAAAGAGAGCTCCTGAAATTGCGTCTGTGGTGTATTTCTGATTAGCGCTGTATTTAATTACAATACCCTCATTTAAATACGGACGGTTGGTGGGGTCTGCCTTGTCTGCCTGATTGGGATGAATTCCATGAGCATTGTCTGCAGAAACCATAAAGCTGGAAGCAACTGCCGTCAAAAATTCCTCCTCGGTCCGTCCCATAGC
>CAUCBQ010000144.1 GCA_958441075.1 uncultured Clostridiaceae bacterium | reverse complement strand
TGCAATTACAGAAGAATGCAATGCCCTGTTAGACGAGTATCACGCTGCTAATGACTAAAACATCGGAATGTACAGAATATGACAGAAGAAAGAAAAAAAGACATACGTCTTGTTGTAAGCGATATAGACGGAACACTGATCCGCAGAGGAGAAGGGTTTCCAAAGGAGGTAGAGCAGGCGGCTGCGGAGTTAAAGAAGAGAGGAATCCTCTTTACCTTCGCCTCCGGCAGACTGCCTTATATGATTACGCCTTATGTTAAGGCTCTTGGAATTGAGATTCCCGTGTGTGCCTGCAATGGAACTCTTCTTTATCAGAAGGATGAGATATTGGAGAATCATCCCCTTCGCCTTTTGCTGCTTCGTCCTATGATAGAGGCAGCGCTTTCCAGAGAAATGACTGTACTGTACTCCTTAAATGGAACGGAATACTGCATGAGGGAAAATGATGCAGTCCGGCGAAAGCGGGCAGAACGGGGAAGCTATCATCCCCTCCGCCCTGTAAGTGAAGGGGAGTGGGAAAGCCTGTGGGCGGATAAGGTAAATATTTCCGACGAACAGGGACGGATTTCAAACCTTCTGGAATGGGAGCGGCCTCTTGCGGACAGCTGCGATATTACCCATTACGGCAGTCAGGGCCTTGAGATTGTCAGGGCCGGTTTTGGAAAAGCCTACGGCGTAAGACGGATCTGCGCCAATCTGGGCATTTCCATGAATCAAGTACTGGCTATCGGGGATAACGAAAATGACAATGAAATGCTGGCAGAAGCAGGAATCGGAGCTGCAGTGGGAAATGCAGAGCCGGCTACCAAAGCCTGCGCGGATCTGACAGCCCAAAAAGAAAGCGGAGCCGGAGTGGCAGAGGTAATCCGACGGATCTGTTTTGAGGAGAATGAGGAATGAAACTATCGACTTCAACGAATATGGTATTTGAGCGTATCAATATGGAGCCTATTTCTCAGGAAAAGGGAATCCTTCTCTGCGTTCAGGCGGGATACAGGGTATTTGATTTCTGCTTCCATGACCTGATTACCTTTAAAAGTCCCTTTTTGGATGAGCGCTGGGAGGCGTATACAGAGAAAATGTGCGTTCTGAAGGAAGAAAATGGTCTTTCCTATGATCAGGGCCATGCAAATGTATACGACTTTTTAAATCCCAAAGCGGATCATGAATTTCATAAAACAATCATGGAGCGCTGTATTCTGTCCTCTGAAAAAATGGGAATCCCCTGGCTTGTGGTTCATCCGTCAACGGCTTTTTCGGCAGATGCGGTATATGCGGCATCACGTTCAGGGAATATAGAGTATTTTAAACGCCTCTGCGAATTTGCCGGAAAACATGGAGTGGGGATTGCGGTGGAAAATATGTGGGATCTGCATATTGCACCCAGACGTTATTATGCAGACCATGCAGAGGAACTGTGTGAGCTCACAGACGCTGTGGGTGCAGAAAATATCGGTATCTGCTGGGATCTGGAACATGCCAGCATCATGGGCCAGGATCAGAAAAAATCTCTGAAAATTATCGGAGACCGCCTGAAAGTTACTCATGTATCCGATCAGACCGGCGTGGACAATATCCATGTAATGCCATTTCAGGGAAAAACAGACTGGAATGCTGCCATGGAGGGGCTGGCAGAGATCGGATATGAAGGAAACTTAAACTTTGAGGCCCAGTGGTTTTTAAATAAAGTGCCCGAGGCGCTTTTGCTTCCTTCCCTTCTCTACAGCCGTCAGGTGGGAGAGTATCTCATTGGGCTTTATGAGGCAGGGAAGAAGGCTTAAACGGGAAAATTACATGGAAAAGGCATCTGGATTGATTCAGGTGTCTTTTTTGTGCGCTTATTGTTTTTAATCAAAGCACATGAAATTCCAGCCACTTTCTGCTCATATACCGTCTGGTAAAGAAAATTCCCCGCACGATCCAGTCGGAAAACATACCGATCCATACAGCGATAGGCCCTGCGTTAAGAACCCGGATCAGGAAGATGCACAAGGACACCCGGCACAGCCACATACTGAGACATGATACGCTCATGGTGTATTTTACATCCCCCGCAGCCCTCAGACCGTAGGCGGGTATAAAGGAGGGTACCCAGATGATTGGTTTTATAATGGTTATAAAGGTAAGAAGCCCCAGAAACAGCTTCATGCTTTCCGGTTCCATGCCTGAAAGAGTAACAATAGGGCGTGCTAAAAGGAAAAGCAGGATACAGCTTCCGGCTACAGCGATTTCTGCTGCCACACAGAATTTCTTTACATAGTAAACAGCTTCATCCTTCCGCCCGGCTCCCAGACAGTGCCCGGTGACAGTCATAAGGCCGATTCCAACCCCGATCCCTGCAATGCCGTTAAAGCTTTCGAAGTTGGATGCCATAGCGTGGGCCGCCATGGCGGTAACGCCCAGAGTAGACACGCTGGACTGGATAGCCAGCTTTCCAAACTGGAACATACTGTTTTCGATTCCGGCAGGAATACCGATGTGGAGAATCCTCCGGATCAGAGACATATGGGGTTTTATGCGGATGTAATTGGATATGTAGACCGGCTGGTTTTCTCTGGGTTTTTTAAGGCGCCACAGGACGAGAAATGCACATAATGCCCGGGCGGTCAGGGTGGAGATGGCAGCGCCTGCCACTCCCTGCCCCAGAATCAGAACAAGGATTATATTTCCGATTATATTTGCAATGTTTGCAATCGCAGACATTGCCATGGGAAAACCGGTATTTTTCTGTGCTCTGAAAATGGAGGAGCCGGCGTCGTACAGAGCGATAAAAGGGTAGGAGAGGGAGGAGTAGAAAAAGTATGTACGGGCAGAACGGAATACATCTTCTTCTACAGTTCCGAAAATAAGACCTAAAATCTGGCGGTCAAAGAGAATGCAGAAGGCAGCTGTAATCAGGGAAATAAAAGTTACGATAAACAGCGTCTGTTCCGCAGAATGAACGGCATGGTCGGTCCGCTTCTGTCCCAGATACTGGGAGCATACGATGGTTCCGCCGGTAGACAGGGCATAGAAGGCCTGTATTACCAGAATATTGATGGAATCCACCAGAGATACGGCTGAAATGGCGTAAGAGCCTACATGGGCTACCATAAAGGTATTTACCATGCCCATCAGTGTAATGAGAAGCTGCTCTGCCATAAGGGGGAGAAGCATGGCTGTAATCTGCCGGTTGGTAAAAAGATGGTCTGTTTGAGTAGAAGATTGCTTCATGGAAGTATGTCCTTTCCGGCGCGTTTTACTGCTGCGCCATTGTTCGCTGAGGGTAAGTGTAGCACACTCCGGAATATGTCACAATAGAGATAATAACGAAATAGAGGGCAAATATCTTGATAAATACAAGTCAATATGGTAAAATGTCGCTTATGGTTATGATTTCAAATTAAGATGCGCATATACTGCGTGTCAAAGGATATGGAGGAAGAGAAAGTGAAAGAACCACAGTACCGCGGAGTGAACGAGCTGCGCCGTATGTTCCTTGAATTTTTTGAGAGCAAGGGCCATCTGGCAATGAAGAGCTTCTCACTCGTACCCCATAATGACAACAGCCTTCTGCTGATTAACTCCGGTATGGCGCCCTTAAAGCCTTACTTTACAGGACAGGAGATCCCACCCAGAAGAAGGGTTACTACATGCCAGAAGTGTATCCGCACCGGCGATATTGAAAACATTGGAAAAACAGCCCGTCACGGCACCTTTTTTGAGATGCTGGGCAACTTCTCCTTTGGAGATTACTTTAAGACAGAGGCTATTCACTGGTCCTGGGAATTTTTAACAGAGGTAGTAGGTCTTGATCCGGACCGTCTGTATCCTTCTATCTATGTGGATGACGATGAGGCCTTTGAGATCTGGAATAAGGAAATCGGCATCCCTGCAGACCGCATTTTCCGCTTTGGAAAAGAGGACAACTTCTGGGAGCACGGTTCCGGCCCCTGCGGTCCCTGTTCTGAGATCTATTATGACAGAGGCGAGAAATTCGGCTGCGGAAAGCCCGGATGTACCGTAGGCTGCGAGTGCGATCGTTATATCGAGGTATGGAACAACGTATTCAGTCAGTTTGATAATGACGGTCACGGCAATTATTCTGAATTAAAGCAGAAAAATATCGATACGGGCATGGGTCTGGAGCGTCTGGCTGTAGTGGTTCAGGGCGTAGACTCTCTGTTTACAGTAGATACAAACAAGGCTCTGTTAGACCGTGTGTGCGCTCTGTCCGGCAAGGAATATCAGAAGGAGCACGAAACAGACGTTTCCCTGCGTATTGTTACAGACCATATTAAATCCTGTACCTTTATGATCTCTGACGGCATTATGCCTTCCAACGAAGGCAGAGGCTATGTACTGCGCCGCCTGCTGCGCCGTGCTGCCCGCCATGGCCGCAAGCTGGGAATCGAAGGCAAGTTCCTGGCAGATCTTTCAAAGACCGTTATCGACCTTTCCAAGGACGGTTATCCGGAGCTGGAAGAGAAGCAGTCCATGATCTTTAAGGTATTAAGCGAGGAAGAGGACAAGTTCAATAAGACCATTGATCAGGGTCTTGCCATTCTGGCTGAGATGGAGGCTTCCATGGCTTCCTCCGGTGAAAAGACCTTATCCGGCGAGAATGCATTTAAGCTGTATGATACCTATGGTTTTCCTCTGGATCTGACCAGAGAGATTTTAGAGGAAAAAGGCTGGGGCGTAGATGAGGAAGGCTTTAACGCTGCCATGAAGGAGCAGAAGGATAAGGCCCGCAAGGCCCGCAAGGCAACGAACTACATGGGTGCGGATGTGACCGTATACCAGTCCATTGATCCTGCCATTACCTCTGAATTTGTAGGCTATGACAAGCTGAGTGTGGATTCCAAGATCTCTGTTCTGACTACAGAGGAGGAGCTTGTAGAGGCGCTTACTGACGGTCAGGCCGGAACCATTATCACAGATGAAACTACCTTCTACGGCACCATGGGAGGCCAGCAGGGAGATAAGGGTATCATTTCCAATAAAAACGGCGAGTTTAAGGTACAGGATACCATTCACCTTCAGGGAGGCAAGATCGGCCATGTAGGCGTGATGACAAAGGGAATGCTCCGCTCCGGAGAAACCGTAACTCTGTCCGTATGCGAGAGAAACCGTGCTTTGACCTGCAAGAACCACAGCGCTACCCATTTGCTCCAGAAGGCTTTGAGAACGGTTCTTG
>CAUCBQ010000143.1 GCA_958441075.1 uncultured Clostridiaceae bacterium | reverse complement strand
AGGTAGCCAGACGTCAGGAGGTAAAACCTGGACCAGCGGTAATCCGGACTTCTGTTTCGGGTGAGGTGAAGGATTATGCGGTGGAAATACAGAAGGTGGACCAAAGCCCTTCAAAACGGAATAAAGCCATGGTTCTTAAGGTGACAGATCCTGAACTGCTTTCTCTTACAGGCGGTATCGTCCAGGGACTGTCCGGCACCCCCATTCTCCAGGACGGGAAACTGGCAGGGGCAGTAACGCATGTATTTGTTCAGGACCCGTCAAGAGGCTATGGAATACTGGCGGATGATATGCTGAAATATGGGGAAGAATGAAAAAAACGGTTACAAATCGTCAAAAAACACTAAAAATAGTCGAAAATTTGTGTCTAAATTTGCGATTACCATATATTGCCAAATGACAATAAGTAACGGTATAATATAAAATGTTACTGATACAGACAAAGGGGCCGTAAATGGGCGGCTCCTTTGTGTTAATTTGGACAGGGAAATGATACTCCCGGTTCTGTGTAATGAGGAGGAAAAATGGAAAAGCAGGAACAGTTAAACGTGGTAATTGTAGACGATAATCCCATGATATTAAACACTTTGGATGAGATGATCAATGCAGAGGAAGGGCTGACGGTCATTGGAAAGGCTGATAATGGTGAGGATGCCATTGATATGATAAAAGATACCACACCGGATATTGTGCTTCTGGATATGGTTATGCCCAAGGTAGACGGGATTACGATAGTGGAGAAATTCAATCACAGAAACGCGTTTCGCAAGAATCCTGTTTTTATTATGCTCAGTGCTGCGGGAGGAGAGCAGGTTACGGAAGAGGCATTTCAGGCAGGCGTAAATTATTATCTGATGAAACCATTTGACAGAGATATACTGATGAGGAAAATCCGCCATGCAGGCCGTCTTCCGCGCCGGATTCCGGCAGGAAAGCTTATGGAAGTACCCAGGCCGGCTGTTATGGAAGAGCCGAAGGTTACAAAAGAAGAGTATATGGAAGAACATCTGGAAGCAGATATTACGAAGATGCTTCATGAGCTGGGAATCCCCGCCCATATCAAGGGATACCAGTATTTAAGGGACGCGATTACCATGGTTGTAAAGGACCAGGAGATGATGGGGTCTGTTACAAAAATTCTTTATCCCGCTATTGCCAAGAAAAACCAGACAACAGCCAGCCGTGTGGAGCGGGCCATCCGGCACGCGATTGAGGTAGCCTGGGGAAGAGGCAAAATGGAAACGATAGATGAACTTTTTGGATATACTATCAGCACGGGAAAAGGAAAGCCTACCAATTCTGAATTCATTGCTCTGATTTCTGATAAAATATTTCTGGAATACAAAAAAATTTAAGACAAATCCTTAGAAAACAGCTTCCTAATTTTGAAAAAATACGGTATACTATATGATAAGGCAAAACGTCGCCTGTATATGTCAGGAGAGGGAGGTTTGGATGAAGAAGATATTATTTGCAGCTTCTGAAGCAGTACCATTTATTAAAACCGGGGGTCTGGCAGATGTAGTAGGATCTCTGCCGAAATGTTTTGATAAGGAATATTTTGACGTAAGGGTTATGATACCCAAATATCTGTGTATCAAACAGGAGTGGAGAGACAAGATGCAGTATGTTGACCACTTCTATATGGATTATCTGGGACAGAGCCGTTATGTTGGTATTTTACAGTATATCCATGAAGGAATCACATTTTACTTTATTGATAATGAAAGCTATTTTAACGGACCAAAGCCATATGGCGACTGGTTCTGGGATCTGGAAAAGTTCTGCTTTTTCTGCAGGGCTGCCCTTTCCGCTCTCCCTGTAATCGGCTTCCAGCCGGATGTGGTTCACTGCCACGACTGGCAGACAGGCCTGATTCCTGTATTGCTGAAGGACACCTTCCGGGGCGGTGATTTCTTCCGCAATATGAAGTCTGTTATCACCATTCACAACTTAAAGTTCCAGGGTGTGTGGGATGTAAAGACCATCAAGCGTTTTACAGAGCTTCCGGATTACTATTTTGCTCCGGATAAGCTGGAGGCATATAAGGACGGCAATCTCTTAAAGGGCGGTATTGTATATGCTGACGCCATTACCACGGTAAGCAATACATACGCTGAGGAAATTAAGATGCCGTTTTACGGAGAGGGTCTGGACGGCTTGATGCGCGCCAGGGCCAACAGCCTGCGGGGAATCGTAAATGGTATTGATTACGATGACTTTAACCCTGAGACAGATCCGTTTATTGCCCAGAAGTATAATGCAAAGAATTTCCGCAAGGAAAAGGTGAAAAATAAAAAAGCCCTCCAGCAGGAACTGGGACTGCCTGTGGATGAGAAGAAATTTATGGTGGGCATTGTATCCCGTCTTACAGACCAGAAGGGCCTGGATCTGATCCAGGGCGTGATGGACGAGCTTTGCAGCGACGATATGCAGCTGGTGGTTCTTGGAACGGGAGATGAGCGCTATGAAAATATGTTCCGTCACTATGACTGGAAGTATCATGACAGGGTTTCAGCTCAGATTTATTATTCCGAGGCCATGTCCCATAAGATCTACGCGGCCTGTGATGCGTTTTTGATGCCGTCTCTTTTTGAACCCTGCGGCTTAAGCCAGCTGATGGCTCTGCGCTACGGAACCGTACCTATTGTCAGAGAGACCGGCGGTTTAAAGGACACGGTTCAGCCCTATAACGAATATGAGAGCACCGGTACAGGTTTTTCATTTGCCAATTATAATGCCCATGAGATGCTGGGCAGCGTGCGCTATGCAAAGTATGTATATTACAGCAGACGCCGTGAGTGGAATAAGATGATTGACCGCGCCATGGCAGCAGATTTCTCCTGGAGTACATCGGCGGCTAAATATCAGGAGCTTTACGACTGGCTGATCGGTTAACTATCTGAAGTTTTGACCGTATTTAAACATAGATAAACACCCGAAGAAAGGGGAAATAAACTACACTATGAATGTTTGGAACGATATGCTTGGCAATCAGATCCTTGTGAGTGCTGTAGTAGGCTGGACTGTGGCTCAGGTTTTAAAGACGCTGATTGACTGTGCTTTAAACAAAAGCTTCAATGCGGAACGCCTGGTGGGCTCCGGCGGTATGCCAAGCTCCCATTCAGCTACGGTTTGTGCATTGACCACTGCTGCAGCCTTGGAATACGGAGTGGGGTCCTTTGAGTTTGCCGTATCCTTCGTTCTGTCTATGGTTGTCATGTATGACGCCATCGGTGTGCGCAGAGAAACAGGAAAGCAGGCAAAGCTTTTAAATTCCATTTTGATGGAAAATCCTCTGAAGCTCAATGCAGAGGTTCTGCAGGAAAAACTGAAGGAGTATGTGGGCCATACGCCCCTTCAGGTTCTGGCCGGAGCAATTTTGGGAATTGGCCTGGCACTGCTCATCGATTCCTGTTATTGAGAGACAGTCAGCGGCCCTTACATTCATATGAACCAGCAGATGCGGACCGTGGCTTTTGCCATGGCCCCTTTTGCGTCATAGGTATTTTATCTGCGGGCAGAGTGTATTCCCTTATTTACTGATGGAAGCAGGAGAACAGAATATGAAAATGACAGAGTATTTTAAAGGCCATCCGGTGGTTTTGGCTTCCGGTTCCCCCAGAAGAAAAGAGCTTTTGGAACAGATTGGAATTAAAGCCCGGATTAAGCCCAGCACTCAGGAGGAAAATGCCCAGGCTGATACGCCCGGGGAGCTTGTGCAGGAATTATCCGCTGTAAAAGCTCAGGATATTGCCGCAGGCTGCGAGGCTGGAACAGTGGTAATCGGAGCGGATACGGTGGTCGTTCTGGAGAATGAAATTCTTGGAAAGCCCCAAACGGAGGATCGGGCCATTGAGATGATACAAAAGCTTCAGGGGCGGGCTCATCAGGTTTATACCGGCGTTACCGTGATTTTATGCATGGAGAATGGAGAAAAGTACGGAGTTTCCTTTGCAGAGTGTACGGATGTAGAGCTTTGGCCCATGACAGAGGATGAAATCCTTGGATATGCACAGAGCGGAGAACCCCTTGATAAAGCGGGGGCATATGGGATACAGGGCAGCTTTGCAGCCTATATAAAGGGAATCCGGGGAGATTATACCAATGTGGTGGGACTGCCTCTTGGACGTCTGGTTCATGAGATGAATATGCTTTTAACAGAAAATGGAGGAACACAGGATGATTAAACTGATCGTATCGGATGTAGATGGAACGCTGGTAGAGGATGGGTCACCGGATTTGAATCCGGAACTGTTTGATGTGATTCTTAAGCTGAGAGAAAAAGGGATTCAGTTTGCCATAGCCAGCGGACGGCCCTGGTCCAGCGTAGAGCACACCTTTGATCCTGTAAAGAAAAAAATCTTTTATATTTCCAATAATGGTTCCTACATAGGCTGCTATGGACGCAGTCTTTATACCTATCCTATTGAGAAGGAGCTTGCAGAGAGGGTGATCCGTTCCGTACGCCGTCATCCTGAGCTGGAGCTTGTCTATGCCTGTGCCGGAGGAGATTATGTGGATTCCAAAAATGAAGACATGGTACGCTGGCTTATAGACGGCTATAAATTTAAGCTGAACCGGGTAGAGGATCTGCTGAAGCTGGAGGAGCCTCCTGTAAAAATATCTATTTACAAGCCAACGGGAATTGAGGATGCCACCCGTTTTGTATTCGATGAATTTGGAACAGAGCTTAAGCTGGCCTGTGCCGGTGATATGTGGATGGACTGTATGGCTTTGGGAGTAAATAAGGGAAATGCTGTAAAAACCATTCAGGAGAGCCTGGACATCCTCCCGGAGGAAACCATGGCATTTGGAGACCAGCTTAATGATCTTGAGATGCTTGACCAGGCATACTACAGCTTTGCAGTGGCAAATGCAAGGGAGGAAGTGCGCCGGGCTGCCAGATTTCAGGCAGACAGCAATGTAAATGACGGGGTTTTGAAAATTCTTAAATATTTGCTGTAGGATATATGAGTGGAAAGGAGATTTCATTGGACCAGGGAAGGAAGGATAAAAAAATATGGATGGGAAAATGGTTCCGGCATTTGAGACAGGGATTTCTGATCGTGCTTGCATCAGGATACCTGACAGCCTGCGGACAGACTGCGTCCTACCAGAATCCAAAGGGATTTGCTGCAGAGTATACACAGGGTCAGATCAGGATGGTTGCAGCAACGGAGCGCAACCGGTA
>CAUCBQ010000142.1 GCA_958441075.1 uncultured Clostridiaceae bacterium | reverse complement strand
GCCACATTGGCAACTACGCCCAAATCATGGGTAATGTAGATAACCGTCATATTCAGCTCTCTCTGAAGATCCCGGATCAGATTTAAGATCTGCGCCTGAATGGTAACGTCCAGAGCCGTGGTAGGCTCATCGCAGATCAGAATCTGAGGACGGCAGGCGGCGGCAATTGCGATTACCACCCGCTGTCTCATACCGCCGGAAAATTCGTGGGGATACTGCTGATACCGTCGCTCCGGATCAGGGATTCCTACCTTTTTAAGCATTTCAAGAGCCATCTTCTTCGCTTCCGGCCCTTTGATGCCCTGATTTAATTCTATACTTTCCTCGATCTGACGCCCGATTTTTTTAAGGGGGTTCAGTGAGGTCATCGGGTCCTGCATAACCATGGAGATTTTCTTTCCCCTGATGCTCATCCAGTCCTTTTCTGTCTTATATTTTGCCAGATCCTTTCCCTCAAACATGATGGAGCCGCCGGTAATGGAACCGTTGGCGTCCAGCATTCCCAGAAAGGATTTGGTAAATACCGATTTGCCGGAGCCGGACTCGCCTACAATGGCAAGTGTCTCCCCCTGGTACAGATCCAGGGAGCATCTGCGGATGGCATTTAATTTTTTGCCCCGCAGGCTGAAGGAGATCTCTACGTCTCTGGCAGATAAGATCGGTTCTCTTTCCATATTTGCCATGAACATTTCCTCCGTTCTACACATGATTTCTTGGATCTGCCGCATCTGAGAAGGCGTTGCCCACCAGATAGAAGGTGATTGTAATAAGAGATACGATCACCGCCGGGAACACAAGAAGGTATGGATACTGAAGGAAATAGTTTCTGGCATTTCTTAAAAGAATACCTAAAGAAGGCGTATTTACATCCAGTCCCAGGCCCAGATAGGACAGTGTGGACTCAAGAGCAATGGTCTGTGGAATGGACAGGGCCAGACGAAGAATTACCACACTGATCAGATATGGGAAAATGTTCTTAAGCAGAATTCTCCATACGGGAGTGCCAAGACATCTGGAAGCCAGATTATATTCCCGGTCACGGTACATGAGCACCAGGTTCCGCACGTTTCTTGCCATTACCAGCCAGCCGAAGGCAATCATGGCAAGGGCCATATTGCGGAAGCTCTGTCCAAAGACAAGGGCTGCCAGAGTCATGTAAATAATAATCGGAATATTGTTAATTACATTGTAAATCTCGGTAAAGATGCGGTCCAGGCTGCGCACATAGCCCCAGATACAGCCGATGATTACGCCGATGACGCACTCTCCTGCTGCAACGATCAGAGCCAGCTTGATGGAAACCTGCGCCGCATACCATACCTGACACCAGTAATCACGGCCCAGATTATCTGTTCCAAACCAGAATTCTCCGTTTGGCTTTGTAAATGCCAGGGACGAATCTGCCATGATCTGAGCCTCAGAGTAGTTATACTTTCCAATGCTCAGTGCAATAAAGGAAAAGATTACCAGTGCAAAGAAGACACCCGCCATAACAACGGCGGATTTCTTCTTGAAAAAGTTCTGAAAAACAGACTTCCAGTAGGAGTAATCGGAATAACCGATTCGCTCTGCCGCATCTGCGGAATATTCCACAAACCGGAATTTATCCTTTTGTGTATCGTTGTTCATCAACGGCTGCCTCCTTTGTCTGTCAGTTTAATTCTCGGGTCCAGGGTCATCATCAGAATATCGCCCAGGAATACACCGATAATTCCCAGAGCGGCATAAATAATAACCAGAGTCTGAACTACATTTAAGTCGTAGCGTGTAATGGCGTCTGTCAGCAGGGGACCCATACCCGGAACAGAGAAGAAACGCTCTACCAGGAGAGAACCGCTGATGGTCAAAAGGAAAGACGCCGGAATATACTGTACCAGAGGGACAAAGGCATTTTTCAGAACATGTTTTACCATAATATTCTTAGAGGACATACCCTTGATCCTGGCAAGCTTAATATAATCCTTATTCAGCTCGTCTACCATATAGCGCCTGGTCCACAGCGCATAGTGAGCAATGGAGGTTAACGCAAGGCATACGATCGGAAGGATGCTGGAGCGGGTGGCATTTCTGGTGGAATACAGCGCCGGAAGGTTCAGCAAATTGGCGCCAAAGGCCAGCACCAGCGAGTATGATACAAGCGGCGGCACAGCGTTTACAAAAACCGTGTACGCCGTTCCCACATGATCCAGTATCCGGTCCTTATTTCTGGACTGGATAATACCCATGGTTACGCCGATTAAAAGAGCAATCACCAGGGCAATACACCCCAGACGCATAGATACGGAAAATTTAGTTCCGATTACCTTAAGAACAGGAGCGCCGTTCTGAATTCTGCGGGATGTACCGAAGTCCAACCGCAGAAGCTGCCCATAAAAACGGCCCAGCTGCTGTTCCATCGGATCTAACAGGCCGGCTGCCTCCAGCTGCGCATTCTTCTGCTCCTCCGTAAGCTTCATCACCTGATCCTCTGTAAAGTAGTAATCCGTGGGAAGCATACGCATAAGCAGGAACACGATGGTAGCGACAACCAGCACTGTAATCAGGGACTGAAGCAGTCGTTTGGCGGTATATTTTACCATATATTATTTCGCCTCAAATGCTGCCTGGAATTCCTTGTACTGCTCTGTAGTATAGGCGTCTACAGAAGTCTCCCAGTTCTTGTACGTATAGTTCTGGGCGCCGTACATAGCGTTCATCTTGGAGTAATCGTTGATCTTGGTCAGCTGCCACTGAATCTCATACTCCATAGGAATGGTCAAGGCATGCTGTAAGAGGTAAACCTCAGCGTCTACATATGCGTCATAGCGCTTATCAGGATCATCATAGATAGCGCCTGCTGCCTCTGCCAGAGCGGAGAACTCCTTGTAGGTTGCAATCAGGTCTTCATCCGTTGCATTATTGATTCTGGAGTAGTTGTTGGAGTAGTAAGCGCCGTCATAGCCGTAGCGTTCCTGGTCAATGAAGTTTGCAGGATCACCGTAGTCAGCGCCCCATCCATTGATGTAGAAGGAACCCAGACCAGGCTGTACAACCTCTTTTGTCATACTGGAAACGAAGGTTTTGATGTTTAAGTTTACATACTCTGCTCCCAGGCACTCTGCAAAGGTCTGCTTTAATACAGTTGCCTTGTCAAGGGCATTCTGATCGCCTGCGATAATGTAGTAATCCATTTCTACCGGGAAGGAAACGCCCTTGGCAGACAGCTCTTCCATAGCCTGCTTCTTGTACTCCTCTGCCTTTGCAGCGTCGAAGCGTCTTGGGTTCTCGCCGTCAGAAGGAGCAATTCCCATCTTCTCCTCTACCTTTACAGCATAATCGGTGCCGTCAGAGTAATACAGAAGTCCCTTCATGGTATAGCCTACGTTTTCGCAGTGAAGAGGCTCGATAAAGTTGGTTCTTGACCAGTAGTTTCTCAGATCCAGTCCGTAGTATAAAGAAAGGCGGAAGGCTTCGTTTGCAACTGCCTTGTTCCAGTTTTCATCTGCTGAACCGTCATCCTTGAACTTGTCAAAATTGAAGTGCATCTGATAGGAGTACTTTTTCGGTCTTGTCTCGCTCAGATAGGGCTTCCATTCATTGCTGTCATCATTGTAAATCGTTCTTAAGTCAGCCTCTGCCAGAGCGATGTTGTCCAGCTCGCCGTTCTGCCACAGCTGATATAACTGAGTGCCGTCTACCATACGGACGGTAACTGTATCAAACAGCTTTGCATCCTTATCAAAATAATTTTCATTCTTTGTAAGGATCTTTTCGTTGTTCATGGTAAAGGTTGTCTCAAAATAGGGACCTGTATACCACATGGTTTCGTTTGTCATGCCGATCATGTTATCAACGCCCAGCTCATCAATCAGAGCCTGGGAGATAGGATACATGCAGGCTGATGTACATACGGTATCAAAGTAAGGAGCATTGAGCGCACAGTGATAAATCAGGGTATAATCATCCGGAGCCTCAATGCCTACCATCTCAAGCATCTTGGTTGTATCAAGAGCCTTGGCCTCTTCTGCGGAAAGCTCCTTGGTGTAGTTGTAGTAATCCTCAGCGCCCTTGATCAGAGCCAGAGGCATGGAGGTGTTGTTGGAACCGTTCTTGTGGAAGTTTAATACCCACTCCATAGCGGTAATCCAGTCTTTTGCCGTACAGTCGGCCTTTACATTGCCGTTGATATCAACCCACTTAACATCATCTCTCAGCTTAAAGGTCCAGGTAAGGCCGCCGTCCTCGGTTCCCCACTCCTTGGCAACTGCCGGTCTTAATTTACCGTTTTCGTCTACCTCGATGAGAGGCGCATACAGGTTGCAGAGTACATTTAAGTCAGCTGCCTTCTCTGTATTCAGGATAAAAAATCCTTCCTGCTCTCTCTTGGGGTCCTCATAAGTTACCAGATCCTTAATTGCTTTCTTATCGCCATCTTCTGCCTGAGCGCTGCCTGTGGAGCCTCCGGCGCCTGTACTTCCCCCGCCATTTCCAGTGCTCTGTCCGCCGCCGCAGGCTGTAAGAGCCATCGCTGCGCCCAACATAAGAGCTGCAATTTTTGCTGCATTTTTTCTCATAGTGCATATTCTCCTTTCATAGATAAAAGACAAAAAGACAAGGAGCCGTGTTCAAAAACTGTCCAAAACAGTGTGCCCCTCTGCCATCTAGTGAAGTATTTTATCATTAAACACCGCCTTGTGTCAAGCACTGGCGTACATTTGACCGCGTACTATTTACCACCACAGACACATTCACGAAAACCGGCCTTTTTTTACCATTTTTGTTGTTCTTTTACCACAATAAGCGAATAATATCCGGATTTGTTCGGAATTTGCTCCGTCCCCCTGTAAATAACCTCATTTTCCATCCCGCAGTTTTCCATCATAACCGCCCCTCCCCCATGCTTCTGAAGAGATTTTTTTACTGCCTCCATTTTAGATCCGGCCTTCATGAGAACCTTTGTTCCCGGAAGGGACAGCGCCTCTTCTACGCCATAGGCTGAAGGTATAATATGAAGCTGCTCAGATCTGTCCGCAAGGCTGTCTCCAAGACGGGCGCTTACCGCGCAGAAGGAAGGGACGCCGCTTATAATCTGTGCCTCATAGCCTCTTGCCCTTATGATGCGGTGAAGATAAATATAGGTACTGTATACCGTAGGGTCTCCCAGAGTCAGGCAGGCTACATCCTTTCCGGCTTTCAGCTGTTCCTCTACCTGGTCTG
>CAUCBQ010000141.1 GCA_958441075.1 uncultured Clostridiaceae bacterium | reverse complement strand
ACCATTGGTGAACAGGCCGAAGGTACAGCATACGATGGCCTTGGCAGCCTTTCTTTCCTTTAATTCCTTACAGGTATCCAGCATACTTTCACCGGAGGAAATCATATCATCGATGATCAGCACGGTTTTGCCTTCTACGGAGGAACCTAAAAACTCATGGGCCACGATGGGGTTGCGTCCGTTTACAACCTTTGAATAGTCACGGCGCTTGTAGAACATACCCATATCTACTCCCAGATTGTTTGCCAGATATACGGCGCGGTTCATAGCGCCTTCATCCGGACTGATTACCATCAGATGCTCTTTGTCGATCTTTGTGGTGGTATCGTGGGAGAAAAGAGTTTTTACAAACTGATAGGTAGGCAGGAAGTTGTCAAAGCCGTAAAGGGGGATGGCATTCTGCACTCTGGGATCGTGGGCGTCAAAGGTGATGATGTTTTCCACGCCCATTGCAACCAGCTCTTCCAGTGCCATGGCGCAGTCCAAAGATTCGCGTTTGCTGCGCTTGTGCTGGCGGCTTTCGTAAAGGAAAGGCATAATTACATTGATCCGGTGAGCCGTAGAAGAGCAGGCGCCGATAATACGCTTTAAATCCTGATAATGGTCATCCGGGGACATATGGTTGGTGTAGCCGCATACAGTGTAGGGGATGCTGTAGTTCATCACGTCAACCATTACAAACACATCCGTACCGCGTACAGACTCATTGATCACACCCTTTGCTTCGCCGGTGCCGAATCTGGGGCAGTGGCAGTCCAGCAGATAGGAATCCACATCATATCCGCGGTAGCGCAGATCTGCCTTGCGGCGGGTCAGTTCCTCAATATCGTTGCGCCGGAACTGAACGATGTGGTCATTGACCTTGGAAGCGAATTCCCGGCAGCTTTCCAGAGCAGCCAGTTTTAAAGGTGCAACGGGGAGGGAATCATTGAATACGAAATTGTTAGCCATGAAAGCTTTACTCCTTTATCCATTGTAGTGACGGTTTCCCTTACAGGAAGGGCGGACAGGCCGCTCTAACCTGAGGGCATACATATGATATATACCATTTCCCACCAGTTCGGTCAAGGCTTTACAGATATTTTACTGAAAAATACATTCTTTCACCAAAGCTGTATTTGCAATGCCTCTTAATCCGCCTGCGGAAGTTGCCATTTACAAACATACGTAAAATTGTTATGATAGAAAAAGAAAAAATCAGAATACAGACAGATCGAGGTTAAAATAATTATGGAAAAGAAACTGAAAGGGCACCGGATTTCAAAGGTAGATCCGGGTTCTATTGGCGAAGAACTGGAGCTGGAGCCGGGAGACCTGGTCCTTACCATCAACGGCAATCCGATAGAGGATATTTTTGACTATGAATACTATGTAAACAGCCCTTCCATGCTTATGACGGTCCGCAAGGCAGATGGAGAAGAGTGGGAGCTTGACATTGAAAATGACTATGAGGATCTGGGGCTGACCTTTGAAAATGGTCTTATGAGCGAGTACCGTTCCTGCAGCAACAAGTGTATTTTCTGCTTTATTGACCAGATGCCTCCGGGAATGCGGGAAACACTGTATTTTAAGGACGATGATACCAGGCTGTCCTTTCTCCAGGGGAATTATGTGACCCTTACGAATCTGAAGGATAAGGATATTGAGCGGATCATCCGTTTTAAGCTGGCCCCGATCAATATTTCCGTCCAGACGACCAATCCGGAACTGAGATGCAAGATGCTCCACAACCGTTTTGCCGGACAGGCCCTGCAGATGATCGACCGTCTTTATGAGGCAGAAACGCCCATGAACGGACAGATCGTTTTGTGCAAGGGGGTCAATGATGGGGATGAGTTAAGGCGTTCCATTGAGGATCTGACAAAATATATCCCCTGTATGCAGAGCGTGTCCGTGGTGCCTGTAGGCCTTTCTAAATACAGAGACGGCCTTTATCCTTTGGAGCCCTTTACGAAGGAGGACGCCTGTGAGGTGATTGACCTTATTGAAATGTGGCAGAAAAAGCTGTATAAGGAGCATGGGACACACTTTATCCACGCCAGCGACGAATGGTATATTCTGGCAGAACGGCCCCTTCCGGAAGAGGAGCGCTATGACGGTTATATCCAGCTGGAAAACGGTGTGGGAATGCTGAGGCTTCTGGCCTCAGAGGTAGAGGAGGCATTAAAGGAGTGTTCGGATGACGGGATCAGCCGCACAGTTTCCATTGCTACAGGACGTCTCCCCTATCCTTATATAAAGAAATATGCCGGATGGATTCGTGAGAAATTCCCCGGCCGCACCATTCACATTTACCCCATAAGAAACGATTTCTTTGGGGAATCCATTACCGTATCCGGCCTTCTTACGGGGCAGGATGTAATCGCCCAGCTTACGGGGCGGGAGCTGGGCGATTATCTGCTTCTTCCGGTCAATATGTTCCGCAGCGGGGAGACGGTCTTTTTAGATGACCTCACGGCAGAGGACGCAGAAAAGGCTTTACAAGTAAAGGTGCGTATAGTAAAATCAAGCGGACGCGATTTTGTGAGAGCTGTTCTTTATCCGGAGCTGGATGCAGAGCCGGAGGAGGATGAGGCAGGTCCGGGAGCGGACTACGGCTATGAGGGCTATGAGCTTGATGAGCTGTCAGAAGAGACATAATAAGGAGGAATAAAAATAAATGAGCAAACCAGTGGTAGCCATCGTAGGAAGACCCAACGTGGGAAAATCTACGCTGTTTAATGTAATTGCAGGAGATACCATCTCCATTGTAAAGGATACCCCAGGCGTTACCAGAGACCGTATCTATGCAGACTGTTCCTGGCTGGATATGAATTTCACTCTCATTGATACAGGCGGTATTGAGCCGGATACCAGTGATATTATTTTATCTCAGATGCGGGAGCAGGCAGAGATTGCCATTTCTACCGCAGATGTGATTATATTTATTGTAGATGTGCGCCAGGGACTGGTGGATGCGGATTCCAAGGTGGCAGATATGCTCCGCAAGTCCAGAAAGCCCGTTGTGCTGGCAGTGAATAAAGTAGACAGTATAGCAAAATTCGGAAATGACGTATACGAGTTTTACAATCTGGGAATCGGCGATCCAGTTCCCGTTTCTGCTGCCTCCCGGCTGGGAATCGGCGACCTGTTAGACGAGGTGGTAAAGTATTTTGATGGAGCTGCCGCAGAGGAAGAGGAGGACGACCGTCCGAGAATTGCCGTGGTTGGAAAGCCCAATGTGGGAAAATCTTCCATTATCAATAAGCTTTTAGGTGAAAACAGGGTCATTGTATCCGACATTGCCGGAACCACCAGAGATGCGGTGGATACGGAGATTGTTCACAATGGCACCCCGTATGTTTTTATCGATACAGCGGGACTTCGCCGCAAGAATAAAATCAAAGAGGAGCTGGAGCGTTACAGTATCATCCGTACTGTGACTGCAGTGGAGCGGGCAGATATTGTGGTTGTTGTAATTGACGCCAAAGAGGGCGTCACAGAGCAGGATGCAAAGATCGCCGGAATTGCCCACGACAGAGGCAAGGGGATTATCGTTGCTGTAAACAAATGGGATGCCATTGAAAAGAATGATAAGACCATTTACCAGTATACCAATAAGATCCGGGAAACTCTGGCATTTATGCCATATGCGGAATTTATCTTCATATCAGCCGCTACAGGACAGCGTCTTCCGAAACTGTTTGATATGATCGACATGGTGCGCCAGAATCAGAATCTCCGTGTGGCAACCGGCGTTCTGAATGAAATCATGACCGAGGCGGTAGCTATGCAGCAGCCACCGTCTGATAAGGGCAAGCGCCTGAAGATTTACTATATGACTCAGGTGTCTGTAAAGCCGCCGACCTTTGTGGTATTTGTAAATGACAAGGAGCTGATGCACTTCTCCTATACGAGATATCTGGAGAATCAGATCCGAAATGCCTTTGGATTTAAGGGTACCTCCTTAAAATTCATCATCCGGGAACGGAAGGAAAAAGATCAGTAATACAAGGGGATAAGAGAAATGGAACGCATCATTTGTCTGGCCGCCGGTTATCTGTGCGGCCTGTTTCAGACTGGCTATATTTACGGAAAACTTCACGGCATTGATATACGAAAATTTGGAAGCGGTAATTCCGGCAGCACCAATGCCCTGCGGGTGATGGGAAAAAAAGCAGGCCTTGCGGTTTTTATGGGAGATTTCCTGAAAACCGTAATTCCCTGTTTTGTCACGCGGCTGCTGTTTAAGGATCAGCCGGAGCTTATGTACGTATATATGCTGTATACGGGCCTGGGAGTGATTCTGGGACATAATTTCCCCTTTTATCTGGGATTTAAGGGAGGAAAGGGCATTGCAGCTACTGCTGGAATCATTTTTTCCATTGACTGGAGACTGACTGTGATCTGCTTATCCTGCTTTATCCTGCTTGTGGCAGTGACCCGCTATGTATCACTGGGATCTCTGGTGGTATCTGCCATTCTTCTTGTGTGGAATGCAGTTCAGAATTTCCATGGGGCATATGGCCTTATACCGGGACAGGTGGAGTTTACAGCTGTGACAGCTGTGATTACGGTCATGGCTTTCTGGCGCCACAGGGCTAATATCGGCCGCCTTTTAAAAGGAACAGAAAACAAGGTGGGTGCAAAAAAACAGTAAATAGATACAAAACAGTAACAGGAGGGGTACGAAATGTCTAAGATCGGTGTGATCGGTTCAGGAACCTGGGGGACGGCTCTGGCTGTCCTGCTTGCAGGAAACGGTCATGAGGTGGAGCTGTGGTCGGCAGTCCATGCAGAGGTGGAAGCGCTGACGGCTGCAAGGCGTCATCCCAATCTGGGGGATACGCCTATTCCGGAGACAATTGGGATTACAGGGGATCTTGAGCAGGCTATGGAGAATAAGGAGCTGCTGGTTCTTTCGGTTCCATCCGTCTATGTAAGAGAAACTGCACGAAAAATGGCTCCCTTTTTAAAAGAAGGGCAGGTTCTGACCAATGTTGCCAAGGGAATTGAAGATACAACTCTTAAAAATCTGTCAGAGGTAATTGAGGAGGAGCTTCCGTCTGCCCGCGTTACGGTTCTTTCCGGCCCAAGCCATGCAGAGGAGGTAAGCCGGGGGCTTCCCACTACCTGTGTGGCAGGAGCGCACAGAAAGCAGGATGCAGAGCTGGTGCAGAATCTGTTTATGAGCCCTGTATTCAGGGTGTATACCAGTCCGGATATGCTGGGGATTGAGCTGGGAGGCGCCCTCAAAAATGTAATTGCCCTTGCTGCGGGAATTGCTGACGGAC
>CAUCBQ010000140.1 GCA_958441075.1 uncultured Clostridiaceae bacterium | reverse complement strand
TGTTCTGTTCATGAGATGGCTGCAAAATGCGCAAATGCATTTTCAGCCCTTAATGCTTCAGGCTTTCTCTGTAAAATTCCTTAAACTCTCCGTATCCCTCTTTGCCAAGCTGCTCCTTCTGGAACTTCTTGTTCTTATTCATCTGGGCTACCAGAACCTGAACGCCGTTCTTTCTCTCTTCCATGGCCTCCCGGATCACTGCTGCCAGAGCTGCGGAATCGATACCCTTTTCAAAGAGATATGCCTTCTTCTCTCCTGCTCCCGGAACGGTAAAGCCATTGTCCATAAGGATGGTGACAATACGCTCAAAGCCAATGGAAAAGCCGCAGGCCGGAGTTTCCATGCCAGTGAACTTTCCGATCATCTTATCGTAGCGTCCGCCGCCGGCAACGGAACCGCCGAAGCCCTCCATGGATACCTCGAAAATAGTGCCTGTGTAGTAGGACATACCACGAACCAGAGTAGGATCAAATACAAGTCCAAACTCAGTTTCAGCCACATCCTTAACAGTCTCCATAATGTGTACCAGTCCCTGGCATACAGCCGGGTCCATCACATCCTTTAAGGTCTCGCCCAGAGCCTTTACACCCTCTGCATCTCTTGTAACGGTACGGAGAAGCTCCAGATAACGGTCTACGCTTTCCTTTGCATTTCCATTTTCAAGAAGCTCCTTCTCCACACCCTCAAAACCGATCTTGTCCATCTTGTCAAGGGTAATCAGAACACTGTCCATAGCCTCCTCAGAGAAGCCGCAGTAACGGGCCATGCCAAAGAGGATACCACGGTCATTAATACGAACGGTAAAACCATTGTCAGGGCAGATTTTTCCAAGAGCGGTTGTAGTGGCTAAAATCAGCTCAATCTCTGCCAGATTAGTAGCATCGCCCAGAATGTCAATATCACACTGGGTAAACTGACGGAAACGGCCCTTCTGGGGACGGTCTGCTCTCCATACGCTTCCCATCTGCAGCGCCTTAAAGGGATTTGGAAGACTGGATGCATTGTTTGCATAATATCGGGACAGAGGCAGGGTCAGATCGTAACGCAGACCGCTGTCGGTAAGGTCATTTTCATCCTGCGCTGTTTCCAGATTTAACTTATCGCCTCTTTTTAATACCTTGAAAATCAGCTTTTCATTGTCTCCGCCCTGCTTGCTGGTCAGGTTCTCGATATGCTCCACACAGGGAGTTTCAATCTGGGAAAAGCCAAAGCTCTTATAGGTTTCACGGATCTGGTTCATAACATATTCACGGATCTGCATCTCGGCAGGTGTGATATCTTTCATTCCGGTTACTGGTTTTTTCGTTAACGGCATAGTATTTTCTCCATAATCTGCGTTTTATTTCGTGATTACTATTGTAGTGTACTTTTTCTATTTTGCAAGTGTTTTGAGGAAATTCGCGGGAAATCAGGGCTGAAACAGCTCTTCAAACTCCTTCTGCGTCCATGTATGGGCTTTTCGGAAATATAAATTTGAAAAACGATCCAGTTCAAACAGGCAGTATGGCTCTCCGGCTTTCTCTGAAAGAATCCTTGTAATTTCTGTTTTAGACCTTTTCGGATTCTTTTCTTCATTATACACCAGTATAAAATCCATATTTTCCCTTGTGAAGCTGATATTTTCTTTTACAATATCGCAGAAAATCAGCAGGCTGTCTCTTATTTTTATTTTCACCCTGCTTTTCTCGGACTTCATATTTCCATTTTTAAATTCGATCATATAGAGGATTCCATCTTTTTCCAAAAGAGAATCCACTGATTTTGCATTTTCCTCTGACAGGCCCCTCTGATTGAGATATTCTGTTTTTACTCCATCAAAATTGATTGTTTCTCTTTCGGATTCTGTCATATAGCAGATGTGCCCCGGCTCTGAGTTATCTATGGAATCCTCTTTCAGTGTGGAACGATGGGAACCGAAAACAGCATACTCACAAAGCTTCTTCATCTGACTGCTCCTCCTGCTCCAAAAACCTCAACGGGCGGGCCAGCTTTGCATAAATAGGCTCCCGATCTGCGGTAACATCCTGAAATACTGCATATTTTTCCCTGTTTTCAGCCAGATAATATCTGCATTTGTCTGCAATTTTGTACTTCTTTGAATATACCTCAAGCGCATTAAGGAAATACGGACTGTGGGTATTTAACAAAATATGCATTCCAAATTCTTTCTGCAAAAGCACAATCAGCTCTGCAAACACCAGCTGCCATTCCGGATGAAGATGCACCTCCGGCTCATCCAGGATAATAGTTCCATTATCCTCCAGATATCCTTTTACGAGAAGGGTCTTTAAAATGATAAAGGTCTTCAGTCCGGTAGAGATGTTTTCAGCGCACAACGGTTCTGCAAAAGCGTTATCAGAGAGCTGGCAGCCCGATCTTTCTGAAGGCCTCAATTCTCCATGACATACCGTATCGATCTTATCCAGTATCCGTTTCATTCTGGAATCTATCATTAATTCTTCAATTACCCCTTCAACTCCCGAATGTACTTCCCGGCTTTCCAGACAGTATTTCAAACGGTTTCTGTGAGTCATAAAATTTCTGGAGCTTTCAGGCATCTGATCCAGTCTTCTGCCCGCTGTCATAAATCCTCTTCCTGAAAACAGTTCATCCAGTATAAAAGGATCATCCAGATAAAATGCCTGTGTTTTCAAATCAGCCATCCCCTCTAAATAAAGAACCTGTTTTCCCTCCAGATCAGCTCTTATTTCCCTGTCTTTAATTTTCAGTCCAATTTCCGACTCTGTTTTAACGGCAGAAAAGCTGCCTATCTGTCCCTTAAATTCTGCGTCTATATTTTTCTGCAGGATACGGACGGCAATCGCTTCATCTGATATTGCCAAAAATTCCTTTATTTTTTTCAGGAATGGTTCTATCTGTTCCTCTTTGATCCGTTCCCGGCAATCTTCTTTAAAGCCCGGATATTCATCTAAATAATCCAGAACTGTTTTTTTCAGCCAGACCTGTACATCCTCATTTTCTCCGCCTGTTCTCCCGGCAATGATGCGTTCTGCAAGCCTCCCAGTATCAATATGCCAGCTCTTAAATTCCATATCAAAGCTATCATATATCATATATTCCAACATTAAACGCCTTGTCTGCCTGATTTCATTTTTTAAGCCATAAAGACTGTTAAACATGCAATAGAGTGCTTTTCCTACTGTACTCTTACCCGTGTTATTTTCACCGGCAATTACCGTAATCCCCTTTAACTCAATTTCAGCCTTCCGGATCTTGCCAATATTTTTTAATGTTAAGAACACCCCAATATCCTCTCCTTCCGCCCGATCATCTCATCAATTCTGCTTATATACTGCTCCACTTCCTTCACATTTTCACACCGTTCCCTGCGGTTTTCCGCCGGAAATACGACCTTGGTGGTAGTGCCTGCGCCGCAGGCTGCGATCGTCTGAAGCTCCTCCATAATAAGGATATTGTATATACAGGCTTTTCCGGGAAGAGAGTAGCCTACGTTTTCAAAGTTTCCGGCCATATTTTTCTGGCGGTAAAGATAATATGGCTCCATGCCCAGACGGCGGGCACAGGCCTCGCTCATGGCGATCATCTCAGGAGTATTGTTTATCTTTAAGCCACCGTATTCTTCCTTAAACATATTTAAACGGGCGGCCCGTTTGATCGCCAGAGAGTGAACTGTAAGGGAATCCGGACGAAGAGCCTCGATCTCTTCCAGAGTATGGCTTACATCGTTCAAATTCTCCTCCGGAAGTCCCATGATCAGATCCATATTGATATTGTCGAAGCCCAGCTCTCTTGCCATATAATATTTTTCCTTTACCATGTCCACCGTATGGCGGCGGCCGATCAGATCCAGCGTCTTCTGGTTCATGGTCTGGGGATTTATAGAAATTCTGGTAATACCGTGATTACGCAGTACCCGCAGTTTTTCCTCTGTAATGCTGTCAGGCCGTCCTGCTTCCACCGTAAATTCCAGGGTGTTTTTTGTATCAAAAAGCTGATCCAGCCGTGTCAGAACCGCATCTATATCCTCTGCGGGCAAAGAGGTAGGCGTTCCTCCTCCAAAATAGATGGTATCCAGGGGACGGCCCTTCATCTTAGCCGCCACATACTCCATTTCCTTAAACAAAGCCTCCAGATAAAGGCCCGTGCGGCCCTTCCACTTGCTGATGGGGTAGGAGGTAAAGGAGCAGTAAAGACAGGTCGTAGGACAGAATGGGATTCCTACATAAAGGCTGTATCCCCGGTCATAATCCAGAGGCTCCAAAAGCTTCCTTTCTCTTGCTGCAATTTCAATGCTCAAATCAATCTTTTCGTCACTGGCCATATACGTCCTTTTCATAAAGGAACGGATATCCTCTTCCTTCCATCCCTCCTCCAGACGGCTTAAGGCAATCTTGGTTGGACGGATTCCGGTGAGGGAGCCCCAGGGCAGTTCATGGCCTGTACGTTCTGTAAGCATCCGGTAAAAGAGCTGCTTTATCACATTTTTCGTCTCACTGTGGTCTGAAAGGTCAGAACATCCTCTGGAGGAGGCGGTAAGGCTCCAGCCCTCCAGTCCCTCCGGAACCGGGAAATGAGGACTGAAGCCTATGGCCTCTCCTTCCTTCGGCTGCTCCCAGAGAGCGATTCCCACATTCCATTCCTGCCCGGCGGCTTTACCTTCTGAAGTACCAGAGCCTTCCCCTTCCTTCTGTACCAGACGCGTCTGGACATAAAAACCTGCTCCATCTTTTATTTCATGGGCATATGTCTCTCCCGGATAAAAAGACATCAGAAGCTCTCTGATGTCCTGTTCGTATGCATTATTCTGTATCAATAAACCGATCATTTTGTTCCTGCTTTCTCTTTTTCTATCTATAGCACGCGATAGGATTGTTCTTCGCCTCATAACCGATAGTTGTAGGCTCCCCATGCCCCGGATAAACCATGGTGTCTCCCGGCAGCACAAACAGCCGGTTTGTCACAGAATCCACCAGCTCTCTGCTGCTTCCCGTAGGCAGGTCTGTACGCCCATAGGAATCCTGAAACAGGGTATCTCCTGCAAATACCACCGCTTCTTCCGGCAGATAAAAGCACACGGAACCGGAGGTATGTCCGGGAGTTGCGATTACGTTCCATCTGCAGCCCAGAAATCTCAGCTCATCTCCGTTATGAACCAGCTCATCCGCATGAAAGCTTAAGGAATGTCCTGTAAAATGAGAAGTCAGATTCAGAGACGTATCCGCAAGCATGGAATCTTCCGTCTCAGATGCATAAATTGGGATTCCAAAAGCTCTGGCTACCTGAGGCGCAGCTGAAATGTGGTCAAAATGACCGTGGGTTAACAGCACAGCCT
>CAUCBQ010000139.1 GCA_958441075.1 uncultured Clostridiaceae bacterium | reverse complement strand
CTCAAAAACAAGCATCTGACCATAGGTTTCATCCACAGCCTGACTGGTTCGCTCGTTGGTCTGAATATTATTGTAAACCTGAAAGCTGGTGCTGTCGTCTACATGGGCTCCGTACTCCCCATATGTATTTCCCTGAATCTGGCGGTAAGCATAGGTTCTTGCACAGACTGCCTGAGCCTTTAGCGCCTCTTTTTCATAAGAAGCGGGCATCTCGCTGGGAACAACCTTTTTCAGATAATCCTCCAGATACAGCTCATTGACCAGAACCAGCCCCTCTTCCTCCTTTTTTATCTCCAGAGAACCGCTGTACACCGGCTGCCCCTGTCCCCGTTCCAGTGACCGGATGGTAATTCCCTCCTCATTTTCAGGAATAATGGTCATACGTCCATTGTTCAGCCGTTTATCCTCCACAGTCAGGGTCAGTATCTCCCCTTTCTTCAGAACGCTTTCCCTGCTGTCTCCATCGTCATTTTTGCAGATCAGTCTGGCATCGCAGTTTAATTCAATCTCTGCCTTTTTGTGGAACAGATTTTTAAAGCCTGTATCCATCAAAAGCACACGGATGGTTCTGGCGTCAAAAGGCCGTTCCAGAAGGGCCGCACAAAGCTTTCCGTCTGCTGCTACAAATTCCTGCAAATCATAGCCTACCAGGATGTCTGCCGCTCCCAGAACACTGAATTCACCAAAAAGCTTATATACATAAAAATTTTCATCCAGAGGAATGGTTCCATAGCCTTCAATTTCTACTGTATCCTCTGTAACAGAAAGAATCTTTCCATGGATACGCTCCTTTTTTACAGTCACCCGGCTGAGACAGCCATCCTCCACATAGAGATCAGCCAGATTAGGAGCCAGACGGTCCTCTGTCCTCTTAGCTTCATCTGCCAGCTTTCCCTCTGTCTTAAATTCTCTGGACGCCGCCCCCATATATGCCTTAAACACCCCGTCCTTTACCTCGGAAAGCCATATATTGCGGTAAACTACGCTGCCGCTTTTCACTTCTGTCACAGCGGCTATCTCATTTCCACGCACCATAAACCGGATTTCATGATCCAGCCAGACGTCCAGGGCCAGCCCCTGAAATCCGTACTCTCCCTCTGTGGTATATGCGGTCCAGCTGGGCGCTCCCTGAATATTGGAAGGAGTTCCATATAAAATAGCCGTGACCTCTTTTACATTTCCATCCGAATCCTTTTCCTTTAAAATCTCCCGGTAAAGCTCCCACCACAAATCTGCCGGAAAAGGCTTCTGCCTGTTTTTATCCTTTAGTCCCACCCGGCGCTTTAAATGGCCGGAAAATTTCGACACTATATAAGCCGCCTCATGATATGTAAGCTCCTTCTGGCTGCTTTCTAAATCCGCAGGAGTCAGTTCCGGATTTAAATATCCTCTTTCATAGAGCAGGTCCATGTATTTTACAAACCAGTTATCCTGCTCCTGCTCTGAAAACCAGGACTTTTCCCTCTGTCGGGCTGCGGCCTCACATTCCTGCCGGTCCGCCAGCATCAGGGCCAGAGCCTTGGAAGCCTCCGCACGGGTGATTCCTTCTTTTTCCGGTTCCATCCGCACAATCACCACTGTCAGCAGAATAACAACGCCAATCATACCGGCGATCCAGGCAAACATTTTATTTTTACCATTCATACCCTTATTCTCCCGATATAAAATAAAGCAGCGAGAATACCCCCGCTGCTTTTATCATCTGTGACCCCAAGGTGCCGGCTCTTACATATTGACGCCTAGCAATGCTAGGTGGGCAACCTCACTTAAGCTTCTGCCTTCCACTCGTACGGAGGCATGACATCCGCTTAAAAATATTGGAATCCCTTTTGTCAAATGTAGGTTCAAAATTGGTAAGAAATCGAACACCCCAGGAATCACAAATCTGTCTCGTTTATCATGGCCTTATTATAACCCAAAGTGTTGTGTTTTTCAAGCTGATTTTTCTCAAAGTTTAAACTCGGCGACTTCAAACCAGAGAGGCAAAGACTCCGTTCACATATTCTCTTAAAGCTTCCGGTGCCAGAGTTACCTGGACGCCTCTCTGACCGGCACTGATTGTAATTTTATCATAAATCTGGGCTGTTTCCTCGATATAGGTAGGGAATTTCTTTTTCATTCCAACCGGAGAACAGCCGCCCCTTATATAGCCTGTCACGGAGAGCATATCTTTTACATGGATCATCTCCACCTTCTTCTCTCCGGCTGCCTTTGCCACCTTTTTGAGATCCAGCTCCTCATCCACAGGAATACAGCACACCAGATATCCCTTTTTCTCTCCCTTTAACACCAGTGTTTTGTACATGGCATCATGGTCCACACCCATAAGATCTGCGGCATGGCTGCCGGAAAGGTCATTTTCATCTACCTCATAGGTTCCTGTTTCAAACCGGATGCCTGCTGCCTCCAAAAGACGCATTACATTCGTTTTTACTGTTTCCTCTGCTTTTTTTGCCTTCACAGCTGATCCCTTCTCTCTTTACGTTCTGCTACCGTCTGGAATTTGCTTTTTCCACATGGACGTTTCTGCCCCGTATCTTTGCATGGCTCATGGCCTTTAAAACGTTCTCCGCATACTCTGCCGGCACATCTACAAAGGTATAGCCGTCATACATATCAATACTTCCCACCAGACGGCCCGGAATACCGGATTCTCCGGCCACAGCCCCAAGGATGTCCCCCGGAGTTACGCGCTGTGCCTTTCCGATATTGATGAACAGACGGGCCATATGCTCCTGGGCTCCGTTTATCACATAATCCACAGCAGCCCGGTCAGTAGCACCTCTGCGTCCGTTTCTTGTGCTGCGGCCCCGATCTCTTCCCCGGCTTCTTCCAAAGCTGTCCAGATCGTCTAAAGATCTTGCCGGAAGATAATTGTCAATGATATCCTCATTGTCGTCTCCCATAGCCATCTTAAGAAGAGCTGCCGCCACATCCAGAGAAGTGTAATCCTCCTCAATGAGCTTTTTCTCCAGAATATTTACCACCCTCGACAAGTCACTGTCATTTAAGGTTTCCTGAACCTGATCCAGAATCTTCTCTGCCTTGATCTCTGTAATATCATTTAAAGACGGAATCGCCTGTGGAATGATCTTTGTCTTACAGTAGCGCTGAATATCTCTGAGCTTGTATACCTCTCTGCCTACAACCAGGCTGAATGCCTTTCCTTCCCGTCCCGCTCTTCCTGTACGTCCGATTCGGTGTACATAATATTCATCATCCTGAGGAATGTCGTAATTAAACACCGCCTCTACATTTCCTACATCAATGCCTCTGGCAGCCACATCCGTTGCCACCAGAATATCCGTGCGCCCCTTGCGGAAACTTTCCATTACACGGTCTCTCTGCACCTGTTTTAAATCTCCATGAAGGCCCTCTGCAAAGTATCCTCTTCCCTGAAGGGCCTGAACCAGCTCATCCACCTGGCGCTTGGTATTGCAGAATACCACAGAAAGCTTTGGGTCATACAGATCCAGAAGGCGGCACATAACCTCTACCTTGTTTTTAGGCTTTACTTCATAATAATACTGAGTTACTTTGGGAACAGTCAGTTCCTTTTTGATTACCCGGACAGTAACAGGATCTGTCTGGAATTTTCTGGCAATTTCCGCAATAGCCGGGGGCATGGTTGCAGAGAACATCAGTGTCTGGCGCTCCTGGGGAAGCTGGCTTAAAATGGTTTCCATATCCTCTAAAAAGCCCATATTTAACATCTCATCCGCCTCATCCAGAACAACGGTATGCACATGGTCCGTTTTTACGGTTTTGCGGCGCATATGGTCCATCACACGGCCCGGAGTTCCCACTACGATCTGGGTACCGTCCTTTAAAGCCCTGATCTGACGCACAATATCCTGTCCTCCATAAATGGGCAGAACCTTGATTCCATGCATAAACTTGGCAAAACGGCGCAGCTCCTCCGCCACCTGGATCGCAAGCTCCCTTGTGGGCAGAAGCACGATGGCCTGAAGCTTTTTCACCTTTGGGTCAACCCGCTGAAGAAGCGGAAGGCCAAAGGCTGCCGTCTTTCCCGTACCGGTCTGGGCCTGACCGATAATATCTCTTCCCTCCAACACAACGGGAATGGCCTGAGCCTGAATGGGAGAAGCCTCCTCAAAGCCCATTTCTGTAATAGCGCGGATGATCCGCTCGTCTAACTGTAATTCTTCAAATTTCACAATATCCATGAACTGCTGTTTTCCTCTTTCATTTATCAGTCTATACCGCAACAAAACGAGAGGTTGCCAGCCACGCTCGGCTTTTCATCCTCTCGCTTCGTACAGTGAATTACTATAACAGATTATGTTTTCCGTGTCAATGAAGAAGTCCCTTAATTCCTGCGTACTTTACCATTCCCAGTCAGCAGGTGATGTTCTTACAGACAGGAACGGAACGGAATATTCTGAGGAGCCTCAAAACAGTCCTCAAAGCCCCGGCGGTGATGGTAGTACATTTTGTCCTTATCCTGGGGATATACATATTTTCCGCCCACCTGCCAGAAGAACGGATGGAATTTATACTCATTTCTGTCCTTCTTAAAATCATAAAGAAGACGGATTTCCTCACAGTCTGCCTGGAAGTTTGTCCATACATCCCAGTGAATCGGAACTACTACCTTACACTTAAGGTTTTCAGCCATGCGCAGAATATCTGTGGAGGTCATCTTATCCTGCATTCCCACCGGATTTTCTCCGAAAGATCCAAAGGCCACATCAATATCATGATCCTTACCGTGCTTTGCAAAATAGATGGAGAAATGAGAATCACCTGAATGGTAAATATTTCCGCCCGGAGTTTTTACCAGGTAATTAACTGCCTTCTCATCCATATCGGTAGGGCATACTCCAGTCAGTTCTTCCCTGTCAGGTCCTGTTTTATCGGTTGTTACAATACAGGTCCGGTCAAAAGAATCCAGGCACACAATCTCAATGTCCTTAATCTTTATCACATCTCCCGGATGAACCACCTGGCAGCGCTCTGCGGGAACGCCCCAGCCAATCCAGGTATCTACTGATTTCTGAGGGCCGATAAATGGAACGGGGATTTCCTTTCCGTTTTCATCCGTTGTTGTCATGCCGCTTTGAATCACATGAGCAGCCCACTCCGCCGACATATGATCCTGATGATAATGAGTAGCCAAAACTGCATCCACCTGCTTGAATGCGAACGGATCAATAACAAACGGTACGTTTCTTAAATTAGGCTGCATAGCCCTGCCGCCGCACATATTTGCCATCTGATGTCCCGGCTTCATTTTCCCGTCTCCATGGGTTCTCTTGCCGTTTCCGCACCATAAATCAATGGTAATATTGGCCCCTCCTGGTGTCTT
>CAUCBQ010000138.1 GCA_958441075.1 uncultured Clostridiaceae bacterium | reverse complement strand
TGAAAAAGATCTTGACATATGCTCTTTTATGAAGTATATATAATAAAAGGCTGGAAACAGATTTCTGCCTGTCCGGTCTTTTTTCTTATTAATTTCTTAGATTTAAAATTCTTTTTATCATTATTTTTCCAAAAATTATTAATTGAATAAGAAGTATGTCTTTAGGTTCTTTAGTGTCCAGTTGCATTTCTTATGTAAACTAATTCAAACAATCACCTGATTTATAATGCGGAATATGCCTGTCCGTAAGGAGGAAGTTAAAAATTGAAAAAAGTAATATTATTTGTAAAAGGAAATCTGCTGTTTCTGATCCTTTTGACTGCGATTTTGTATGGAAATATACGTTTTGACCGTTATCTGATCCGTACAGGTTCCATGGAGCCCAAGCTGCGGACAGGAGCTATTGTAGTGGTAGATCCGCAGAGAATGCCTGAGAAGGAGGAGATTGGAGTTTACCTTTCAAACGGAAATGTGATTATTCACCGGGTTACAGATATTACGGAGAATGGGTATCAGTTTCAGGGAGACGCAAATCCGGAGCCAGATGCCGTTTCTGTTTGGAAAAAGGATATTAGAGGAACGGTCGTGTTCCGGCTGAATGCGGCTGCTCCGGTTTTAAGGCGGCTCTTTGGGCTGCCATGAAGGCCATGATAACGCAGATGCTTACCTCTTCCGGTCAGGGTGTAGGCATCTTTGTTATAAAATATTAAAAAGACCCATTGGGCAGAAGGAGGATCTTTTTATGGGATTCAGTAAAAAAACAAAGGCGGCTGTTCTGACAGCAGCAGTGACATTTGGGGCAATCAGCGGTGCATATGCATATTTTTCCGGTACGGCGGAAACAAAATCCAATGTCTTTAATATTGTGGCGGGACAGTCTGATCAGGTGGATACGGCAGGCACTATTCTGGAACCGGGATGGAATCCGGCAGATGCAGTGGATCTGGAACCGGGACAGGAAGTAGCTAAGGACCCGTCTTTAAAATCCAATGTGGAGTATCAGTCATGGGCATTTTTAAAAGTAGAGATCCCTGCTGTTGCCGCACAGAAGAATGGGGATCGCTCCGATCAGGTTTATGATGCGGTTGTTCTCAATGGCATCGACGATTCGAAGTGGGAAAGAATTAAAGAGGAGGTTTCCGATCAGGCAGGGACGGACAGCGTGTATATTTATGGACTGAAAAATCCCCTGGAGGCAGGAGGAGAGACTCCCAAGCTGTTCACCAGCTTTACGGTACAGGATTTTACAAAATCAGAAGCTGTATCTGATTCGATCAATATATCGGGAAGCATGATACAGACCACGGGGCAGCCTACTCTGGATGCGGCCGCTGTGACGCTGGGGCTCAAGTAGAAAATCCAGAGTATAGAAATGGTACAGGCCGTTTTTAGAGGAGGAAATCATGGGGAAGAGAAGGATATGTATTGTTTTGGCAGTCATGTGCCTTGGAGGTACATTTCCTGTATGTGCGGCAGAAGTTTCGCAGGTAGCCGTTGAACTGGATGTGGAAACAGATGGAGCGAAGGCGTATCTTCCCGGAGCAGTGGCAGAGTACAGGCTTACGCTTAAAAATAAGCTTGGGCCATCCTGGGTACGGGTGAAGTTTACATTTTCCAGAAAAGGACTGAAAGCCCCGTTTTCTGACGAAAATCTGACCATTCTTGACGGATGGAGGAAACATGGAGATTACTACTATTATGAAAGAAAGGCAGAGGCCAGAACGGATATTCCTGTGACAGACGGGCTGTTGATTCCATATGCAGAAACGATTCCCAAAGGAGCAGGAGTGGAGGTGGCTGCTGATGCACAGGCAGTGCAGTACAGTGCGTTCCGTCCGGACTTTTCTAAAGAAAATCCATGGGAAGGAGCACAGATTATGCATTCTGCGTCAGTATCCGAAGGACACGGGGGGTGTACGGGAAGCCGAAGGGTTCATACATATTCGTCTCCTCAGGAAAAGGCAGATATTTCCATTGGAAAATGGGAGCTGGTGGATGGAGAAACGCATAAGTGGAAATACGGTGACGGTTATGGAACATATGTAAAAAATGCATGGATTTTTACCCATAACCCTTACTCACCAATGAAAGATACATACAGCTGGTTTCATTTTGGCGAAGACGGGTTGATGACGTTTGGATGGTATAGGGCAACAGATACTCTGTGGTATTATACCAACGAGATAAGCGATGGAAATCTGGGAATGCTCATAAAGGGATGGCACAGGGACGTTCAGGATGGAAGATGGTATTTTTTCGACCGGAAAACAGGCATTATGCTGTCAGGATGGCAGAAGATAGATGGGAAGGATTATTATTTTGCAGCAGCCGAAGATGTACCTGGACAGACATGGTTCTGGAAAACAGGATTGGGAAAATGGATTTTTGAAAAGCTCGGATATAAATCCTACGGCTGTATGTATATGAATGAAAAAACGCCGGATGGCCGTCTGGTCGATGCCAATGGAATATGGAACAGCGAGGCTGAGGCGGGGAGAGAAAATGACAGGAAATAAGCAGTATGTATTTTTATGTAAACTCAGATATGCGGCAGTCACAGTTTTTTTAGCAGCTCTTATGGCGTTTCCGACATACGGGTATTATGACGGAAGTGCAGGAGAACTCAGAAATGATTTTTCAATCAAAGGATCAGGGTATTCCATCAGATATATGCTCAATGGCGGGGAGTGGGCGCAGGGATATATGCCGCCTGTGAAATATGAGACAGGGAAAGGGACAACTCTTCCGGGAGAAACGGAGATAGTATATGCAGGATACGAATTTTCAGGATGGTTTAAAGATTCTGATTTCAGCGGAGGGCCTTTTACACAGATTAAACCGGGAGAATCTGGGGATATGGTATTGTATGCAAAATGGAGTTGCCTGCATTCTCAGGGAACAACGGTAAAATACGATGGACAGACCCACTGGTTTTATTGCAGTATATGCAAAGAAATAACGGAATCCGGGAGTCACAGCTATGTATCCTCTGTTATTCAGGAACCTTCCTGCGTTATGAATGGAATTCATAGATATATATGCAGATGCGGATATCAGTACGATGCTCCGGATATGGCGGCGCTGGGCCATGCCTGGAGAAATTATCTGGATTACAATGAAACGTATCATGTCCGAATTTGCAGCAGATGCTTTGGAGAAACAGAAAAGGCAGGGCACAGTCTTTCGTGGCAGGAAAATGGTTCACAGTGCTGGCAGGGATGCAGCGGGTGCGGATATACTGCAAACAGGCACAGTATGACTCTGTTGTATAATATTGGAACAATGGCAGCATCAGACTGGTGGAGCCAGAGCAATCAGATCAAAGTGGAGAGCAGGAGTGTATCAATCAGACCGGGCACGATGCTTCTTGTTTCAACGGATTACAGAGTGGACAGAAGTCCATTTATGTTTAATATTGATTTCTATCCCGATGAGGCCGGTTGTGAAACATATCTTTCTGGGCAGGTTTACAGTCAGCATATAAACTGGTGGACCGGAGCCATGCCCGGATACGCTTCGCAGTTCCGGCTCTTTGATAATCTGAATACCTCATGCAGTCCGTCAAACAGGGCAATTCTGGAAAATTGCCGGATTTATAGAATAAATATGGCAGGAGTGGCTCTGTCTGAGGATCGTCTTTATGATTTTTTTGAGGAGGAAACTGCGACCCAGTCCCAGGCCGGCAGGAAAACGCCGTCTCAGGCCAGTAGAAAAACCCCGTCCCAGGCTGATAGAAAAACCCCGTCTCAGGCAGGAAGGTATGACTCATAGAATCAGGGAGCTGTGCCGGATATTTCTTGCATCCGGAAAAATTCTGTATTAGAATAGATCACATCAGTTATAGAACGGAGGAAGTATTTATGGCGCGTTCCCCATCGCTGGTGGATATGACCAGCGGCTCTATTATAAAAAAGGCTCTCATTTTTGCCCTTCCTATTTGTGTGGGGAATATCCTGCAGCAGCTCTACAGTACGGTAGATACTCTGGTAATTGGGAATTACTGTGACGCAGCAGCTTTGGCGGCGGTGGCTACAAGCTCTCAGCCTCTGGAAATTCTGCTTTGCATCTTTCTGGGAATAGGATCGGGAATTTCGATTCTGGTTTCCCAGGCTATGGGAAGAAACGATAGAAAGCGGATGGGAAGGCTTACCGCCACGGCAGTATGGTTTTTGTATCTCTGTGCAGTTCCTCTTTCTGTGGTGGGGGTGCTGGCGGGTCCCTGGCTTTTAAAGCTGATGAAGGTGCCGGCAGACGCTATGGAGGGAGCGATTGTGTATCTCAGGATCACTACGTTGGGCTGTCTGGGAAATATGGGATATAATCTGAACGCCGGAATTTTAAGGGGACTTGGAAACAGCAGTGCAACCCTCCTTCTTTTGGTGATTACCTGCCTGGTGAATATTGTGCTGGATCTGGTTTTTGTGGCTGTATTCGGAATGGGAGTGGCAGGGGCAGCTCTGGCGACTGCCATCGCAATGATGATGTCCTGGCTGTTCAGTATACTGTATATCAGGAAACATTACAGAGAGCTGGCTATGACGTTTCTGCCCCGCAGCTATGACAGGGCATCGGTCAGACAGATTCTGAATGTCGGTCTTCCTCTCGGCTTAAACTCAGCCTTGTATTCCGTCGGCCATCTGGTGATGCAGACTTTGTTTAATACCCAGGGCTCTGCTTTTGTGGCAGGCTGTTCTGTAGCGGGAAAGGTGAATGCCATTGCCAATATTGCGATAACATCGTTTTCCTCTGCCGCAACTATCTTTGCGGGACAGAATCTGGGGGCAGAGGATTACAAAAGGCTTCGCAAAGGAGCTTTGGTAATTCCGGTATTTTCAGGGGTTATTACCCTGACTGCCGGGCTTTTGCTTACAGCAGGCTGCCGTCCGGTGCTCCGTTTTTTTACAAGGGATGAACAGGTTCTTGAAATGGCAGTTCATTATATCCGTGTGGTTCTGCCATTTACCTGGTGTTATGCGGTATTTAACGGGATCATCTGTTTCGTGAACGGAATTGGAGAGATCCGATATCCTACCATTGTGAATCTGCTGATGCTTTGGGCGGTTCGGATTCCGGTGGCCTGTCTGATCGGATGGATGGGATATGGAAGAAACGTAATGGCGGGAATACCCATAAGCTTTGTAGCCGGCCTTCTGGCTATGCTTTTGTATTTCCGGACAGATAAATGGAAGGAATTGTGCAGGAAGGCAGAGAAACAGGAAAAAATTTAAAATAAACGATAAGGTATGCCCTGACAGGAAAACGGATGTCTGTTGGGGCGTATTTTTATTCCGGGTTAAAAAATCTGAACAAAATGGCAAAGAAATTGTATTTTATTCGAAATAGCAGTTCCTTATACTATATTGTAA
>CAUCBQ010000137.1 GCA_958441075.1 uncultured Clostridiaceae bacterium | reverse complement strand
GCTGCATGGTTACCATCCATGGTTTTCATTTTTCTTGCCATTTTGATTTCCTCCTGCAATTAGTGAAATATGTATATGATAGTATACATGTAAGTCCGTCTGACTGCATAGGCCTGGACGAACTGACCTGTATATTATTATAAACAATTATTTAACAAATTGCAAATGCTTAATTGCTATTACTGTAAAAAATACAATGTATACAGTATAATTTGTGCATAAATGAATATACACCCTTCCCGCGGGCCTTATGCAGTAAAAAAGCAGCCGGAAATGTTCTTCTGAACCTTTCCCGGCTGCTTTTTCCATTTTAAAATTCAAATAACTATTCCGGTTTTACAGGCACTACTACCGCCCCGCCCGGCCCGCTCTGGGAACCGGAGGGTTCTGTCTCAGAAGGCGCCAGAACTACCGGTGCAGAAGCCGGCTCCGAAGGTGCTGCTGCCGATCCCTCAGACGGAGCAGAAGGGGTAATCCCCGGACCTGGCTGAGACTGGCCTGTCTCGGAGGGTCCGGTATAGCCGTCAGGCATTCCGTCTACTGTAGGGGTCACTATAGTTGCCTGCGTGGTTGTCTCCTCCGGATTTAATACCACACCGCTCGTATTTCGGTGGATTACCGGCTTATGGCCCTTATAGGTTGTTTTATGATCCAGCTCCCTGGAAATCTCCTTGCCATCCTTATAGACAACCTTGTAGGTTTCCCAGCGGCTGCCGGAGCTTCCCCTGCTTGTAACCTTTTCCACTCCCGGTTCCAGCGTCTGGTCCTCCACATATTCCGGCTCAGGCACCCCAAGATCTTCTACCTTTTTGGATTCCAGATCCCAGGTGATGCCATCCTCCAGAATCGGGATACCATATACAGATACCGTCATCTTCTGATCGGCATAGCTTGCCCGCAGGCCGATGGCTGTGCTTGAGGTATTGATAAATTTAAAATCCGGCTGTTCATAGCTGACGGTAGCATCCCGGCCCGGCGTTACATAGTTAGGCTCAAAGGTATGGGAACGGCGATAGCTGATCTTTAAGCCAGCCTTAAATACCGCATTGTAAAGCGTGGTGGAAACCTGGCATACGCCGCCGCCGATTTCCTGAACCACCTCGCCGTTATTATAGGCGGCTGCACCCTTGTATCCCTTGGCTTCTGTACGCTGGCCTACGGTTCCATTAAAGGAAAACTCATGGCCTGGCTTGATGACTGTACCGTTGATGGCCTCTGCTGCCAGACGTACATTGGTATTTCTGTTTTTATTGGCAGTTGTATTGGTAGTAAAGGAGGCGATGGTCTTATACTGTTCCTTTGCGCTGGCTGCCGTAATTTCAGGAGCTACCGTACTACCTGAGGCTTTGATTTTGGCGTCAAACTCCTTAGCGGCAAGAGCCAGCGTAATATCATTAATCAGTTTTTCCTGATCAATGACAAAGCCGTTTTCCTCTCCTGCGAAAACAAACTTTCCTGTTTCGGCATTAAAGCTGTCGATGGAGCCATTTTTCGCCTTTTTATCCCACTTTGCCGCACATGCTGCTGCCTCGGCTTTAATCTGCTCCTCCAGTCCCTTTGTATCCAGCGTATAGCTTTCCTGCGGCTCTCCTGCGTAAATCTCATCCAGAAGAGAATCAATCTTTCCTGCCATCAGGTCATTTACCTCATAGACGTCGGAGTCATGGGAAACTGTCATGCCCCATGGAAATTCCTTTAAAAGCACCTCTTTTGCCTGGGATTTTGAAAGTCCTGTAATAGAAATGCCGTCTACAGACACTTCTTTTTTCATCTCGGCTTCTGTTACTGCCTCTGTTGTCGGCTGCGCCCCGGTTTCATCGGAGTTCTTACCTTTAAGGGCCATAGCAATACAGGTAATCACTACAATCAGGATCACTCCTCCAATGGCAATCCATTTATAATCCGGCCCCTTTCTTCTGTGGCGGCGGCTGTTCCGCCTTGCATTCTGCATGGCGTTCATCCTGCCGGCCTGACCGGAACGGTAAGAGGAACTGCTGCGTGAACTGCCATGTCCCGCACTTCTGGAAGAGGCGCCTCTGGATGAAGCTCTTCCGGAAGCGCTGTGGCCTCTGTCTGCACCCTTTGCCCTGCTTCTTCCTGCCGAAGCGCTGCGGTTCCTGCTGTTGTTTTCTAACTGATTCATTTTTCTCACACCTTGTTCAAAATACTTTTGTGTTAATTACAGCTTGTAGTATAGCATACTTTATTTAAAATGGAACCGCCTTTTTATATTTTTTTCTTTCGTTTTTTTGTGTTTATGAATTTCCTGTTACTTATTATAAATGAAATATTATGAAACTGTTACCAAAGTATTTCATTGCTCCTTTTGTGATGCTAAAGCCTTTGAAAGCTGTAAAATAATTTCGCTGAAATACCTGGGAGGGATCTGATCCAGAGTCAGAGCCTTTTTATCATCCGCCTCATCATAAACATAGCTTCCCCTCTCCACGGTTCCCGCAGGATAGAAGCGGACATCCTCCACCGTGACCTCTTCATTCTGGCCTCCGATATAGGTTCCTGAAAAATGAAGCTCAACCCCAATCCCCCCATCTTCCCGGTAAAAGGTGTAAAAACAGCCTGCATCCTGAACAGAACCTGTATACCAGCCAAGGGACTGCATTTTTCCAATAAGGGACAGATCATTGAGAATTACGCCTTCAAAACGCTCCAGTGCCTTCGTTCCCCTTTCTTCCTCTGAAATGAAATACAGGGAACGGTTCAGCTGCTCCACAGGCTGGGTGATCTCATAGTCCTCAAGCTGTTCCTTCCAGGCATCCCGTTCTTCTCCAGTAAGCTCAATCGGATGAACCAGGCCAATCTGTGCATTATCAGGCAGTTCAAACTCCTCCTCATCTACAGTATTAAAAGAGCCGTCCTCCATATACCGGAAGCTGCCTGTCAGAGTTTCTTCCTTATATATACCCCAGACCAGCCCAATGGCAAAGGGGTGCATAACCGGCTTTTTCGTAAACAGCTCCACCCAGTCGTCTTTCTTCCACATACGGCCGGATGATAAAGCCAGTTCCAGCCTCTGCTTCTGGCTGGCTGCCACGGTCTTTAACTGCTTTTTCATGGCTTTAAACTCTTCATAGGCCCGGACTGCCTTTTCCTCATCATCCCGTTTGCCCGGAGAGGGCATATTTTTAAGCTTTTTGCCCTCCTGATCCCTGACCTGAATTTCAAGCTCCGGGGTGATGGATACGGTAAACGACCTTGCTCCATAATCAAATATACGCTCCATGCGTTCATCAAAGCCAAGATCCGGCACAATACGGTCAGAAAGCTCTTCTCTGGTAATTCCAAGCTCACTGGCAGCAAACTCCAGCGCTTTGGCGGCGGCAGCCTTTACCTGACGGAACTTGAATTTTGACGCAATGCTGTCCACCTTTAAGAGAGCCTCTGAAACCGGGCTCAGGGCCAGCGCATTAACTGCCTCACAGGCCATAGTGCCTCTGGCATTTGCCGGCCATTCCTGAATCTGACGGTACAGCTTCTGAACCATCAGGCTGCCTCCGTGGATGGAAGCTGCATAAAGAACCCATTTTTTCTTTGCCTGCGCTCCCTGCTCCATAAAACGTTCAAAAAGCTCGTTCACATAAAGGGCAAATTCATCTTTATCAAGCTCCTCTGCCAGAAATTGCGCATCCCTGTTCACACCCGGACTGGTTCCCGCTCCTGCATAGCATAGCAGGACAGCCTGAAGGTACTCTTCCGGGGCCTCCTCTCCATTTCTAAAATGGACCACAGGAAACGGCATCTGAAATGCCCAGGCCAACGTACGGCTCTTCCCGCCTTTGTGAAGGTTCTTTACCAGATCCTCCCTCTTTAAAACGCCGGAAGGACTTTCATTTACCTCCCCTTCTGCTCCCAGAACCTGAAGCAGGAGCTTACGCACTTTGGCATTCTTTTCTTTTTCAAGGGCCTCTTTAAGAGCTGTCCGGTCAGAAGGATCATTCCAGACAGACAGGACGTATACCGCCGTTTCCCTCGGACCTGCCTTTTTATCATTTAAAAGAGCCAGTATATCACTTCTCCAGTCCTTCTTCTCCTCTAAAATCTTTAAAAGCTCCTCACGAACAGATTTGGCCGTATCCTTTGCGTAGGAAAGAATCTCGCTGCGGTATTCTTCCGGCATCAGAGCCATTGTCATAAGCCCCAGACGGCGGCCTTCTGCCTCGGACTGCCGGAATGCCTCCAGCACAGCTTCCGGATTGGACCTGAGCTTATAGAGAAATACCTTTCTGGATGCCAGAGTAAAACAGCGCTCTTTATCCGAATCACTGTACAGGGCTTTTACATTCAGGATAAAAGTCTTTAGCAGATGAGCCTCATCCATTCCTGCCTCTTCCATATCCTTGAAAAATCCGGCAAAGGCTTCTTCATCTGCTTTCAGAAACGGATTATTTCCTGATGATGCGAAATACCCCTCCTGACGAAGAAAGGTACATGCCTGACAGCGGTTTAAAAATTCCCGGTCCTCCTCCTGAGACGTAAAGCCATCCAGCAGATTACGCAGCTTGTATCCCCTGAAATAGCTGTTGTTTTTTGCCATATGCTCCTCATAGGGATACAGATCGCTGAGAGGAACCCGACCATACAGATAATCAATTACAGCCTGTGTCTCCGGGCCTTTTTCCTCTGTGAGCGTTTTTATAACCGCATCTCTTCTGCGTGTACCGGCAGAAGCCGAAAGTTCTTTGTAAAGCCCCATATCCTCTGTCCGAACCGCCTTCATCATAAAGTCCAGCTCTTCCAGATCTACCTCTTTTAAGCACTCCAGATACTGCTCTTTATTTCTCACAAGCTGGCTGCGCAGAATCGTCTGCTGCTTTCTTATTGCTGCCCATGATATATATGACCGGACGTCCAGATGGAAAAGCTCATCAAAGCAGCCTCCCCGATCCCGGAGCTCCCGGCGGAAATCAAGCTGCTCCATGATCGAAAGACAAAGGTTCATATTGGAAGCCAGATACAGCTCCACTGCCCGCATCAGACAGGGAGACAGGGCCATATTCATAAAAGCAGTTCCGCATATAAGCCATGTGGTAAGATTATTCTGAGCCAGAGAACCTGCCAGGGAACGGATCTCCTCTGTCACAGGCCCCTCTCTTAACGCACGGTCAATCTTCCCTCTGCCTGCCTGTGAAACAGCAGAGGGGAGCGCATCCTCAAGAGAGTTACATATGATATTCTCATAGTGCTTCATGCGCTCTGCATCTTCGCCGGAAAGCTCCCTTTCTTTTCCAAGAGCGCCTGCAAGCCTGTCAAAAAAGCCTTTGGCTCCCAAAGGTTTTCTCCGGGCCCCTTCTATTTTTTTATCGGGATATTTCCGTATAAAATAAAGAGCAAGAAGAATCAGCCTTCCATTGGCTGTATTTCCGGTACAATACTCCATAGC
>CAUCBQ010000136.1 GCA_958441075.1 uncultured Clostridiaceae bacterium | reverse complement strand
CTTTTCTCCTGCACTGGCTACAAGCCGGTCAAATTTTCAGACACCATATATCCCCCTCCAATCATTTCTCAGGCGCATGGAGCAATTATAGCATAAACCGGCGCTTTTGCCTACCTTCCCCCACCGTCAAAAATGCGCCCCGCCATATTCAGCAGAGCGCATTTCCCGATTATTTATACATATCCCAGCAATCCCGGCAGCCACATAGACAGGGCGGGAATATAAGATACCATAAGCAGCACAATGAAAATCGCTGTAAAGTAAGCCAGCAGCGGCTTTATTACCTGTTCAATTCTGGTCTGTCCCACCTTTACGCCTACGAACAGGGTGGTACCCACCGGAGGCGTAATGGTTCCGATACACAGGTTAAAAATCATCATAATACCAAAATGGATGGTATTCATTCCCAGCGTCTGGCAGATGGGCAGAAAAATAGGAGTGAAAATCAGACAGGCAGGCGTCATATCCATAAAGGTTCCCACGATCAAAAGAAGAATATTAATGATAAAAAGGATCACATACCGGTTTTCGCTGATTCCCAGCATGGCCTGAGATACGGCTGTGGGTATACCCGTAAATGCCATAACCCAGCTCATGATGCTTGATACACCGATCAGGAAAATAATAATACCTGTCATTTCCGCACTGTCGAGGAAAATCTTCGGCAGCTCAGAGGGCTTGATGGACTTGTAGAAGAATACGGACAGCACCATGCTGTACACAACTGCAACCACGCTTCCCTCCGTTGCGGTAAAGATACCGGAAATGATTCCTCCGATTACCACCACAATCATAAACAGACAGGGAACCGCCTGTAAAAACACCTTGAATTTCTCGCTGTTCGTGAACTTTTTCGTGCTGCGGTAGCCCTTTTTCTTTGCAAAAATATAAATTACCAGCATACAGGCCAGTCCCCAGAGGATACCGGGAATATAGCCTGCCATAAAAAGAGCCGCCACAGAGGTTCCTCCGCTGACAAGTGAATAGGTAATCATAACATTGCTTGGAGGGATCAGAAGCCCCGTCGGCGCAGTGGCAATATTGGCAGCCGCTGAGAAATCCCTGTCATATCCCTCTTCCTCTTCAATGGGGCCGATGATGGAACCCATGGCGGAAGCTGCCGCTGTACCGGAACCGGAGATCGCACCGAAGAGCATATTTGCGACTGCATTGGTATGGGCCAGAGCTCCCGGAATACTTCCTGTAAATAATTTTGCAAAATTAATCAGACGGATAGCAATGCCGCCCTTATTCATCAGGTTTCCTGCCAGAATAAAAAAGGGAATGGCAAGAAGGCTGAACACGGAAATACCGGAGAATATTCTCTGTGCTCCGGTCAGCACAGCCGCGCCGGTATCAAGCACCGGAAGGATAGCTCCAATGGAAGAAACTGCCAGAGCCACTGCGATAGGTACTCCAGCTAAGAGCATAACCACAAGAAGCACTAAAATAATCAGCCCGCAGGCAACTGCGATTGTCATAACCGAACCTCCCCCTTCTCCTTAAATTCCATATGGGCCACATCAACGGCATTCATAATGCTGAAAATCATAATCAGAATACCCGTAACAGGCACGATCACATAGACATATGCCATAGGTACCTGTAAGGATGCTGTTTTCTGGATCATAGTCAGCTTTGTAATAGCTACTCCGCCATATACCATAACCACAGCCGATAAAAGAAAGGTGAGAAGGTCAATGGCAATCTCCAGATATTTTCTGGACGCTCCGGTCAGCTTGTCTGCCAGAAAGCCCATGCGCATATGATCTCTCTTTCCAAATACATACGCCGAGGCCAGAAGAGCCATCCATGTAAATGAGTAGGTTAAAAGCTCTTCTGATACCGTACTTGGCCGATTGAAAAAATAACGGGTTGCGATCTGATAGGTTCCGATCAGGGTCATAAAGGCGAACAGGGCAATAATTACAAGGCCCAGCACCCGCATGATTCCCGCTTTTACTTTATGCATGGTCTCCATCCTACTGTCCTCCCTTTGCTTTTTCATTGGCAGCCTGAATATGGTCGTAAAGCTCCCTGATCTTATCATTTGCCTGAAGCATGGATTCATGAAGAGGAAGAACCCTTTCCTTAAACGCTTCCACATCTACGTCAATAAACTCTACGCCCATGTCCTCTGAGGCGATTCTCTTCGCTTCCTTTACACTCTTATCCCATTCCTCCATCTCTACCTCTGTAGAAAGAGCCGCGGCTTCCTTGAATACCTGATAGTCCTCAGGACTTAAGCTGTTTAAGAGCTTCAGATTGGCTACCAGCATATCCGGCACCATCTGGTGTTTGTTATAGGAATAATATTTTGCAACCTCGCCGTGTTTATTGTTGGTAAGAGCCAGTTCGTTGTTTTCCGCACCGTCGATAACGCCCTGCTGGATGGCTGTATATACCTCGCCAAAGCCCATAGGAGCCGCAGCCGCGCCAAAGGCCTTTACCATCTCTACACTTGCAGGGCTCTGCTGTACGCGGATCTTTTTGCCCTTTAAATCCTCCGGCGTCCGGATCGGGGATTTTCCGTAGAAATTGCGGGTTCCCGCATTATACCAGGTCACTACGCGAAAGCCCGCCTCATCGGTAGAGGCATATACCTTTTCCATATATTCTGTATCCTGCATGACGGATTTATATACTTCTTCCGAATCAAACAGGTAGGGCATACTGAAAATCTCATACACATCTGCAAAGGTCTCCAGATTGGCTGTTCCTGCCACTACAAAGTCAATGGCTCCTGTCTGTGTCAGCTCGATTGCCTTCTGGGCAGAGCCTAAAAGCTCATTTGGAAATATCTGAACCTCATATTTATCCCCCAGCCTGTCTTCCACATATTCCTTAAATGCCAGAAGCCCCAGATGCTCCGGATGTGTCTCTGACTGTGCATGGGAAATGCGGATGATACGTTTGCCTCCGGTTAAAGAACCGCAGCCTGTCAGACTGACTGCCGCCGCTGCCCCAAGAGCAAACGCCGCCAGCTTTTTCATCATCTTCCTCACAATACTACTTCCTTTCTTTATACACATCTTATACATTAATTATAAAAAAAGGCATTTTCATTTTGTACCGTAATTCTTTGACATTGAGGGAGAAAATTTTGTCATAATCCTTCTGTATTAAAATTGTCTCTGTATTCAGAGGGGTTCATTCCCGTGATCCGCTTAAATACCTTTGCAAAATAATTGGCGTCATAATACCCCACCATCATACTGACCTCCCGGACGCTGGCATTTTTATCCTGCAGAAGCCGCTTGGCTTCACCCACTCTGAAGCGGGCCAGATAGGCGGTAAAATTCTGGTCAAAGCACTGCTTAAACAGCTTGCAGAAATAGGCGTCGGAGTAATTCATCATTCTGGCTGCATCCTGCATGGAAATATCCTTCATATAATTGCTCCTGATGTAGCGCCGGATCTTTTCCGCCGCCTGCCCAAAGCGCCCCGGCTCCTCCGGGTCCAGTATGTTCCTTTCATCCTCCTTTGCAGTTGCTGCCTTCTCCTTTTTCTCCGGTTCCCGCTCCATATGCAGTTTTTCCAGCTGTTCTCTCTTCCGAATCCGCTCCATGGCTTCCTCCATCACAGCGGTAAGCTCCTCCTCTTCACAGGGCTTTAAAAGATAATCCAGGGCATGAATGGCAATGGCCCTCTTTGCATAGGAAAATTCATCGTAGGCTGTGAGGAAGATAATCTCGCAGCCTTCATCCAGCCTGCGGATCTGTTCTGCCGCTTCCACACCGTTTAACTCCGGCATGGAAATATCCATAACCACAATCTGGCACCGCTCCTTAAAGCACAGCCTGACCGCTTCATTTCCATCTGCCGCCTGCCAGATCACCAGACTTTCTCCAAAATGTCTCTGAAGCCTTTTGGCAAGGGCCATACGTTCGATCTGCTCATCATCCGCCAGAAGCACCTTGTACGCTTCTCTCTTATCATCTTCCTGTCTCACAGCTCATCCTCCTTACAGGTTTCCGGTGTAAATACCAGCTGCACTGCCGTAGCGCAGCCCTTTCTGCTCTCAACAAACATCTCTCCGTCATCATACATGGCCTTAATCCTGCGGGAGATATTTCCCATCCCGATTCCAATTCCGGATTCATCTCCATTTTTCAGGGCGCCCCGGATCTCCTCCAGTTTTTCCCTGTCAATTCCCTCTCCTGTATCCGCGACCGAAATCCACAGCCTCTGTCCCTGCTTCCATGTCCGGACAATAATCCTTCCTCCCCTGCTTCTGCCAGAAAGACCGTGCTTTACCGCATTTTCCACCAGAGGCTGAAGCATAAAGGACGGAACCAGTATGTCCATGGTTTCCGGAGCACAGTCTGTAAAATACTGTACCCGCTTTCCAAAGCGCATCTGCTGCAGGTACATGTAATCCTGAACCACCTTCAGCTCCCGCTCTAAAGGCATCACTGATGCAGTTGATTTTAAATTGTATCGGAACAGACGGCTCAGGGCGTGGATCATCTTTTCTGTGACGGAAGCGTCCTCAATCTGAGCCGTTCCTGCAATCATATTTAAGGTATTAAAAAGAAAGTGGGGGTTGATCTGGCTTTTCAGCATCTGCAGGCGGACAGCCTCCAGCTGGCGCTCCTTCTCATTTTTTTCCTTCAGCGCCTGTATATACCCTCTGGTAGCCTGCTTCATTTTATTGAATGACCGGATCAGGCGGCTGATCTCATCCTCCCCCTCAGCCTTAAGCTCCGGCCCTGAAAAATCATTTTCCCCGATCCGCTCTGCCTGTTTAGCCAGCATTACCACCGGCTCTACGATATTTAGGCGAACTGACCGGTCCAGCCTCCACACCATCCACAGCGCCCCCGCTCCCCACAGGATACTTACAACTGGAAGCACAGAAAAAAGGAAGCTGTGCCTTTCATAGCGTTCGCTCCCGGCCTTCACGGTCATCTGTTCCAGCTGACCGGCCTTATCCTTAAGATAATTCTGGACCCGGTAGATCCGGTACAGCCGTTCAATATATTCCGGTTCATCCCTGTCCATTTCTTCAAAAGCTGTCAGCTCCTTTTCATAGCTCTCATACATATTTCGAATGGACCAGGTACGGGCATAACGTTCCGGTCCGGTTTTTCTGTAATCAAAGGGGAGCTCCTCCAGACAGCGGCGGGTTTCCTCCCTTGCCCTCTCAAACCGCTCCATTTCCTCCGGCAGCGCCGTACCCGCCCAGCGTTCAAAGGCCAGACGTTCTGCTTCCATAGCCGACCAGAAGGCAAGACTGCCTGCATTCTGGCTCAGAATGGCGCTAAAGCTTCCCAAACCGAACCCTGTCACCAATAAATTGGCCCCAACAGAAAAAAAGACCACTGCCCCGGCACAGACAGCGATCCTTCTTACTTTTTCTTCCAGAGAAAGCCCGGATTTTCCCATATTTTTCCTCCTGATCTGTCCTGTTTTCATGGATTGTCCACAATATATCCTATAAGCCCACATAGTATACCACAGCTTACAGCTCCCTGAACAGACCCGGGCCATCCCTTTTACACCTTTTTAACAGTTTTAACATTCCCTACAGGATCTGATCCTCATCCGACGGCACATACCTGGCAATATCTTCAATACGGCAGTTTAAAATCCTGCAGAGGTCGTTGATCGTTTTCATGGTC
>CAUCBQ010000135.1 GCA_958441075.1 uncultured Clostridiaceae bacterium | reverse complement strand
AGAGAGGAAAAAAGAAAACAAAACAGAAAGTTCCAATAAATGGAAAAATTCTTCATATACAACATAAATATTCATTGGAAACAGTGAAAAATCAGATAAAAGCAGGAAAAGGTCTGGACAAGGAAAAAGAAACTGGATAAAATGAAAGAAAGTATACAGATTGAGAGGAATGGATCGTATGCAGGGAGATTTTATAACAAGCATCAAATCCGCATATAATCAGTTTACCAGAGCAGAAAAGAAAGTGGCAGATTATATTCTGGCAAATCCCAGAGACGTTCTGTTTATGTCCATTACAGATCTGGCAGAGGCCTGTGAGGTGGGAGATACCAGTGTGTTCCGATTCTGCAAGACCATGGATTTAAAGGGCTATCAGGAATTTAAGATGATGCTGTCCTTAAGCATCAGCAAGGGGCAGGAGCAGATGGACCAGTTTACGGGAAAAAATATTTCCATGGAGGATTCCTTTGGGGAACTGGCAAGAAAGGTGTTAAATACCAATATCAACGCCTTAAATGAAACCTTTTCCATGATAAAGGAAGAGGATATTGACCGTGCCATCACATTGATTCACCGCGCCAGAAAGGTATTTTTCTTTGGCGTGGGAGCCAGCATGCTTACAGCCATGAAGGCCATGAACAAGTTTATGCGCATTGAAAACAAGGTGTTCTGCATTCAGGACAGCCATATGCAGGCCATGGCCGCCGCAACCATGGATGAACGTGACGTAGCGGTTATTTTCTCCTATTCCGGAGCAACCAAGGACACGATCCATGTGGCAGAGGTTGCAAAACGGTCCGGCGCCAGAATTGTCTGCATTACCCGGTTTGTGAAATCGCCTTTAAGCGCCTATTCAGACGTGACCCTCCTGTCAGGAGCCAATGAGGGGCCTCTTCAGGGCGGCTCTACCTCCGCAGAGATCAGCCAGCTTTTTCTGGTGGATCTGCTTTATACGGAATATTACCGCCGCTACTTTGAACAGTGCAGTGAAAACAACGAAAAGACTTCGGGCTCCGTATTGGAAAAGCTTTGTTAGCAAATGAAAAAACGCAGTAAAATATCTGTTCTCAGGAAGGGCTTTAAGAGGCAGATACGTTACTGCGTTTTTTGTTTAGGGAATCAGAGAAGGGATCAGCTCTGCCAGAGCCTGAGCCAGCTCCTGATGCCCCTGAGCTGTAAGGTGCATGAAATCGATGTGATTGTTTGCCGTCACAACCGTATTGGCGTCGAAATAGTGGCAGCCGGTAAGCATGGCAATCTTTTTATACTCTGCTCCCAGTCCGGCGGACTTTTCCGCACAGCCCCGTCCCATGGTGCTTCCTACGCTTGAAGCGGCATATTCGGGATCAATATTTTTAGGCGTTACAATCAGGATATTGGGGTCTTTTATCCAGCAGTCCGAAACAGAGCGGGCCTTTTCTGCCAGACGCTTTAAGCCAAGGGCAATGCACGCGGGAGAGGCGCCGAACCGTTCCTTGGTATCATTGGTGCCCAGCATAAGGATCAGCAGGTCTACCGGTTCATGGCTCATCAGACAGGGATAGATGGAATCAAGGCCGTTAAGTCCTTCATAAAGGGGGTCGTTAAAGCAGCAGGTTCTTCCGGACAGCCCCTCCTCCAGCACCAGACAGCCGTCTCCCAAAAGCTTCTGCAAAAGACAGGTCCACCGCTCGTCCTCGGAGAAACGTCCTCCCGTTTCTGCACAGTATCCGTGGGTATTGGAGTCTCCGAAGCATACAATATGTTTTTTCATAAGGCATCCTCCTCCTTTTTTATAAGCCTATCATATCACCTGTCCGGTTTAAACACAATGACGAAAAAAGAAATTTTTACTTTAATTATTTTGTTGAAAAAAATAATTAAAGTGTTATACTGGAGATATCCAGTAGGAAGGAAAGGTGGAGCATTATGAGAGATATTACAAAGTATCAGGGGATTATTCCGGCATTTTATGCATGCTATGAGGAGGATGGCAGCGTCAGCAGGGAGCGCACAAAAGCGCTGGCTGAGCATCTGCTGAAAAAAGGAGTGAAGGGCGTTTATGTAGGCGGTTCCTCAGGCGAGTGCATTTATCAGAGTAAAGAAGAACGCAGGGCAGTTCTGGAAGCTGTGATGGAGGTCGTAAAGGGGAGGATGACTGTGATTGCCCATGTGGCCTGCAATAATACAGAGGACAGCTGCGAGCTGGCGGCCCACGCAGAGAGCCTGGGAGTAGATGCGGTTGCTTCTATCCCTCCCATCTATTTCCATTTGCCGGAGCATGCCATTGCCCGGTACTGGAACGATATTTCCGCGGCAGCCCCCAACACGGATTTTGTGATTTACAATATTCCCCAGCTGGCAGGCGTTGCCCTGACCATGCCTCTGTTCCGGGAAATGCGCAAAAATCCCAGAGTGGCAGCCGTTAAAAACAGCTCCATGCCTGTACAGGATATCCAGATGTTTAAAATGGAGGGCGGAAAAGATTTTGCTGTATTTAACGGACCGGACGAGCAGCTGGTATCCGGCCTGGCCATGGGAGCCGACGGAGGAATCGGCGGTACCTACGGGGTGATGCCTGAGCTGTATTTAAAGATTTTTGAGCTGTGCAGGGAAGGAAGGTACGAGGCGGCCAGAAAGCTTCAGTACGATGCAGACGCCATCATTTACGCCATGTGCGCCTGCCATGGAAATCTCTATGCGGTGATGAAGGAGATTTTAAAGCTCCGCGAGGGGCTTGATCTGGGCAGCGTAAGAAAGCCGATGCCCGGTCTGGCTTTGGAGGATATGGAGCAGGTGAAAAAGTGTGCCGCCATGATTGACGCCGCCATAGCCGCGCTGTAAGGGAATTGTATAAAATAGAATAACCTGTCAGAAGGGGGCTTTGCAAAATGCACAAAAATGCAAAAATAAAGCCCCTTTGCCTATTTATTTTGCGGCAAAAAAACGGAATAGAAAAAGAAAAGAAATTTTTTTCGGGCAAATTGACAAAAAGGAAATATTATGCTATGATTGGGTTAACAATAAAAAATGTTTCCGCCGAGGGTAAAAGACGGAACGGGGAGAAACGAGAAGGAGGAACTTTCTTATGAGAAAAATGATATCTTTGGGACTGGCGGCAGCCATGGCGGCATCCGTGCTTACGGGCTGCGGCGGAGGAAGCGCCCAGACGGCAGACACAAAGGCTGAGTCTAAGACGGAGGAAGCAAAGGGCGGCGAGACTGCTCCGGCCGGGACACAAGCCCAGGCTTCTGCAGAGGGTGCAACCGAGATTACATGGTGGGCATTCCCGACCTTTACACAGGATGGAGATAATCCGGCAGGCACCTATGAGCAGGAGATCATTGATGCGTTTCAGGCAAAGAATCCGGATATCAGGGTAAAGCTGGAGACCATTGATTTTACTTCAGGGCCTGAGAAGATCACCGCAGCGATTGAGGCCGGTACAGTATGCGACGTACTGTTTGACGCTCCCGGACGTATTATTTCTTACGCACAGAACGGTAAGCTGGTAGCTCTGGATGATATGTTTACAGAGGAATTTGTGAAGGATGTTGACAATGAGGCGCTGATCAATTCCTGCAAGTCCGGAGACAGCTACTATATGTATCCCATCAGCAGCGCCGCCTTCTGTATGGCAGTGAGCAAAAACGCATTAGAGGAAGCGGGGGCTATGGACTGCATCAATCTGGAAGGCGACCGTACCTGGAAGACAGAGCAGTTTGAAGAAATGATGAAGAAGCTTTCCGAGGCAGGCTTTATGGGCGGTACCGTATACTGCTCCGGACAGGGCGGCGATCAGGGTATCCGCGCATTTGTTACAAACCTGTATGACAGCTCCGTAACAGATCCTGAGATCAGCACATACACTCTGAATGATGAGGGCGGCGTAAAGGCCATGACAAAGATCAAAGAGTGGGTGGACAACGGATATATGTTAAACGGCTCAGCATATAACGGCGGCGAGGACGTAGACCAGTTTGTAGCAGGAAATACGGCATTCACAACCCTCTGGTCTCCGGGACTTGCAAGCCAGAGAGCAGAGACCTTAAAGGAGAACGGAATCGAGGCAATTGCCCTTCCCTTCCCGTCTGAGGACGGAACTCCCGCATTGGAGTATCTTGTAAACGGCTTCTGCGTATTTGACAACGGCGATGAGGCAAGAGCAGAGGCGTCTAAGAAGTTTATCGATTTCATCTGCAACGATGAAGAGTGGGGACCAAAGAACGTAGTAAAGACCAGCGTATTCCCGGTTCGCCAGTCCATGGGCGATCTGTATGAAGGAAATGAGGATATGTCCTTCTACGCTTCTCTTACAAAATACTATTCTCCATACTACAACACCATTCCGGGCTTTGCAGAGATGAGAACCTACTGGTTCCCGATGCTTCAGGCAGTAATCAACGGCGATTCCGAGCCAAAGGCTGCTCTGGACGACTTTGTAGCAAAGGCAAACCAGTCTATCGTAAACGCACAGTAAGACAGGTATTCTCCCCATATTACAGCCTGTAGTATGGGGAGTCATTTTTAGAAGGAGAGAGCTGCCATGAAGTCAAGGAAAATCAACAAGATCAGAATGAGGGAAACGCTGGTTTCCTATGCATTCCTGCTGCCGGCCATGCTGTTTTTTGTGCTGTTTGTGCTGGTTCCCATGGGAATGGGCGTAGTTACCAGCTTCTTCCGTTATAATATGAAGGGAATGACCTTTACCGGACTGTCCAACTATACCACCATGTTTACAGATCCCGTATGGCAGAAATCTCTGGTGAATACCCTGCTTCTGGTAGTAGGCTCCGTTCCCATTACCGTGCTGTTCGCACTTTTTGTAGCGGCCATGACCTACGAGAAGAATCCATTTACAAGATCCTTTTTCCGCTGTGTTTTCTTCCTTCCCGTAGTTACGGGAACCGTAGCGGTAACGGTTGTATGGAAATGGATTTACGATCCCTTAAACGGTATCTTAAACTGGATGTTAAAATCCATGGATCTGATCCAGAAGAATATTATGTGGACGGGAGATAAAAAGTTTGCCCTCTGGGCCATTCTGATTATTCTGATCACCACCAGCGTAGGTCAGCCCATTATCCTGTATATTGCCTCTCTGGGAAATGTTCCCAAGGACTATATAGAGGCGGCTCAGGTAGACGGCGCCAATGATTTTCAGGTATTCTGGAAGATCAAATGGCCCAGTCTTCTGCCAACCACACTGTATATTGTGGTTATTACAACAATTAACTCGTTCCAGTGCTTCTCTCTGATCCAGCTGCTTACTTCCGGCGGGCCAAACTACAGAACCACTACGATTATGTATTATCTGTACGAGACGGCGTTTAAGAAGTTTGAATACGGCTATGCCAACGCCATGGGAGTGATACTGGCGTTGATGATCGGCTTTATCAGCTTTGTACAGTTTAAGGCGCTGGGAAGCGACGTTGAATATTAAGGGGGATGAGAAGATGAAAAATAAAGTGAAAATTCTGGACGCTGTTTCCATGGCGGTTCTGCTCCTTCTCAGCGTGGTGTTTATTTTCCCCTTTTACTGGATTTTGACAGGCGCCTTTAAATCACAGAAGGTTACAATCAAGCTTCCGCCGGAATGGTTCCCTCTGCATCCTACCATGGAAAACTTCCGGAAGCTGTTCCAGAACCCGGCTCTTCAGTGGCTTGTTAACAGTATTTTTATCGCAGGACTGACGCTGATTATCGTCTG
>CAUCBQ010000134.1 GCA_958441075.1 uncultured Clostridiaceae bacterium | reverse complement strand
TATTATTTTCTTACCAGATACTTTCTCATATCGATGGAGCATGCCACCAGAATGATAAGTCCCTTGATAATGTACTGCAGGTTCTGGTTAATGGACAGGAAATTCAGCGCTACGAAAATGATTCGCAGAAGGAATACGCCCATTACCACGCCGCTGATTTTACCAGTACCGCCTACAAAGGATACGCCGCCGATTACGCAGGCTGCGATCGCATCACACTCGTAGTTCAAACCGGTATTGGCAGTGTTGGAACCGATACGGGCAGACTCGATAAAACCGGTCAGGCCGTACATCATACCAGCCAGGGTATGTACCATAATGATCGTCTTGTTTACATTAACACCTGATACGTTAGCTGCTTCAGGGTTAGAACCTACGGCAAACATATTTTTTCCGAATGCAGTTTTATTCCAGATAAACCACATTGCAATAACAATAATAACCGCATACCATACATAGTTTGGAATCGGAATACCGCCCAGAGACAGCTTGCTGCCTGTTACGAAGCTCTTAAAGGAATCATCCAGGCCGGAAAGAGGCTGGCCGTTGTTTCCGTTAATCATAACATACATCAGCAGGGCGCCGTATACGATCAGCTGGGTAGCCAGAGTAACGATAAAGGGATGAAGCTTAAACTTGGCTACGAAGAAACCGTTGACCCATCCTACGATACCTCCCACAACCATAACCAGAGGAATTACAACCCAGATGGGCATAACCGGAAGGTTGGGGAACATTCTTGTTGCATAGCTTAAGGACTGCAGCAGGGATGCGGAAATACAGGCTGTCAAACCTACAACGCGTCCTGCAGAAAGGTCTGTACCGGTCAGTACAATACATCCTGCAATACCACAGGCAATGGGGATGTTTGCTGCTGAAAGGCTGACAATGTTTACAATGGAATTTCCGGAAAGGAACTTGTGGTTCTGAGAATAGGTGTAAATAATAGCAATGATCAGCAGGATGTAAAGCGCATTGTTGATCAGGGTTTCCTTCCAGTAGGTGGTTTTATCTTTTGCATCCAGACTTTTGTAGTAATCTATTTTCCCCTGGATGGCTGCGAAAATATTCAGTCGGCTCATTTGTCCATATCCCCCTTTTATACATATTTAGCTGCAAGTGTCATAATTTCTTCCTGAGTGGTATTTCTGGCGTCAACTTCCCCTGCCAGCCGTCCTCCTGACATTACCAGAATACGGTCGCATACTCCCAGAAGCTCCGGCATCTCCGAGGATACCATGATGACTACCTTGCCTTCATTTGCCAGGTCAATGATCAGCTGATAAATCTCATATTTCGCGCCTACGTCGATTCCTCGTGTAGGCTCGTCCAGGAGCAGCACCTCCGGCTTTGTAAGAAGCCATCTTCCCAAAATAACCTTCTGCTGATTTCCTCCGGAAAGACTGCGGATTTTTGTTTCCTGGGTAGGCGTCTTTGTATGCATGGCGTCAATGGACCACTGGGTATCCTGTCTCATCTTTTTGTCGTCCAGCATCAAAGGAAATGCCTTGCTCCGATAATTTTTAAGATTGGAAATAACCGTATTTTCACGAATATCCAGAATACCAAAAATACCGGTTGCGCGGCGCTCCTCGGTCAGCAGGGCAAAGCCGTTTTTAATCGACTCTCTTGCATTGCGGTTTAAGACCTGCTTTCCGTCCAGACGGATCGTTCCCGACTTTCTGGTGGCAATACCAAACAGATTTTCAAGGACCTCCGTCCGCCCGCTTCCGTCCAGACCAGCCAGTCCAATAATCTCGCCCTTGCGGACATTAAAGGAAACATCATTTAAAAGAGAATACTGACCGCTTAAATGCTCCACCTCAAGGGCCACCTCTCCTACCTTGTTTGTCTTTGGCGGGAACTGGTTATTCAGTTCACGGCCTACCATCAGTTTGATGATTTTTTCTGTCGTCAGCTCCTTTGCCGGCTCCGTAGCTACCCAGGTGCCGTCGCGCATAACTGTTACTTCATCAGAAATGCGCAGGATCTCTGCCATCTTATGAGAAATGTAAATAATGCCGCAGCCCTTGTCACGAAGCATATTGATGATATCAAAGAGGTGCTCTACCTCCTGCTCCGTAAGGGATGAGGTGGGTTCGTCAAATACAATCACCTTTGCGTCATAGGATACTGCCTTTGCGATCTCCAGCATCTGACGCTGGGAGACAGGCATGGTGCTCATAATCCGTCTGGGATCTACATCGATTCCCAGATCATTAAACAGCTTTTTTGTATCCTCATACATTTTGTGTTCGTCAATCATAACTCCCTTGTGGGGATAGCGTCCCAGCCACAGGTTATCCATTACACTGCGCTTTAACGCCTGATTCAGCTCCTGATGCACCATGGCTACGCCATGCTCCAGAGCCTCTTTTGAATTTTTAAAGTTAATTTCATTTCCTTCCAGGAAAATATGTCCGCTGTCCTTATTATAGATACCGAACAGACACTTCATCAATGTAGATTTGCCAGCGCCGTTTTCACCCATAAGGGCATGGACAGTCCCTCTTTTTACTGTCAGAGAAACGCCGTCCAGAGCTTTTACGCCCGGAAATTCCTTACAGATATCTGTCATTTGCAGCAGCACTTCTTTATCCATACAGCTTCCCTCCCCGCTTTTCTTTTTACTGCGTGTATTCCTTTTAAAAAGCGGCCCTGCCGCTTAAGGCAGAGGCCGCTTTCAAAATCAGACTTTCATCATTCGCCTGTATAAGCAGCGTATGGGATATAGATCTTGTTGCTTACATTCTCAGAAATGTTGTAGCTGTCTGTTCCATCCATAACAGCCTTGCCTTCTGCCACATTCTGTGTCAGGAATGCAATTGCCTCTGCCATACCTTCAGCATCCTGCTTGATGGTACCTGTCATCTTGCCGTCTGCGATCAGCTGCTTTGCAGCATCTGTAGCGTCTACGCCGAATACAGGAATTGTGGTGCTGGTTCCGTCGCCAAGGTTGTAGCCCTTGTCATTTAATGCGGAGATAGCGCCCTCTGCCATACCATCGTTGTTGCAGATGATCAGCTCGATCATGTTGTTGTTCTCTTTGTTGTACTGGGACAGGTTGGTGTTCATATAGTTGTTTGCTGCTGTTGCGCTCCAGTTGCCGTCCTGGTCAACCTGGTAGCAGTCCTTGTTGGAAGAATCAAAGTACTGAAGCTCAGCCTTTCCAGCTTCGGTCAGAACCTTGTTTGCATCCTCTACGGCGTACTGTGTACGATAAATTGCCTCTACGTTTCCTAACTGGCCCATGAACATCGCATAGCTGATGGTTCCGTCGCCGTTCAAGTCTACGGTGTCATAGTTATCAACCAGATACTTACCGATCATATCACCCTGCATATGGCCTGCTTCAGGAGCATCAGTTCCTACAAATGCGCACTTGTCATAGCTGCCAAGTACCTTGCCCTCTTCCTCATCAGACTCAACGGCGCGGTTAAAGAAGATAACAGGAATGCCTGCTGCCTGTGCCTTGTCTACGATAGCCTGAGAAGCGTCAACAGAACCGGAGGTAACGATATTTACGATCAGCAGGTTAGCGCCGGTACTGATTGCGGTGTCAATCTGCTCGTTCTGTGTGGTCTGGTTGCTGTTTGCATCATAATCCTGGAAATCAATTCCGGCAGCCTTTAAGGACTCGTCCAGAGCGGTACGGACACTGGAAATGTATGTATCGCTGTATGTATAGTAGAATACGCCAACGGTCATATCCTCTAACTTCTTGCCCTCTTCCTTCGCTGCCTCTGTAACGGCCTCGCTCACCTTTTCTGCCTCAGATCCGGCTGATGTTGTGTCAGCGGCTGCTGCTGCGGTTGTTTCCTTAGCACCGCCTCCGCATCCTGTTACTGAAAATGCCATCATGGCTGCCAGGGCAACGGCTGCTGTTTTTCTGAATTTTCTCATTGTTGTAACTCCTCCCACTTATTATTTTCTCTGGACACTATGTCCGTCTCACAAGGTATATTTTAGAGCGTTTTTATGCACTTTTCAATACATTTTTATTTTCCGCATTATCAAAATTCTTTGATTTCTTCTTTTTTCGACATTTTTCTTTGATTTTTTTGTGGTTTTATTCCATATCCCCTGCTCCCGGCCCCTGCTTTTCCTTCTTCTGTACCTCCGGGTAAGAGGGACACCTGAAATATGCCCCCTTTTCCAGAGGAATATCCTCTGGTACTTTGTCTGTTTTTGCCAGAGATAACGCCATGCGCATCATGGTTTCCCCATAGGCGTCCCTGTCGATCACTACCGTTCCCAGCATAAGCCCGGAACGCACAGCATCCAGCCCTGCGGGAGTGCCGTCAATCCCTGCCACACACACCGGGCGGATGATGCCCAGGCGGCGCAGCGTATCAATGGCTCCCAAAGCCATATCGTCATTGTTGCTGATTACCAGCTCAATCTGCTCGGGAAACTTCTCCAGCCACTGGCCCATAAGGGCATCCGCCTGGCTTCTCTGCCAGTTGGCAATGCCGCCTGTAAGCTTTTCCAGATCCACCCCCCTGTTCTTTAAGGTCTGCACCGCCCATTCTGTCCGCATCAGAGAATCCTGATGTCCACGTTCTCCCTCCAGAATCACATAGCTCACCTTTCCATCCCCGTTCAGATCCAGAATCCGTGGACAGGCGTCATAGGCGTCAGCAATCATATTTCCCTGACAGATTCCCTCTTCCTTCGGATTGGCTCCCACATAAAAAAGCTTTTCCCAGCGGTTTAAATCCTCATTCACCGGCTCCCTGTTAAAAAAAATCACCGGAACCTCCTGATCCATGGCTTTATCAATAATCACAGAGGCTGCCGACCGGTCCACCATATTGACGCAGATTACATCACAGCCCAGGGCCAGAAACCGGTCCACCTGGCTGTTTTGGGTGCTCTGATCCTCCTTTGCATCCATTACATCCAGAATAATCCGTATTCCATCTGTTTTTTCATGTTTTTTCGCTTCCCTTTCCAACATCCGGCAGATGGAATTTATAAAGGTATCGTCGTCTCTGTAAAGCGTAATACCGATGCGCACCTGTTCAGGCGCCTCTCTCCCGGAGCTCCTGTCTGCAAAACAGGCATATAAAACCAATATCCCAAGAGCAATCCCAAGAACTCCGTATCTGTATCGTTTCATTCTCTCACCTCCCGGCTAGTCCATGGGATAAAGCATTTTTTCAAACTTACGGCTGCGGATATCAGGGCGTTCTATATAATAGGAATCCAGGCACAGGCGTTCATGCTTCATGCCCTTTTTTATCCCCTCTGCCGCCCTCTGAATGGACAGATAGCCTTCATTGTAGCTGTTATGAACCACCAGTCCCCGAATAAGGCCCTTATCCATCTGATTAAGCAGCCAGGCCGTGCTCCCCACACCGAACACGCCTGCCAGACGGCCCGTATACCGGTCGTCGCTGTTTAATATCTGCGCTACTTCTGTCATGCTTTCTGCATCCAGGGCCGCTATGGTTGCTTTGGGTCCTTCCGGATAAAGTACGGTTTCAAGAACCGTTTTAAAGTCAGAGCCGCTTTCTTTGCTGCAGAGCACAGCTTCAAAGCCTGCCCCGCCCAGCGTTTTTACAAACGCCTCATAAATCGGGCGGTTATTTCATGCAGAACGTTCTTTTGCAAATACATACACTGGCGATACACTTTCAACCTGTGCAGCCACCGCGCGGCCCAAAAGCTCTCCCTCTTTTTTATAATCGCGGATAACAGAGGTGACAGGAAGCTCTTCTGAAGGCTGATCTCCCAAAAGGATGATGGGACAGTCGTATG
>CAUCBQ010000133.1 GCA_958441075.1 uncultured Clostridiaceae bacterium | reverse complement strand
TTTTACCTGAGTGATCCGTCCGGAACCGGAGCCGCCGCCCAGCCACTGGGTAGAAGCCCAGCCAAATACATTTACCTGACGGACTGTATCAGAAAGGGGCAGTGTATTTTTACTGTTTTTTAAAAGAACGCTTCCTTCTGACTGTATCTCCTGGGACAGATCTGTGCTCTTTTGTGCTGTAGCAGCCATTTCCTCTTCCGATACCCGGGTCCGGTCTGCCGCCAGATACATATTTACTATATCTTTAAAATAGACCGCTGTCCCTGTTACTGCAATGCTGAAGGCAAGCACAAGGGAGGTAATCACAAGGCCCGGCCTTAGGGTGCCCTTCTTTTTAAAATGTCTTTTTTTCTGTCGTATCATAAGGTCAAACTCCTGTTTTTTTTGGCGCTTCTCCGTTAGTTTAACGCGGATTTTCCATAATATCAATCATTCTTTTTGACCTGTGGTAATTTTGTCCTGACCGTCCTGTTTTTTCTTCTGTTTATTGTGCATAAGAGAGAACCTTGTTTTTTTTACTGCTGTTATGACATAATTTTCAATCTGGGTATTGATTTTTGCATTGTGTTTCGTTTATTCTTAGATAGAAGCTACATCAAAAATCTTACATATAGCGAGGTATATGACATGAAACCGTTCAAAGAAGGAAAAGTTCGTGAGATTTATGACAACGGCGACAGCCTGATTATGGTTGCCACTGACCGGATCAGCTGCTTTGATGTGATCCTGCACAACGTTGTGTCCGGGAAGGGTACAGTGCTGACCCAGATGTCCAGGTTCTGGTTTGACTTTACAAAGGACATTCTCCCCAACCACATGATTTCCGTGGATGTAAAAGATATGCCCCAGTTCTTCCAGCAGCCTGCGTTTGATGGAAAAAGCATGATGTGCAAAAAGCTTACCATGATCCCTGTAGAGTGCATCGTGAGAGGCTACATCACAGGCAGCGGCTGGAAAAGCTATCAGGAAAACGGCACCGTATGCGGCATCCGTCTTCCGGAAGGCTTACAGGAATCCGAAAAGCTTCCTGAGCCTATCTACACCCCTTCTACTAAAGCTGAAATCGGTGATCATGATGAAAATATTTCTTTTGAGCAGAGCATTGCCCATCTGGAAAAATATTTCCCTGGAAAGGGCGAGCACTATGCAACCCTGATCCGGGATTATACAATCGCTCTCTATAAAAAATGTGCGGACTATGCATTAAGCCGGGGTATTATCATCGCTGATACCAAGTTTGAATTTGGTCTGGATGAGGATGGAAACGTAGTCTTGGGCGACGAGATGCTGACACCTGACAGCTCCCGCTTCTGGCCTGCACAGGGCTACGAACCCGGTCACTCCCAGCCTTCCTTTGACAAGCAGTTTGCCAGAGACTGGCTCACTGCTCATCCGGGTAATGACTGGACCCTTCCTGAGGAAATCGTAGAAAAAACCATTGACAAATACCTCCAGAGCTACGAAATGCTTACAGGAACCAAATTACAGTAAGCGACTTCTGTCCCATACCGCTGAGACAGGCAGACATTCAGGCAGAATCCTTTTATATGGGATTCTGCCTGTTGTCTATAATGCTACAGCACTCCGCATTCCCTGAGAAGTTCTCCTATCTCCGTATGTTCAATTTTTTTAATCGCCATTTTCCCTGCTTTCTCCAAACATGCCGGAAGCCTTTTCTTTAAAGGTGAAACTCCATCCATAAGCTTTACCGAGGCATTTAAAAGCTCTCTCATATCATAAGCGCTGCCCCATACCTCCGGTACCCCCCGGTCTACGCCGCACAGGCCGTAAACAGCCTCCATAGCCGTACGCACGGAATACTCCGTTGTAAAGACCGTGTCTCTGGGAGTTTGGGCAAACTGGCCGATAAAGGCGGCATTTACGCTTCCCTCAGGAATTACATCCGGGCGGTCTCCCTCTCTTCTGGGCATGAAAAAGGCCGTAATATAGGGCATCATAGCCGGAACGCAGACCGCTCCCCAGGCAGCCAGATCATGAATCTGGTCAGCCGGAACTCCCAGATGATACAGCCATTCCTCCGTGATTTCCCTTCCCGTACATTCCCCCATAGGCTTGGGCACGAAATTTCCCACTCCATTTGGAAATAATCCATAGAGCCAGATGCATACCTCTTCTTTCTTCTGAGCCTTAAACTGACCCTGGCGGTTGACCGTCCAGCTTAAAAGCCAGCCGGAATCCTGACAGCTGACAATTCCTCCTGTAACTACCTTTCCTGTACGCGGATCTCTTCGGGCTATCTTTTTTATATAAGAAAGGATCGTCTCATCCGATGTAGTAATTGTGGCTGATTCCCAACAGGTCTTTTCACGGTTGGAGCAGAATTTTTCCGGACGTCCAAAGGACGTATCCTGTACTGCTATATTTTTCCAGAGTGTCCAACTGTGTTCAGGCTCCGACTGTCTTTTCGGGTCCGGTTTATGATCCTGGTCTCCGTAAACCGTTCCCTCTGTACAGCTTCCATTTGTAATAAATACCAGGTCCTGTTCTGTAAGAGGAATCTGTGCTTTTGCGCCATTTATCATGCAGTCCAGAAATTTTGCCGTCTTTTTTCCCTCTCTGATGTCAAACTCCACATTTGTCACTGCAACTCCAAAGCGAAATTCCACACCGGCTTCTTCCAGATACCGTTTCAGAGGAAGAATCAGTGATTCATACTGATTGTAGCGTGTAAATTTCAATGCTGAAAAATCAGGAAGGCCGCCGATATGATGAACAAAACGCCTGAGATAAAGCTTCATTTCCAGAGCGCTGTGCCAGTTCTCAAAAGCGAACATGGTGCGCCAGTAAAGCCAGAAGGGCGAGTCAAATACTTCATTGTCAAATACATCTTCTATGGTTTTATCATACAGGTCTTCATCGCAGGTAAAAAACAGCTTCATAATCTGACGTTCCGCCTTTTCGCTGAGACCAAAATACCCCTGTGTACAGGCAGGCTTCCCCTGTTTTTCCGTTACCCTGCAGAGGGAATAATTGGGATCAGCCTTATTAAGCCAGTAAAATTCATCCAGCACCGAGGCCCCCGGCGTATCAAGCGAAGGGATGGATCGAAACAGATCCCACAGGCATTCAAAATGATCCTCCATCTCACGTCCGCCGCGCATAATATATCCTCTCGATGAATCCAGAATTCCGTCGCAGGCTCCCCCAGTACGGTCAGATGCTTCCAGAATATGGATTTTATCCCCGGACATTCCGGCATCCCGGATCAGAAAACAGGCCGCCGCCAGAGAAGCCAGACCACCGCCGATTAACCAGGCCGACTTTTCTTCTATTCCCTCAGGTTTTTTAGGACGGGCAAATGCCTCATAATTGCCTTTGGAATAATAAATCCTCTGATTTTCTCCCTTTTCCCCTTTATTTTTACAGGAGGAATTGCTGTCCGTAAGCCTGTGCATCCGCCCCTTTTTCCGGCTGGCCATCATAAGGACTGCTCCTGTTCCCGCAGCCATTATTCCTGCAGCCCCCGCCTTCCACATTTTTCCCTTTTTCATAGACTTTCCTTTCGTTTTTACCAAGTATCCGGCACAGGCCTTTCATTCGCCCATGCTGCAGATCTGATGATAGTCTGTACCGAAATCCGGATTTTTAAACGAAAAGCGTTTTTCTAATTCCAGGGCATTGGCTGGGAATGAATCTTACAGCCCTCTGACATGACAGCCTCCTGGAGCAGCAGAGCCATATAGCTGTCCTGAAGAGCATCCCTTAAAGGATAAATTTCTTTTCCCGAATTGAGATACTCTCTCATATCATAAAGCATACAGGCAATGGCATATTCATCCTCAATCTCATCCAGATACAGCTCAGGCTTCCAGCCCCGGACACAATCCCTTAAACGTTTTGTTTCAAGCTGTCTGTACCGTGAATCTAATTCCGGCATAAGATATAGGGTTTCAGGGAAATTTTCTTCTGTAAGTCTGTAAAGAATCTGATCCGTAAGCTCTCCTTTCTGTCCGCGAACGGTCACATGGCGGCTGCGTATAAAAGACCGGTACTGTTCCCCCGAAAAATCATAAAGCGCCGTCTTTCCGGAAGCAAATTCAAACAGCGCCATGATTCTCTCCCGGCTGCTTACAGAACCATCCGTAACAGCCCCCTGACGGGAATCTGTCTCTGTCAGCGGAAACGTAAACTGCTTTCCTATAACAGAAAAGCGTTCATGCCCCATCAGAAGATATTTTCTGATCAGACTGGCCCCATGGTATTCATGTACCAGCGACAGATACATGGAGTCTGGCTGTCCTATGGCTTCATTTTGAAGCTGATGCAGTCCTGCCCTGAGAGTCGGACAATGAAAATACTGCTCGCAGACCTGAATTTTACAATGGTATTTCTCTTTTAATTCCCAGATTCGTCTTAATTGTTTCAAGCTGCATCCAATCGGTGTTTCAGTAAGCACAGGATAGCCCATCAACGCCCATTTCTCTGCCACATCTGCAATATTCCCTTTATTTACTGCAACAACCACGAAATCCGGTTTGGAGTTTTTGCAGTCCTCGTCTGATACAGTTGTGGGAAAACCTGTTTCTCCATGAACCTTTGCGGCCTTCTCCTCAGATCTGCATAATATGTATTTTAGTGTAAACAGCTCCGGATACCGTCTGGCAATTCTCCCGTAAAACATGGCCCTGAAGCCGGAGCCGATGATAACAAATGACAATGGTTTCATATTTCCTTCCTGATACGTTTTTCCAGCTCCCTCTCATACTGCGCTTCGTCTATTGGAAGAGAGACAGGCGCTCCCATCCAGGCAGAAAGATAGGCGGCATTGGTAAGCTCCAGAGAATTTAAGCCTTCCAGCCCATTGACTCTGACCGGGTGTTTTTCCAAAACAGCCTGTGCAAAATCCGCCAGCATTTCCTCATAGGGTTCTTCATCCTGAGGAAATGTTTCCTCTGTAACTCTCTCCTTCAGTTCTTCTCTGGAATTGCAGGAAGCCGTCCTTTTATATTCTTCCAGATCCCGATCATACAGATGAAGGGTCAGATGGCTGTCCTCCAAAAGAAGCGTTCCCTTAGATCCCACAATTTCCAGCCGTTCGGTCCAGGTTCCTTCTCCCGTAGTAAGAATAAATACTGCTGTTTTCTTATCCGGATATTTCATCACAATCGTAGCCTCATCATCCACTGAAAAATCGTTATACTTTCCATAGGGAATCAAAGCATAAAGACGTTCCGGCATTCCAAAAAGCCACTGCCATACGTCCAGTAAATGCTGTCCCTGGTTTAATAGCGCACCGCCTCCTTCTCCCCTCCAGCTGCTTCTCCAGCTTCCGGATTTATGATAATGCCAGGTTCTATAATATCTGGAGTTCTCCATCAGAATGCGGCGGATCTGTCCCAGAGTCCCACTTTCAAGAAGTTCATGGATTCGTTCATACTTTGGATACATCCTCTGATGAAACATCATTGCAAAAACAAGGTCCTTCTCTTCTGCCTTCTGACGGATCTTCAGGCACTGTCCCATAGAAACACCTATAGGTTTATCACAGAATATATGCTTTCCCTTATCAAATGCCTGTATAATCATCTCCGGATGCAGCTTATGGGGCGTAACTATAAGGCAGGCATCAAACAATTCTGAAGCTTCAAACAGCTTCTCTGTATCCTGAAAGACAGGAATCTCTCCGCCAAGCTCCGCTTTTGCCCACTGACTGCTTTCATAACTCCTGCAGCAGACTGCCCCAAGACACATCCCGGAAATCCTTCCCTCCTGTATCATTTTCGCATATTTTTTTCCCATTGTACCGATCCCAATAACGGCCATTCTGATTTTTTCCATCCTTTTTCC
>CAUCBQ010000132.1 GCA_958441075.1 uncultured Clostridiaceae bacterium | reverse complement strand
CAGCTTCACAGCCGTTACCTCTGCTCCCGGGATCACTCCCATGTCCAGAAAATGCTGACGCAGAGCCCCCTCTCCGCCTACAGCCTTTATAACGGCGCTCTTTCCTATTTCCAAATGCTTCAGTGTCATTTTTCTCTGTCCTTTCTCATACTCTGAAACGACTTTCATCTGTATTCCTGCGAAGTTAGTTTATGATAATTCTTATCATTTGTCAAGCAATAATTTGTCTGTACTAACTGGAAATCACAGCATTTTATCGTCCCTTTCCCTCCCGGATCAGATCATAGCTCTCCCCAATCATCTGCCGTATGGTTTCATCCGGAATTGTGCCGTCTAACCGGATGGAATTCCAATGCTCCTTATTCTGATGGTATCCCGGCTGTACAGAAGGATAGGCATTTCTCCAGAAATCCCTCCACTGAGGGTCCACCTTTACATTCACCCACATAGCTCCATTTCTCTCGTATGTCCAGGCAAAGGCCCTGCGGTTCTTTTTATATCGAAGGAGCACCCAGTTTGGATCATGAAAGGGGGTATCTATGTATACATCGGGAAATGTCATTCCATAATCCAGAACTTCTTTTCGCTCTTTCATATATCTCACCTGTCTCTCATATCTTCCTGAAATCTGACAAAAATAGGGCAGAAGCCGCACAGCAGGCGCCGTCTTCTGCCCGGAATATTCTGCTTATAAAATGTTTTTTTACTGCATCTTACCGTAAATTTCCTCCAGACCCTCCACGATTCTTCCAATGGTTCCCGGTTCAAAGGGCGATTCCAGGCCCGCATCCTTTACCATACGGATAAAAAAGTCGGAAGCGCTGGCCTGACAGAATGAAAGATAGCTTTTCCAGGCTGCTCTGTAGTCCTTCTGCATCCAGATCTTATACTGAAAGGCATTCGTCTGAGCAATTACATAATCAATGTAATAAAATGGGAAGCTGTAAATATGGTGCTGGCGCTGCCAGAAGCCGCCTTCTGCATAAAAGGAAGATTCCTCCTCATATGTCAGGTGGGGTTTGTACTGCTTTTCCAGTTTTTTCCAGATATCCTTTCGCTCTGCCGGAGTCATTTCCGGATGATCGTATACAATATGCTGAAATTCATCCACCATACTGCCATAGGGGATAAATACTACCGCATCCTCCAGCTGGGATTTTAAGAAAGCACCGGCCCTGCTGCCAAAGAACTGCTCCATCCACGGATTAGTGAAAAACTCCATGGACATGGAATGGGTTTCTGCCGTTTCCGTCGTAATATCGGAATGCTCCATAATGGGATCTTTTCCTGAAATATACCCCTGAAATGCATGGCCGCACTCATGAGTCACTACATCCACATCCCCGGCGGTTCCGTTAAAGTTGGCAAAAATAAAGGGAGCCTGATAATCCGGCAGATAGGTCATATAGCCTCCCACCTGCTTATGGGGACGGGCAAATACATCAAACAGATCCCCTTCCATCATAAAATCAAAAAATTCTCTGGTTTCAGAGGATAATTCCTCATACATTTTCTGCCCACTCCTTAAGATCTCCTCCGGAGTTCCTGTTGGTTTGGGACTTCCTTCCGGGAAGCTTAATCCCTCGTCCATGTGGTACAAGGTATCAAGACCCAGACGCTTCCTGCGGTTTTCCCACATTTTTTCCGCAAAGGGCACCCAGTCCTTTTTGATCTGCTCCCGGAACTGCTCTACCTCTTTTCTTCCGTAGCTGTTGCGGTTCATACGACAGTAGCCCAGATCTGTATAGGTCTCAAAGCCGAGCTTCTTTGCCTGCGCCGTACGGTTTTTTACCAGCTTATCATACAGTTCATCCAGCTGGTCTGCAATCCCCTCATAAAACGCATTCACCTTTGCAGCCGCCTTTTTCCGGATTTCCCGATCCTCATGGTTTAAATATGGCGTCATCATGGAAAGATTAAGGAGCTTTCCCTCCCAGTCAAGCTTTGCACTGGCAAGCAGCTTTTCATATTCCGTCACCAGCGCATTTTCCTCCTGCATCAGAGGAATCACAGCCTCGCTTACTGACCTGGCGGCAAGTTCAATGTTTTTAAATGCAGGGCCGCCGATGACCGCTTCCAGCTCTCTGCGGTATGGAGAATCAAAGAGCAGTTTTTTATACTGCACCTCCTGGTTGGAAAATGCAGGCAGCGCCTGATCGTAATACGTTTTCTCTTCCTCATAAAAGGGGTCTGTGGTATCAATACTGTGACGGATTTCCGCCAGAGTAGCCTGGGTTTTGATGCGGCCCATCAGCTTATAATAGCGTCTGTGAACCTCCATCTGTTCCTGAGGCGTACCGGCTTCCTGAAAAGCCTTTATAATAGAGGAAAGCTCCTCTTTGGCAGCGTCAAAATCAATCCGTTCATAGGGCATTTCACTGAATTTCATGTTGGGTTCCTCCTGTCTATGACTAGTATGGATCATTTTTATTTTATCATTCCTGTCAGCTTCCAGCCGAATCCTTTGAAACAGGCATAACCACCGGCCAGTGAAGCCCCCTCTGATTGGAAAAACCATAATCTGCCTTTTCCCTGTATTCCGGCGCCTCTACGCCTGTCAGTTTTCCGTCCGAAATCCAGCTTACATCTTCTCCGTACAGCTGCTGCATCAGTTCCTTTTCCAGCGCTTCCTGTATCTGCCTTACCTCAAGCCTTCCTGACAGATCCTTCATTTCCATTGGGTCCTGTTCAAGATCAAAGAGCTGAATCCTGTTTCCCCATGGATAATAAATGAGTTTAAAACGTCCGTCATGGATCATGCGCGTAGCTCTTGGCCCCTCGCTTATTTCTCCAAACAGAACCTGACGCTTTCTCTCACCAAACAGATTTTCCCCTTCTGACGTATCCGGCACCGGAATTTTGCAGAATTCCAGAAGGGTAGGCATAATATCCTCCAGACATGCCAGACGCGTATCCTTCTTTCCCCTCAGGGAAGCTACAGGCTTTCCTGAAAAGAGCAGCGGTATATGGGATGAATTTTCATAAAAACTGCGTTTCCCCGCCATCTTATGCTGGAACAGCATTTCCCCATGGTCGCTGGCAAACACAATCAGTGTATTATCCAGTATTCCATTTTCCCTCAGCGCTCCCAGTACCAGGCGAATCTGATGATCAATCAGAGTACACTGGGCAAAATAGGCTTTCTTTGCCAGCTTTATCTCTCTGTCGCTGTAATGCCTGCCGGATTCTGTCATTTCCTTCATGATAAAGCTGTCGTCAACCCAGTCTCCTGCTGGCGGCAGAGTAATATCCTCGTCTTTATACATATCCAGATATTCCTTCAGCGGAACCAGCGGCGGATGTGGAAACTGATAGGACAGATAAAAGAAGGAAGGACGTGTAGGATCTCTCCTTTGAATCTGCCGCACCATCTGTGCCGTAGTCCACACGGTAGGATGCATCCGTCTTTCAAGGGGCCATGGAGTCGTATAATATGTATTATTTCCCATAGCATGAGAAAACTCCTGCCCTACCGCTCCGTTTTCCGCCAGCCATATCTGATAATCGTCCAGAACGCCAAATTCATAGCGTCCCTCCTCCTGAAGAATCACCTCATGAAAACCAATACGGTTTCTCTGGGGATACACATGAAGCTTTCCCACTGCCACAGTCTGATATCCGGCATCCGAAAATGCCTGGGCCAGTGTTTTCGCTTCCGGCATCTTCATCCGGTCGCTGTATACCCGATCACCATGGCTTCTGGGGCTCATACCTGTCATCAGACTCCGTCTGGCCGGTATACATACCGGACAGGTGCTGTAGCAGTTTGTATAAATCACCCCGTCTCTTGCCAGCTGGTCAATGGTGGGAGTCATAATTTCACTGCACCCTCTATACCCCATAAAATTCTGAGACCATTGATCTGTCTGTATAAAAAGTACGTTATATCTCTGATTGTCCATGCCCTTCTCCTTTCGAGTGCTGCTTCCCCCCTGTAAAAGCGTCTGTCAGCGAAAGCCCGCCGGATTCTGACTCCCGCGGGCTTTCGTCATCGTTTCTATCCCTGCTTCGGCTGCTTATTTCACAGCACCGATCAGTTCTTTTATATCCTCTATTCCGTGGCGTTCCATATATGCCCGGATACCGTCTACGGTCTCCACAGTTGCATATGGATTGTGGAAATTGGCTGTTCCAATGGCTACAGCCGTAGCTCCTGCCAGAATCAGTTCCAGCGCATCTTCTGTATTCTGGATGCCGCCCATTCCGATGATAGGAAGGGATACTGCATTTGCCACCTGATATACCATACGGACAGCGATCGGCTTGATAGCAGGGCCGGAAAGTCCGCCTGTTTTGTTGGCTACGGCAAAGGTACGGCGCTCCACGTCAATTTTCATTCCTGTTATGGTATTGATCAGGGAAATCGCATCTGCACCGCCTGCCTCAGCAGCCTTTGCCATCACGGTAATATCTGTCACATTGGGACTGAGCTTCATAATAATCGGCTGCTTTGCATGAGCCTTTACTGCCTTTGTAATCGCCTCAACCGCCTTTGGGTCCTGACCGAAAGCAATTCCCCCCTCTTTTACATTGGGGCAGGAAATGTTGATCTCCAGCATATCCACCGGCTCTTCTCCCAGACGCTCTACTACCTCAATGTAGTCCTCTGTGGAACGGCCGCAGACATTCACAATAATTTTTGTATCGTATTTCTTCAAAAATGGAATATCACGCTTTGCAAATACGTCAATTCCCGGATTCTGCAGACCAATGGCATTGATCATACCGCCGTAGGTCTCCGCGATTCTGGGAGTGGGATTTCCGGGCCAGGGTACATTTGCCACGCCTTTTGTAACAACAGCGCCCAGACGGTTTAAATCTACAAATTCACTGTATTCCATACCGGAGCCAAAGGTTCCGGAGGCTTCCATCACCGGATTTTTAAATTCCACTCCGGCGATATTTACACTCATATTCACAGGGCCGTCCTCCTTTACAGTTCAATCTCATCTGCCAGGAATACAGGGCCGTCCTTGCAGATACGCTTATTGTGCACCTGAGAATGCTCGTCCTTTTCCTTAGACTGGCAGACACAGGCAAGACAGGCGCCCACACCGCAGGCCATCTTCTCCTCCAGAGAAATCCAGCACTGAATGTTGTTCTCTGCCGCATATGCCTTTAAGGCGCGAAGCATGGGGGTCGGACCGCAGGCATAAATCACATCTGCAGTAAGTCCGTTTTCGCGGATTGCATCCAGCACATTCCCCTTTGTTCCCCGGCTTCCATCCTCTGTAGCAGTATAAACCGGACCGTAAGCTTCAAATTCATCCTTCAAAAACAGCTGGCTGTCACGATAGCCGATCACAGACTGAACCATTTCAGAACCATTCAGCGCACACAGCTCCTTTGCCAGCTGCAGCATAGGAGGAATACCGATACCGCCGCCGATCAGGAAGGCTTTTTTTCCTTCCAGAAGAGAGAAGCCATTTCCCAAAGGCCCCAGGATATCGACCATATCCCCTTCCTTCAATGCAGAAAACTCTTCTGTGCCTGCCCCTGCCACTCTGTATACCAGACGCAGCTGTCCGGCCTCTTTGTCGATTCCGCAGAGGCTGATGGGTCTTGGAAGCAGACGGGAGCCGTCTTTGGAATAGACGGATACAAACTGTCCTGCCGCTGCCTGTGACGCAATCTCCGGGGCCATCAGCCTTAAATCATAAATACCTTCAGCCAGCTGTGCCTGTGAAACCACAGAGGCTGTCATCTTTAACTTTGCCATGAACATTCTCCTATTTCCGTTTCCGGCCTGACGCCGTAACTCATCTTACAGTACGCTGTTAATATCTGCCACCATATCCATCACAGCCTGTCTGGATGCCTCT
>CAUCBQ010000131.1 GCA_958441075.1 uncultured Clostridiaceae bacterium | reverse complement strand
TGGGGATACGGTTATGGCAGACGGTGTGGATAAGCGGGCCTTCTATGTAGAACAGCAGGAGAGAATTGCTGAATTTGCAAAGAAGGTACACAGCGGTGAGATTGCCAATGCAGCTGGTGAGAAGTTTACGACGGTTGTACAGATTGGTATCGGCGGAAGCGACCTGGGCCCCCGCGCCATGTACCTTGCTCTGGAAAACTGGGCAAAGAAAAATGATACCTTTAAGATGGAAGCGAAATTCATCAGCAATGTAGATCCGGATGATGCGGCAGCAGTTCTCGGCTCTATTGATGTTGCTCATTCTATTTTCGTTCTGGTTTCCAAATCAGGAACAACACTGGAGACGCTGACTAATGAATCCTTTGTAAAGGATGCTTTAAAGAACGCAGGTCTGGACGCGTCCAGACATATGATTGCAGTGACAAGCGAGACCTCGCCTCTGGCAAAGAGCGATGATTATCTGGCAGCCTTCTTTATGGATGATTATATCGGAGGCCGTTTCTCATCTACATCCGCAGTAGGCGGCGCTGTTTTATCCCTGGCATTCGGGCCGGAGGTATTTGCTCAGTTCCTGGAAGGTGCGGCAGAGGAGGATAAGCTGGCGGCAAAGGAAGAGCTTTTGGAGAATCCGGACATGCTGGATGCTCTGATTGGAGTATATGAGAGAAATATTTTAGGCTACCCGGCAACTACGGTACTGCCTTATTCTCAGGCATTAAGCCGTTTTCCCGCACATCTGCAGCAGGCAGATATGGAGTCTAACGGAAAATCTGTGAACCGTTTCGGCGAGCCTGTAAACTATGCCACAGGTCCGGTTCTCTTTGGCGAGCCCGGAACAAACGGACAGCATTCCTTCTATCAGCTGCTCCATCAGGGAACGGATATTGTGCCCATTCAGTTCGTTGGCTTTAAAAACAGCCAGATTGGCACTGATGTTGTAATTGAGGACAGCACAAGCCAGCAGAAGCTCTGTGCAAATGTAGCGGCTCAGATCGTGGCATTTGCCTGCGGCAAGGATGATGAGAATCTGAATAAGAAATTTGAGGGAGGACGTCCTTCCAGTATTATCACCGGAGAGCAGCTGAATCCGAAAACCCTTGGCGCACTTCTGGCACATTTTGAGAATAAGATTATGTTCCAGGGCTTTGTATGGAATGTAAACAGCTTTGACCAGGAGGGCGTACAGCTGGGTAAGGTGCTTGCAAAGCGTGTGCTGGCACATGAGACAGAGGGAGCGCTGCAGGCGTACAGCGAGCTGCTGAATATTTGATCAGGTTATATGGATCAGGATGCAGAAACTCGCTCTAAATTGTACTTGCGCTGAGAAAAACAGTCCGTTATACTGATGGTATCAGACAGTGAAGGCACATGACGGGTTTTGGAGGTCCATCCGTGTCTTTCGCAGAAAGACAGGGTATAGAGATGAAAGATATCAGGGATGAAGAAAAGAGGCTGGAAGAAGAGCTTACGGGGCTGCGTCAGGTTCCCATAGATGAAAATGACAGAAAAAAGGAAAAAAGCCGCAGGAGCAGGAAAAGGGCGGCCCGCCGCAGAGGCTTTCCCTTTGCAGCGGTGTTTATGGCTCTGGTGGTTGGCGTGCTGGCGGGGCTGGGCGGCGGCTACTATGTATGGGGCTGGGAGCGGCCCTATACAGTGGATCTTAAGGCAGTAGAGGTTCCGGACTGGGTGAAGCAGGATTTTATCCGCAAAAATATTTTTTCAAGGCCGGATGTGAGCCGTAAGAGGATCAATAATATTGTGCTCCATTATGTGGCAAACCCCGGATCTAGCGCAGAGGGCAACCGGAATTATTTTGACAGCCTGGCGGATCAGGACAGCCAGCAGGCAGGAACTTCTACCAGCAGCCATTTTATTGTGGGACTGGAGGGAGAGGTGATCCAGTGCATTCCGGTGAATGAGATTGCCTATGCCAATGCTCCCAGAAATGAGGATACCCTTTCCATTGAGGTCTGTCATCCGGATGATACGGGAAAATACAGCGCTGCAGCCTATCAGTCTGTGGTAGAGCTGACAGCCTGGCTGTGCGTCCAGCTGAAGCTTAAAAGCAGCGATGTGGTGCGCCATTACGATATCAACGGCAAGCAGTGTCCTAAATACTATGTGGAGCATGAGGAAGAGTGGAGGCAGCTGCGAAAGGATATTGACGCAGCTATGGAGGCCCTGTAATCTGCATCTGTACATAAAAAGCGGAGAGATCCCTACAGAGGGATCATCTCCGCTTTTCGATTGTGGTAAATGGTATAATAATGAAAGCCGCACTGTTTTAAAAGCTCTCTTGTCCGGTCAAAGCCATAGCCCAGATGCTCCGGAATATGGGCATCAGAGCCGATGGTAATAAGCTCCCCGCCCATGCGGCGGTACTGCTTTAAGATTTCTGCATCCGGGTTTGGCTGCCCAAGGCTGCTGCGCAGGCCGCCTGTATTGCATTCCAGAGCCTTTCCAGTTTGGATCAGAACCTTTAAAATAGAATCAATCGGTTCTTTAAAGGAAGAGTAACTGTAAACAGAATGGCTGTCCGGGGCATAGCGGGCAGCATAGTCCAGATGCCCCCAGGAGTCAAAGACGGGATGAAGGGCCCGGACTCTTTTCAGAGAAAGGTCAAAGAAATCCTCCAGCCCTTTTTTTGATCCGCAGTTTTCCCAGAAAGAGGGGTAGTAGGGGTCCTGAGAGCGGATGAAATGGCTGGAGCCGATGATAAAGTCAAATTCAGCTCCCCATTCTCTGTGAAACTGTTCCAGATATTCCTGAATATGAAGCTGAAGCCCCAGCTCAATCCCTATATTGATACGGATTTTATCCCTGTATTCTTCTCTTAAGTCTCTGAGGGCAGTCAGATAGGGAAGGAGATCCAGTTCAAAGTCATCCTCACAGAAGGCGGAGTCATAATCGTGGTGGTCTGTGACGGTCAGCTCCTTCATTCCCAGGGAAATGGCCCGTTCAATCTGAAGCCGGGCATGTGTGTTTGAGTCGCCGGAAAAGGCGGTGTGCAGATGGCAGTCGAAGATCATGGGCAATTCTCCTTTGTGATCAGCGTCCGGAAGGCGTAATTTCGTATTTTAACGATAAATATTATACGCATCAGGGGTAAAAAACACAAGAAGGAAAAGGGGATAAAATGGTAAAATGCTGTAAATTCCCCCATAAATTGTTATAAAGTTAACGAAAAGATAGAATTAAAAAAAAGGCTTGCTATTTTGGGGAAAATTGATTACAATTAGTACAAGTTGATTATTATTTAACAATAATACAATTTAACAACTAGGAGGAATTGAATCATGGCAGTAAAAGTTGCAATTAATGGTTTTGGACGTATTGGACGTCTGGCATTCCGTCAGATGTTCGGAGCAGAGGGCTACGAAGTAGTTGCTATTAACGATCTTACTGATCCCAAGATGTTAGCACATCTGTTAAAGTATGATACCGCTCAGGGCGGATACGCAGGCCACATTGGCGAGGGCAAGCACACTGTAGAGGCTGGTGAGGATTCCATCACAGTTGACGGAAAGAAGATCACCATCTACAAGGAGCCAAAGGCTGCTGATCTTCCATGGGGAGAGCTGGGAGTAGACGTAGTATTAGAGTGTACAGGTTTCTACTGCTCTAAGGACAAGGCTCAGGCTCATATCGATGCAGGCGCTAAGAAGGTAGTTATCTCTGCACCCGCAGGCAATGACTTAAAGACCATCGTATTCTCTGTAAATGAGAATACTCTGACAGCTGAGGACAACATCATTTCCGCAGCTTCCTGTACAACCAACTGCCTGGCTCCGATGGCTAAGGCTCTGAATGATTACGCTCCAATCCAGAGCGGTATCATGAGCACCATCCATGCTTACACAGGCGATCAGATGATCCTTGACGGACCACACAGAAAGGGCGATTTAAGAAGAGCACGCGCAGGCGCTGCAAACATCGTTCCTAACTCCACAGGTGCAGCTAAGGCAATCGGTCTGGTTATTCCAGAGCTGAACGGCAAGCTGATCGGTTCCGCACAGCGTGTTCCTGTACCGACCGGTTCTACCACTATCTTAACAGCAGTTGTTAAGAAGGCTGGCGTTACAAAGGAAGACATCAACGCAGCTATGAAGGCAGCAGCTTCCGAGTCCTTCGGCTACAACGAGGACCCGATCGTATCTTCTGACGTTATCGGCATGAAGTACGGCTCCCTGTTCGATGCTACTCAGACCATGGTAGCTCAGATTGCTGAGGATATGTATGAGGTTCAGGTTGTTTCATGGTATGACAACGAGAACTCCTACACAAGCCAGATGGTAAGAACTATTAAATACTTCGCAGAGCTGGCTTAATCACTTAGTTTTTTAGTAGACTCATAAAAAGGGTCCGGTCGTCAGGACCGGGCCCTTTTTACGCAGTATGAAAGGGGTACATCCATTATGTTAAATAAGAAATCTATCGATGATATGAACGTAAAAGGCAGAAGAGTGCTTGTGCGCTGCGATTTCAACGTACCGTTAAAGAACGGACAGATCACAGACGAGACCCGTATCGTTGCGGCTCTGCCGACCATCAACAAGCTGATTGCTGACGGCGCAAAGGTAATTCTCTGCTCCCACCTGGGCAAGGTAAAGAACGGCCCTAACGAGGGTGAGTCCTTAGCTCCTGTTGCAGCAAGACTGGGAGAGAAGTTAGGCAAAGAGGTTGTTTTTGTAGCAGATTACAATGTAACCGGCGAAGCTGCAACCAAGGCTGTAGAGGCTATGAACGAGGGCGATGTAGTTCTTCTTCAGAATACCCGTTTCCGCGGCGCTGAGGAGACAAAGAACGGCGAAGCATTCAGCAAGGAGCTGGCAGAGCTGGCAGACGATTATGTATGCGACGCATTCGGTTCTTCCCACAGAGCACACGCATCTGTAGAAGGCGTAACCAAGTTCATCACAGCTAAGGGCGGCACAAACGCAGTTGGTTATCTGATGCAGAAGGAGATCGACTTCTTAGGCAACGCAGTTGAGAATCCGGTAAGACCTTTCGTAGCAATCCTTGGCGGCGCTAAGGTTGCTGACAAGTTAAACGTTATCTCCAACCTTTTAGAGAAGTGCGATACACTGATCATTGGCGGCGGTATGGCATTTACCTTCTTAAAGGCAGAGGGCAAGGAAATCGGAAAGTCCTTAGTAGACGATACCAAGTTAGATTACTGCCGCGAGATGATGGCAAAGGCAGAGAAGCTTGGCAAGAAGCTTCTTCTTCCTGTAGATGCAGTCGTAGCAGCTTCCTTCCCTGATCCAATCGATGCTCCTGTAGATGCCGAGAATGTATCCGTAGACGCTATGCCTGCTGATAAGATGGGACTGGATATCGGTACTGAGACTGCCAAGATCTACGCTGAGGCTGTTAAGTCCGCAAAGACTGTTGTATGGAACGGACCTATGGGCGTATTTGAGAACCCGACTCTGGCAAAGGGAACCATCGCAGTTGCCGAGTCCCTGGCAGAGACAGATGCAACCACCATTATCGGCGGCGGCGATTCTGCAGCAGCTGTAAATCAGCTGGGCTTTGCTGATAAGATGAGCCACATTTCCACCGGCGGCGGCGCTTCTCTGGAGTTCCTTGAGGGCAAGGTGCTTCCAGGCGTAGCAGCAGCAGATGACAAATAAGGCTGTATAGCATGAGTATACCGCCCGGACCGGAGACAAGCCTGCGGTCCGGGCGGTCCATTTACGGAATATATGTGTATAAAGGAGAATAACCATGGCAAGAAGAAAGATCATTGCAGGCAACTGGAAGATGAACATGACTCCATCTGAGGCAGTGGCACTGGTAAACGAGTTAAAGCCATTAGTAGTAAATGATGAAGTGGACGTA
>CAUCBQ010000130.1 GCA_958441075.1 uncultured Clostridiaceae bacterium | reverse complement strand
TTAAATAATTGAGCACCGCCATTCTTGCGGGCAGCAGCATCTTACACCTCTCCCTTCTTGAAAAAGTCCAGCGGATTCATGGTAACCAGAATCGCACCAAAGATGATTACGATAGAACCAACTACAATGGTAGTTGTTACAGGCTGTCCCAGGAACAGGATGCAGAACAATACGCCCCAGAACGCATATGTAACATTTAAACTCATACCGATGGCACATCCAACGGTGGAATTTGCCTTGTACCACAGAAGGAAAGAAGCGCCTGCGCTCAGTCCGGATACAGCCAGCCACAGAGCCGGAATACCGGCTGATAAGGTACCGCCTAACAGGCCAAGTCCGCCTACTAACGGAACAATAATTACCAGATCTACCAGACCGGAGAACAGCTGACGGATATTGGTAGCCACATCTGTATCAATCATGGCTCCGCCGTAGCTGGAAAGCATTCCTTCAAGTCCCCAGCACACAGCTGCGATGAGCGCGCAGATGATTCCCAGGGTGAAATTGGGGCTGCCTTCGGGCTTTACCCAGTTGATAATAATAGCGCCTGCCACACAGGTAAGCATACCTGCAACTACACGCTTGGTCGGACGCTGCTTTAAGAAGATCCATGCAAACAGAGCTCCAAACAGGCCGCAGGTTGCGGAAATGGGGATTGCATAAGCGCCGGCCAGGGCCAGTCCTACCAGATAAGCGCCGTTGGCGATAGGGCCGCCTAAAAGGGCTCCCAGTATCATCATCTTGCCGGGGAAGGTATTTGCCGTACGTCCAAGCTCTGCCAGACGTCCCTTTTTGGCATTATAAATGGTGAGCCAGATACCGGCGAATAAATCATTCAGTCCGGAACATACATAAGGAGCGGCCAGAATTCCAACCGCACTTACAAGAGGTTCATAGTAACCGGCAACCAGTACCAGAGTGGTGTAAATTCCATATGTAAGGCCGGAAAGCGCTCCTGCCGTAAGGCCTGTTACGCGGAATTTTTTGCTCAGCTGCTTCATCTTCACATCCGCAGCAGATGTTTTTGTCATATTGGCGTTACCGCTCATTGATTTTCTCTCCTTTGATTATTCTGCCTTTCCGTTTCCCGGAAGAATTGTCTCCACTTCGCCATGGGGACGGGGGATTACATGAACGGATACCAGCTCTCCGATTCTCTGTGCAGCCGCTGCCCCTGCGTCTGTAGCAGCCTTTACAGCTCCCACATCGCCTCTTACCAGAACCGTAATAAGTCCGCCGCCTACTTTTTCCTTGCCGATCAGAGTTACATTGGCAGCCTTTACCATGGCGTCTGCCGCTTCAATAGATGCTACAAGTCCTTTGGTTTCGATCATTCCTAATGCATCGTACTTCATGTTTCTTCTCCTTCTCATTCTTCTCTTTTTTAATTTTACAGCCTGCGCGCAGTATGCATAATCTTTTCATCAAAAGCATACCTTTTCTGTGCATTTAGTATAATCCATTCCCATATATGGAAAGTCAAGGGTAATTTATCTTTTTTTTAACGCACTTTTTCCGACCAGTTCGTTGTATATATTGTATAACTTTGTTACTTTTTTCACAGCAATATGACGAAGAAACCGGGGGATATAAAAAAGCAGAAGGGGCTTCCTTCTGCTCTTTCTCTTCTTTCCGGCCTTTCCCCATAGGGGAAGGTTTTTCTGTTTCATTTCCCCATAGGGGAAGGTTTCTCTTTTCTATTTTGTCTGGCTGCTTATGGGAAGAATAATCTCCGTCACAAACTCGTCCTGATTGGCCGTAGTCCAGTAATCAACCACATACCGCTCATACACATTGGGCCCCAGAGATACCCCTCTGGCTTTCGCCCACTGATCCAGCTTTTCATAGCTTTCCTCTATCCCGTCATGAGATCCGGCATGATAGATGGTCGCTGCCATGAAACCGCCGAAATTCACTTCATTGGTTCCGCAGCAGCAGGGATGAATGGGCTTTTGCATAATTCTTGCCCGTCTGCAGGTTCCTCCCATCTTTTCCTTCCAGGACGGAAATTCCAGAATCACAGGTCCGGTAATCTCATTTTTCACGCTGTCCAGATAATTGACCCACGGAATATTGATGATGGAATCCATGTAATGATATTCAAAATCCTGATCCATATAGCAGTAATGCTCTTCACCTACATAGCGCATCCCCACTTCCTGAATCTTATTGCAGAGCACCGCCTTAGCCTCCTGAATCAGCTCATACCAGTCCTTTACAGATACATAGCTGTTGTGAATCGCCCGCTCCTGCTCTCCCAGTTCATTGATTTTATTCTGAAAGCTGTCGCCTACCACATAGTAATCTCCGCCCTTTACAAGCCCCTGCATCTCCTCCAGCTTAAAACCCATCTGCTTGTAATACTTTACAATGGGAATCCGAAGGATTGTATCCTGACTGTAATAGCGGTATCCGTTTTCTCCCACCTCATCCGGTACGATCACGCCTATCTTATCGTAAAACCGGAGAGCCTTTGTGGAAATATTGCACAGCTTGCTTACCTCTCCAATGGAATACAGTTTTTTTGCCGCCATAAATCACTCCGTCTCCTTTCCCTGTCTTCTGCAAAGCTTCCTTTCTGTTTCTTCAAGGGATGGATAACCATAGAGAGCCGCCGTATGCTCCAGAGTTTCCCTTACAGGATTGCGCCCGTCCTTCATCCGGCTTAAAAGCATGGCTGCGTAAAGCTCCAGCGTCCTGTCGGAATATGTACCAAGCTCGCCTCTTAAATAGGTTTCGCTTGAGGTATTAAAAATACCGTCCTCTGTCGAGGACAGGCTGCGTCCCATAGACATAACAGAGGGGAATTTTTCTGCTGCTTCCCTGGTCCAGTCCATCATAAGGGATACCAGAAGCTCCTCAAGAACCTTTCTTGCCTTGTCCCGATGAGGCAGTCTGTCCTTTAATGCTTTGTATTCCTCAGGCGCAGTATGCTCCATCATCCTGGCATACTTTTCTGTCAAAAGGTTCCAGCCCGACCGTTCAGCCTCTTCCAGATCTCTCCGATAGCTTTCCAGTACCGGAAGATCCCAGGTATAAAACTGGCTTTTGCGCATAATGCCAAAGGTCTTAGGATCTTCCTGACAGGAAGCCCGTCCGCCCTGATTTTTCACCTGATCGAACTGCTGCCACTCCATAGCGGCAATTTCATCTGCCAGAGCCCGAACCTCCTGCCCGGAAAACTTTTCCATACGCGCAAGCACCTCCGCCTTCTGACGCTCTAAAAACAGTTCATCACTGTCTGTCAGACCCTGATTCCTTAATTCCGTTAAAATGATCCCGCAGACGGTCTCAATTCTTTCTTCTGTTTCCTCTTCATCCGGACGGCTTCCAGCCAGTTCCTCAAGTGCTCCTTTAAGCTCCGTTACACAGGTAAACTCATCCATTGCCCGCAGCCTCCACTTGTAAAACGGCATATACAGACGGTTTAAAAGATACCCTGTCTCTGCAGAAGCCTGGATGAATTCCGCCAGGCTGGCCTGCATCATCCCGATATCCTTTCTGCGGCGGCCCCGCTCATAATTATACTGACCGGACTGAGCCATTTTCCCCAGACAAAGGCCCAGACGGTACAGGCGCACCTTTTCCGGATAGGTTTCAAACTCTCTCCTGCGTCTGGTAAATTCTCCCAGACCGTCCTCAAAAACAGCCCCGCTGACCGCAGTCCTTAACTGCTCCGCAGGAATCCGGTTCCACAATGCCATATCCTCCTCATTTTTACAGCCCGGAGCACTTGCAAATCCTGTGAGCCTTTTGTAAAAGGTATCGATCTCCATGACGCCTACGCGGCCTGTACCCTCCTTTGCAGTGTTTCGCGCAGGAATACCCTCAAAGCTCTCTGCCAGCCTGTCATAATCTGCCTGAAGCTGTTCTCCCACTGCCTCATAGTCCTCTTTGGTAAGCCACAGACAAAAGCCCGGTCCATAATCATGATCTGTAGAGTACACATCGTCAAACCCCAGACATTCTGATCCCTCTCCCGCCAGACCTGCGGCGATTCTTCCCGCATAGGCAGGATATTTTTCCTGCAGCATGGGACGGCCCGCATTCTCATAAAAACGCCTTGCCAGATCCAGCCCGCGAATCCCGCCCTTTTCAAAAGCTTCTCTGCGGGCCTTCAGGCTGCGGATCTTCTCCCGGTTTCGGTTTAAGGTCTGCCAGCTGTCATTTTTCCCGTACAGACAGCTGATGCTCTCCATGGCCTGTCCGTAATACATTTCCGCCTCATCCAGTTCTCCCCGATGGAAGCAGGCTTCAGCCAGTCCTGCCAGAGCAGAAGGATAATGGGGGTCCGGATTTCCGGGAAGAGACTGAAAAATTTTTACTGCCTCCTTCATATACCGGGTTCCTCTGGCTGTACGGTGCATCTTAAAACAGATATTTCCCAGATTGGTCAGGGTTGTAGCACATTCGGCCTGTGCATCCGGAAGCTGTCGGATGATATCCAAAGCCTTTTGGCCTCTTTTTTCAGCCTGTGAAAGCCGTCCGGTTTCCGCATACAGAAGACTCAGATTATTGTGAAGGCCTGCCAGACGGTAGTCCGGCTCCTTCAAAAGAGCCGCATACACCTTCTCTGCCTCTTTGTAGGCGCTCTCTGCCTCCTCATACCTTCCTGCTGCACGAAAACCGGTTGCTGCATTCAGGCATGTTGTTCCATCATGCAGCGTTCCCTTAAGCCCCAGCTCCTCTACCAAGGCCATCGCCTCTTTCGCACAAAGCACGCACTTTTCATACTGTCCCTTTACACGGTAGAATCCCACCAGTTCATTTAAAACTGCCAGAATTCCTCCCCTGTCATCTGACTGTCCCGCTGTTTTCATGCTTTCTGTAAGATATTCCTCTGCCAAATCCATCTGTCCGCTCTCATACAGCCGGTCCAGTCCTTTCATAAATTCCTCCAAGCGAAACACCCTGCAAACCCCTCCTTTGTATGATTTGTATAAAATGTTTTTGTTTTCTGCGAATGTTTGTCTATTTTAACACCCCGGAGTAGGAATTGCAAGACCAGGTCTATATCAAATTGCAACATAAAACTTTCAAAAGTAAATTCCACCGTCCGCTTATGCGGTGGAATTTACTCCTGCATGAGTAGAGTTTAATCTTTCATATATTCATGCTATGCTCATGAAGACCTTCTGACAGCAGTAGAAGGAGATCTCTATGAGCAAATATATTCCTGGTAACCAGAAACATCTTTCCCTTGAAGACCGTAAATACATTGAGCGTTCCCTCAACAGTGGTAGCTCCTTTAAAGATATCGCACGATTCTTATGCAAGGACCCTACTACCATTTCGAAGGAAGTGAAGCTCCATCGTGTAAGCGATTGGTATCATAAAGGAGCCTTCTTTAACGCTCACAACTTCTGCGTTCACAGATATCACTGCAGAAAAACAAATGTTTGCAGAAAAATCATTCTCTGCAACATTAAGTGTACTTCCTGTCCCACCTGTAACCAAACCTGCCCCGATTTTGTCAAAGAACTATGTAACCGTCTTGATAAGGCTCCTTATGTCTGTAATGGATGTCCGAAAGCCATCAATCATTGTTCCATTGCTCACAAGTACCGTTATGATGCTGTCTTTGCAGACCGTAAGTACAAGGAATGTCTGTCTTCATCCAGAGCTGGTATAAACATGACCAAACATGAGCTGCATCAAAAGGACATGGTCATTACTCCTCTTATTTATCAGGGACAATCGCCCTATCAGATCATTACGAACCACCCAGAACTGGATATGTCAGTCAGAACACTTTACTCCTACCTCAATGATGGCATTCTTACAGCAAGAAATGTTGATTTAAAGCGTAAAGTAAAATTCAAACCCCGCAAAGTTCATAAGACTCAAATCAAAGACCGTACTGTTTTTCAAGGCCGCATGTTTACAGATTTTCAAAAGCTGGAGCTCGATCATTTCACCGAAATGGATACCGTACATTCGTCACAGGAGTCCAAACGCGTCATTCTCACTTTCTTTTTGACTCGTGAAAAGTTATTCCTGGCTTTCATTATGAACCGCTGCACTAA
>CAUCBQ010000129.1 GCA_958441075.1 uncultured Clostridiaceae bacterium | reverse complement strand
TTGACTACGACAACCTGATTTCCATTGGTTCCATGATGGGTTCCGGCGGTCTGATCGTCATGGATGAGGATGACTGTATGGTAGATATTGCCAAATTCTTCCTGGAATTTACAGTCGAAGAATCCTGCGGCAAGTGTACCGCCTGCCGCATCGGCACCAAGCGTATGCTAGAAATCCTCACAAAGATAACCAAGGGACAGGCTGATATGTCTGATCTGGATAAGCTGGAAGAGCTCTGCTACTATGTAAAGAATAATTCTCTCTGCGGACTGGGACAGACAGCCCCAAATCCGGTGCTTTCCACCCTGCGGTACTTCCGTGACGAATACGAGGCCCACATCAAGGAAAAACGCTGTCCTGCCGGCGTCTGCAAGGCACTCTTATCCTACAACATTGACCGTGACAAGTGCCGCGGCTGTACTCTGTGCGCCCGCACCTGTCCTGCCGGAGCAATCATCGGCTCTGTAAAGAATCCGCACATTATTGACCAGAACAAGTGTATCAAGTGCGGTGCCTGCATGGAGAAATGTAAATTCGGCGCAATCTATAAGAAATAAAAGGGAGGGAATAGACGATGGAAACGATCAAACTGAAAATCAACGGCATTGAAGTCACTGCTCCCAAGGGCTCAACCATCCTGGAGGCAGCAAGACTGGCGCATATCGAGATCCCTACCTTATGCTTCTTAAAAGAGATCAACGAAATCGGCGCCTGCCGTGTATGTATTGTAGAATTAAAGAACGGAAAGCTGGTTACTTCCTGCGTATATCCTGCGGAAGAAGGAATGGAAGTATTTACCAATACTCCAAAGGTCATGGATTCCAGAAAAAAAACCATCCAGCTTTTATTATCCAACCATAACCGCTCCTGCCTGTCCTGTGTACGCAGCGGTCACTGTGAGCTTCAGGAACTTGCCAGAGAGCTGGGCGTAGAAGATGAAGGATATTATGACGGTGAAACCACACCTTCTGAGATCGACACCTCTGCCGCTCATATGATCCGTGACAACAGCAAATGTATCCTCTGCCGCCGCTGTGTGGCAGTGTGCAGCGAGGTACAGGGCATCGGCGTCATCGGAGCCAATAACCGCGGCTTTGCAACTGAAATCGGCTCTGCCTTCGGTATGGGGCTTGGCGAAACCTCCTGCGTCTCCTGTGGTCAGTGTATTGCTGTCTGTCCTACAGGAGCCCTTCAGGAAAAGGACTGCACCGACGAGGTATTCGCCGCTATTGCAGATCCATCCAAGCATGTAATTGTTCAGACTGCTCCGGCTGTCCGTGCTGCCCTGGGCGAGGAATTCGGCCTTCCCATTGGCACCAATACAGAGGGAAAAATGGCTGCTGCATTACACCGTCTGGGCTTTGACCGCGTATTTGATACCGACTTCTCTGCTGATCTGACTATCATGGAGGAAGCTCACGAATTTTTAGAGCGTGTAAAAAACGGCGGTGTTCTGCCTATGATTACCTCCTGTTCTCCGGGCTGGGTTAAATACTGCGAACACTATTTCCCGGATATGACGGAAAATCTTTCCACCTGTAAATCTCCACAGCAGATGTTCGGAGCCATTGCCAAATCCTACTATGCTGAGAAAATGGGGATTGATCCAAAGGATATCGTATGCGTCAGCGTAATGCCCTGTACGGCAAAGAAATTTGAGATCGGAAGAGAGGACGAGGCTGCCAATGGAGTACCGGATGTGGATATCTCCATTACCACCAGAGAGCTGGCCCGGATGATCCGCAAGGCAAGAATCCGCTTCCTGGAACTGCCCGATGAGAGCTTTGACGAGCCCCTGGGCCTTGGTTCCGGCGCAGGCGTTATCTTCGGCGCTACAGGAGGCGTTATGGAGGCTGCTTTGAGAACTGCAGTTGAAACCCTTACCGGCGAGGAGCTTCCCAAGCTTGAATTCCATGAGGTCCGCGGCACCGCAGGCATCAAGGAGGCAACCTATCATGTAGCAGATATGGATGTAAAGGTTGCTGTAGCCTCCGGCCTTGGAAATGCCAGAGAGCTTCTTAAAAAAGTAAAATCCGGTGAAGCCGACTATCACTTCATCGAGATCATGGGATGTCCCGGCGGCTGCGTCAACGGCGGCGGCCAGCCTCAGCAGCCAGGTTATATCCGCAATACAGTGGATATCCGCAGTCTGAGAGCCAAGGTACTCTACGACAGCGATGAGGCAAATACACTCCGCAAGTCCCATGAAAATCCGGCTATTAAGGAACTGTACGCCACCTATCTGGGAGAACCCGGAAGCGAAAAGGCACATCACCTGCTGCATACCAGCTATGTAAAGAGAAGCGTTAACAAACACTGATGTTTGTGTTTAAAGCATCAGAAGTGCGCCCGTATCACCGGGCGCCTGTCATACAAACTCCCCCACAGACTGGCATACCGCTCTGTCTGTGGGGGAGTTTTTGGTTTCTGCGATATTTTTGAAGTTTTTCTGTTTTTCAAAATTTATTCTTCATCTGGCTCCTGCCCTGATTTCTGCTCCTCCAAAATCTCATTTTGCTCAGGGTCCCACCAGGCAAATGAGGGCGGAACTGATGGACGCGGACCGGAGTGCTGTTGACCGGAGAGCTGTAAATTGGCAGGCTGTAAACCAGAAGGCAGCGAACTGGCAGACTGTACATCCGAGGCCTGCGGATCAACATTCTGTACATCCAAAGCCTGTGAATCAACAGGCTGTAAATCGGCAGATTTCAGGGGATCGGCTTCCTCCACCGGTTCCGTATGGACGGGAGGTTTTTCCATCTTTTCCTCCTTCCACCGCACCGTAACCTTAAAGAGATCGTCCTCCACTTCCAGCTTCATAGTACCGCCCTGAGCTTCGGTAAAGCTTCTTGCGATAGCAAGCCCAAGACCGGACCCTTCTGTATTGCGGGATTCATCCCCCCGTACAAAACGTTCTGTAAGCTCATCCGGAGATACCTTTAATTCATGCTCTGAAATATTCCGCATGGAAACAGTCACGTAGCCGTCTTCCTCACGTTTAATCTGAATGTAAGCTCTGGTGCCCTTCATGGCATACTTTGTAATATTTACCATAAGATTTTCAAAGATACGGCAGGTTTTCTGTCCGTCCAGCCGGAGGAAGATCTTCTCTTTTGGCAGATGAAACCGGAAGTCCACACCGCTCTTTTCAATCTTGTCTGTCATCTCACAGCGCACCTGCTTCATCAGGCTCACAATTTCCACCTCTTCCAGATGAAGGTTCACCGTACCGCTGTTTGCCTTGCTGACCTCAAAAAGGTCTTCTATCAGTTCCTTTAAGCGCATGGATTTGCGGTCCAATACCTGAATATAGGAGCTTCGCTCCTCTTCTGACAGGTTATCCTGCTTTAGGAGGTTGATATATGTAATAATGGCAGTCAGAGGAGTCTTTAGATCATGGGACACATTCGTAATCAGCTCTGATTTGGTGCGCTCGCTTTTTACTTCCTGAGCCACTGCCTTTTTAAAGCCGTCGCGAATATGGGAAAGCTGTTCCTTCAGAGGTTCAAATACCCCAAGATCCTCATCTAACTCCACATCCAGATCACCTTCTGCCATGGCATTGATTCCCTTTAACAGAAGTCTGTATTTGGTTTCCATTTTCCCCCAGTATTTTTTCAGAAGGAAAAACAGTACCAGCGAGTAGAGAATCAGCGCTCCAATTCCCCAGAACCACAGACAGGAAATAAGAGCCAGGATAATGAAGTTGGCAATCACAGCCTTTCCGATCATACGGGTAGACTTTCCCTCCCAGTCAGTGTTGGAAAACAGATCCAGACCTTTTACGGTCCAGCGCTTCACAAACCGCAGGAAACGGCCCAGCCAGGTTCGTTCCTTAAAATAGCGCCAGAGCCCCAGCGTAAACACAGCGCGTATGCAGGTAATGCCCCAGTAAAGAACCCCATACATGATAATCCAGAACAGTACGTTGACCAAAAGGGTTATCATGTGCGCAGCTCCCTCTGTAAATCCGGCCTGCAGCCATTCCCTTGATAAATAGCCCTCCATAGTTGCATGGATTAATTCTACCGGAATACTGCTGATTAAGGTTCCAAACCACAGCATTCCAATCAGGCTTAAAGGTTCAAAGGAAAGACGGCACAAAACGCTGCGTCCGATTTCCAGAGAACGGATGGAGGGCAGTGCCAGAGCAGCCAGTATAATAACCGCCGCGGCAGTACATACAACCATAAAATATCCTCCGCCATTCTGATAATCCCAGCTTCTCACCCCCTCTTCTTCCGCACGGTTTCCGTAAAAGCCGCTGTCTGTATCTGTAAGATCGCACAGGAAACGGATCTTCATATCCCTTGGTCCCTGAAATTCTACGCCGCTGCTGCGGTACTGGCTTCCCAGCCGCATTTCAATGGGATCATAAAACTCATATGTAGTCATTGCCTGAAAAATACGGCTGCAGCTGTCTGCATCTCCTTTCAGATCGGTTATGCCAAGCCTCCCTCCGGAAGTAAATTCTGCGGTAAACTGAATCTCATTTGTCTCCGGTTCTTTTGCGAAAATGACTTCCGGATCAATTACATTGCTCCGCAGGCACTGACCCTCAGGCCCTGTAACCATATAGCGGATCAGGGTCCCATTATACCGTCCGTACATCTCTTCCCAACGCCGCCCCAGTTCCTCGATCTGCGACTGAACCTCCTGCATGGTTCCCAGCCGGTCTGTCATAAGCTCAGACTCGCCTTCATAGGCAGGTGCGGCTGCCTTCTCATCCAGATCCGGAAGGAATGTCTGGGACCAGGTGAGAATCCCACCATTTTCCTCCTGTTTCTGCTGGTGCCAGATCACATAGCTGAAATTCATAATTTGAGTAGCCAGATTATCAAAACGGCCACTGTCATTTTCCCATTCCTGTCTGCTTACGCTGCTCTGGCTTACGGCCTTTTGTTTCATATAGGGATAAAATCCCACGGTTGCCGCTGCAGATGCGGCAACCAGAATTACGATCAGCAAAATGCCGATCCAGTGTTTGCTACGGCTGTTTTTCAATCTTGTATCCAACTCCCCACACCACCTTTAAATATTTTGGATCTTTCGGATTCACTTCTATTTTTTCCCGAAGATTGCGGATATGAACCATAACTGTATCCGTATTGATTGCACGTTCGTTCCACACACGCTCATAGATCTCATCTGCCGGGAACACCCGGCCCGGATTGCGGATCAAAAGCAGAAGAATCTTAAATTCAATGGGCGTTACCTTTACCGGCCGGTCATCAATAGTAACGCTGACCGTATCCTCATTTACCTCCAGACCCCCGGCCCGGTAGATTCTGGCTCTTTCTTCCACCCCCAAATGCAGACGGTCCATAAAACGGTGATAACGCCTGAGATGGGAATTCACTCTGGCTAAAAGCTCCATTGGCGTAAATGGCTTTGTGATATAGTCGTCCGCGCCCATGTTAAGCCCCAGTATCTTATCTACCTCCTCTGACTTTGCAGAAAGGAAAAGTACCGGAAAATCGAAGCTTTCCCGCAGTCTTGCCACCATGGTAATACCGTCCATCCGCGGCATCATTACATCTACAATAGCAAGGTCAATGGCCTGGTTTTTAAGAATTTCCAGTCCCTCCAGACCGTCGGCTGCCTGAAAAACCTCATAGCCCTGACTTTTTAAGAAGATTTCCACACCCTCCCGTATTTCTTTGTCATCCTCCACTAACAGTATCCGATCCCCGCTCATATCCGCTTCCTCCTTACATCCATATAATAAAATACAAAATAAAAGATGAGGTGTATAAAATATAAAAGACTTTCTAAAGAATGATTGCAGTATTTTAAAAGGACAGAGTTCCCCCCTGAAAATGCTCCAGCCATATCCCAGCCAGCCTGATCCAGCTCTGACACTGAGGTTCTATATAGCTTTCCTGACCGTCAGCCGTTTCCTCTGACGCCAGAGCAAGACCGTGGCGGCCCACTGGATAAAGGTGAAATTCCAGACTGACGCCATTTTTGACCAGTGCCTCAGCCAAAAGCAGAGAATTTCTCACCGGAACCGTCTGGGCTGTAACGGTATGCCACAGAAACGCCGGAGGCGTATGAGGT
>CAUCBQ010000128.1 GCA_958441075.1 uncultured Clostridiaceae bacterium | reverse complement strand
TAGGACGAAGAAAGGACCGTCTGGAACAGCTGAAGGATTCCATCGGTATTCCTGTGCGCACATTTGCGCTGGATCTGACCAAAGAACAGGACCGTGAAATATTAAAGACTGCTCTGGAGCAGGCCAGACCTCAGGTGAAATTTCTTGTAAATGCCGCAGGCTTTGGAAAAATCGGCCGAACCGACGGGCTTTCTGTATCAGACCAGACAGGAATGTCTGATCTTAACTGCACCGCCCTTACGGCAGTCACCGCCACAGTTCTTCCCTTTATGCCTCAAAACAGCAGGATCATTCAGTATGCCTCCAGCGCCGCTTTTCTGCCTCAGCCGGGATTTGCAGTATACACAGCGACCAAAGCCTATGTTTTAAGTTACAGCAGGGCTTTAAACAGGGAGCTGGAAAGTCGTGGAATCTCTGTGACAGCCGTATGCCCAGGGCCTGTGAAAACGGAATTTTTTGATATTGCCCAGACTACCGGTGAAATCCCCCTTTATAAGCAGTTTGTAATGGCAAAGCCGGACCGGGTAGTAAAAAAAGCCATCCGGGACAGTGTGGCGAAGAGGGAGCTTTCTGTTTACGGATGGGCGATGAAAGCCTTTTATATGCTCACAAAGCTGCTTCCCCACCGCTTTATTCTGGACATAATGCAGCGGATCGAATATGCGCCTGAGGGCAGCCGGTGGGAATCCTAAATACGGACACAAGGAGAAATCAGACCATGCAGGAACTAAAGGTCGCGGCAAATGAAGCCGGACAACGATTAGACAAGCTTTTAACCAAATATCTGAACCAGGCTGGAAAGGGCTTTTTATATAAAATGATGCGTAAGAAAAATATTACGCTTAATGGGAAAAAATGCGAGGGAGGAGAGCGGCTGAAGGAAGGAGATGTGATCCGTCTGTTTCTGGCAGATGAGACGATTGCCAAATTTTCACAGAATACAGTCGCCCCATCTGCTTCATCAGCATTTTCACAAAATGGCCCCGTCCATCAGGGGAAAACAGGAAAGAAAAACAGCATCGGGGCTGTGCGGCTGGATATTATCTACGAGGACAGCCATATTCTGATTGTAAACAAACCTTCCGGTATGCTTTCGCAAAAGGCAAGGGAAAGCGATTTGTCCTTAAATGAACATATTTTAAACTATCTCATCCAGTCCGGCCGTATTTCTGTAGAGCAGCTGCGTACCTTTAAGCCCTCCATCTGCAACCGCCTGGACCGGAATACCAGCGGACTTGTAACAGCAGGCGTATCTTTAGCAGGACTTCAGGTGCTCAACAGTGTGTTCAAGGATCGGAGTATCCACAAATACTATCAGTGTCTGGTTAAGGGCGAGCTGAAAGAAAAGCAGCTGATTACCGGCTTTTTAAAAAAGAACGAGGCTTCCAATACCGTAACGGTTTATTCTGTTGAAACCGGGGACAGCGTGCCTGTTATGACGGAATACGTTCCCCTTAAATCAAATGGCAGAGCGACTCTTTTGCAGGTGACGCTGATTACCGGCCGCAGCCATCAGATCAGGGCCCATTTGGCTTCCATCGGCCATCCTATTTTGGGAGATTTTAAATACGGCGACAGGAGAGTAAATGAGAGTATTCGGTCAAAATACGGGATCACCTCCCAGATGCTTCATTCCTTTCATCTGGTTATGCCTGAGGAGCTTCCCGCACCCCTTGATTATCTTGGCGGAAAGGAGTTTTCTGCCCCTCTGCCGGAGGCATTTTTAAGGGTTATGAAGGGCGAGGGCCTGGCATAGAGGAGGACGGGGATCAGGCCGCTTCCGTGCTTGACAGAACCCCTCCTTTGGGGTATGCTTATTTATTATAAACTCCGCTTTTCAAGCGAAGATGAGAGGATAAAATACAATGGGAAAAATCATATTAACCGGCGACCGTCCTACAGGCCGCCTTCATGTTGGACATTATGTAGGCTCCTTAAAACGCAGAGTTGAACTGCAGAATTCCGGTCAGTTTGACGAGATTTATATTATGATCGCAGATGCTCAGGCACTGACAGACAATGCGGACAATCCTGAAAAAGTACGTCAGAATATCATTGAGGTAGCTCTTGACTATCTGGCCTGCGGTCTGGACCCGGAGAAATCTACCCTGTTTATCCAGTCTCAGATCCCTGAGCTCTGTGAGATGACCTTCTATTACATGGATCTTGTAACCGTTTCCCGGCTTCAGAGAAATCCTACGGTAAAATCCGAGATTCAGATGCGCAATTTTGAAACCAGCATTCCGGTTGGCTTTTTTACCTATCCCATCAGCCAGGCTGCGGATATCACTGCTTTTAAAGCAACTACCGTACCTGTTGGAGAGGATCAGGCGCCCATGATCGAGCAGACCAGGGAGATTGTCCATAAATTTAACTCTGTATATGACGGAAATCTGGTAGAGCCGGAGATCCTTCTTCCGGATAATAAGGCATGTCTGCGTCTGCCGGGAATCGACGGCAAGGCAAAGATGAGCAAGTCCCTTGGAAACTGTATTTACCTTTCTGATTCCGAGGATGAAATTAAAAAGAAGATCATGTCCATGTACACTGATCCCAACCACTTAAGAGTTCAGGACCCGGGCCAGGTAGAGGGAAATCCTGTATTTATCTATCTGGATGCATTCTGTACGGACGCCCATTTTGAGGAATATCTGCCAGAGTATAAAAATCTGGATGAATTAAAAGCCCATTACATGAGAGGCGGACTGGGAGATGTAAAGGTTAAGAAGTTCTTAAACAACGTAATCCAGGAAGAACTTCGTCCGATCCGCGAACGCAGAAAAGAGTTCGCAAAGGATATTCCGGCTGTATACAGAATCCTGGAAGAAGGAAGCATCAGGGCTGAGAAGAAAGCCGCAGAAACTCTGGCTGAGATGAAGCGGGCTATGAAGATCAATTACTTTGAGGATAAGGAACTGATCGCAGAGCAGGCCGCCAGATTTAAAAGCGAGTCCGAAGCATAAGTGAATGATTGTAAAACAAAAGCAGAAGCGGGAAGTAAGAGGCCGCTTCTGCTTTTTCGTTATTAATGAATGATTACATTTTAATCAGATTATATTCCCTGCTTCCCAGACCAATCTTTTCAGCATGCTCCAGACAGCTTTTCCACTCAGACTCAGGGGTGGAATTGCGGAAATGGTCATGGTGATCCACAAAATCCTTCTTTGCCATATTTCTTGCCAGCTGGCTTCCGGGCATAGGGGTTGCTGCCAGACAGGCGTCTACGCAGGCCTGATCCAGAGCGAGGGGATCAAAGGATGCGAACATGCCGATATTTGGAAGGATCGGAACGTCATTTTCACCATGGCAGTCGCAGTTGGGAGATACATCCACGATCAGGGAAATGTGGAAGTTTGGCCGTCCGTCAATAACTGCTTTCGTGTATTCAGCCATACGGCGGTTAAGCAGGGCACTGGCGGCATTGTCATTAAAGGAAATGGCATCAAAATTGCAGGCTCCCAGACAGCGCCCGCAGCCTACGCAGCCCTCCATGTTAACCTCCATTTTACGGGTGCTTTCATTGAAGATAAGGCCGTTATTGGCACATTCCTTCTGGCATTTGCGGCAGCCGCGGCAAAGCTCCGGGGTAATGTGAGGTTTTCCGCTGCTGTGCTGCTCGGTCTTTCCGGCTCTGGAACCGCAGCCCATGCCGATGTTTTTGATTGCTCCGCCAAAGCCGGTGGACTCGTGACCCTTGAAGTGGGTCAGACTGATAAATACATCCGCATCCATCACAGCCCGTCCGATTTTTGCAGCTTTTACATATTCGCCGCCCTCTACCGGCACGTCTACATCGTCTGTTCCCTTAAGGCCGTCTCCGATGATAATGGGACATCCCACAGTCAAAGGAGTAAAACCGTTTTCCCATGCGCATTCCAGATGCTCCAGAGCATTTTTTCTGCTGCCTGGATACATGGTATTGCAGTCTGTTAAGAAAGGTTTTCCGCCCAGCTCTTTTACTACATCAACAACGGCTTTGGCATAATTGGGGCGCAGGTAGCTGATATTTCCCAGCTCTCCAAAATGCATCTTGATTGCCACAAATTTGCCTTCCAGATCCAGCTGTTCAATTCCGGCTTTTTTAATCAGTTTCTTTAACTTGGTAGGAAGGCTGTCGCCAAAGGCAACGGTGTGGAAGTCTGTGAAATAAACGTTTGATGGATTCATTGGTTCACCTCGTAATCATTTGCTTTTAATGTAAGTGTTTACAGTTCCGTTTTTATTATAAAACAAAGGAAGGAAAATGGCAATGACAGGATTTTTCATATCTTTACCTTGGTTGCCGCTTCTGCTATACTAAATGTCAGGCTGCTTAAAGTCTGTCTGACAGCCGGCAGATGATATCGGAAAGGAAATGACACACTATGGGAACCTGGAATACCAGAGGACTTCGGGGTTCAACCCTGGAGGATTTAATCAACCGCACCAATGAAAGCTACAGGGAAAAAAAGCTGGCTCTGATACAAAAAATCCCCACGCCCATCACGCCTATCCAGATTGATAAAAACAGCCGCCATATCACCCTGGCGTATTTTGACCAGAAGAGTACGGTGGACTACATTGGGGCTGTTCAGGGAATTCCCGTATGCTTTGATGCCAAAGAATGTGCTGCATCCACCTTTCCCCTGCAGAATATCCATACTCACCAGATCCGATTCATGGAGGAGTTTGAAGCTCAGGGCGGCATTGCCTTTATTGTTCTGTATTATACGGGGATGGATGAGATGTACTATGTGCCCTTTCGTACCATAAAACGCTTTTGGGACCGAATGGAGGCCGGAGGCCGCAAGAGCTTTACCTATGAAGAGATTGACCATTCCTGGAAAATTCGGGCTCACCGGGATATGCTGGTGCATTATCTGGAAATGATAGCAAGGGATCTGGATGTGAGAGAGAAGTTTACATAAAAATATTATGTAAACTCATAAAGAATAGCACAGCCCGGCTTATGAAATACTGCTAAAATGAGATCCCTTCGGATCTCCAAAAATAAGGAGGAAACAAAATGTCACAGAATCTATCACAGGTAACAGAGCGTTTTTTGCGCTATGCAGCCGTAGACACCCAGTCTGCGGATGATATGGAGCAGATGCCCAGTACAGAAAAACAGCGGGTTTTAGGCCATATGCTGGCAGAGGAATTGAGAGAAATGGGTGTATCCAATGTACGGGAGGATGAAAATGGTTATATATACGGCGTGATCCCATCAAATCTGGAAGAAGGGCAGCAGGCGCCTGCTCTGGGATTTATTTCCCACATGGACACAGCGCCTGCCTTTTCCGGAACAAATGTAAAACCCCAGATCATTGAAAATTACGACGGTGAGGATATCTGTCTGAATAAAGATGCCTCTCTCTGGCTTTCGGTAAAGGATTTTCCTGAAATGAAGAACTATAAGGGAAAAACGCTTATTACCACCGACGGCACCACCCTGTTAGGCGCAGATGATAAGGCAGGCGTCGCAGAAATCATGACTATGGCAGCCTGGTTTTTATCTCATCCGGAAGAAAAGCATGGCAGGATCTGCATTGCTTTCACCCCGGACGAAGAGGTTGGAAGAGGCGCTGACCGCTTTGATGTAAAGGGCTTTGGAGCAGATGTAGCTTATACCGTAGACGGCGGAGCCATTGGAGAGCTGGAATATGAGAATTTCAATGCAGCGTCAGGACGGATAAAGATCCATGGAGCCAGTATCCATCCCGGCAGCGCCAAGGGAAAGATGAAAAATGCCCTTTTAATGGGAATGGAGTTTCAATCTCTCTTACCTGCCTTTGAAAACCCTATGTATACAGAAGGATATGAGGGATTCTTTCATCTGGACCGGATGGAGGGCAGTGTAGAGGAGGCTTCTCTGGAATACATTATCCGGGACCATGATAAGCAGAAATTTGAGAATAAAAAAGAACTGTTTAAGGAAGCGGCAGACTATCTGAACAAAAAATACGGCCCCGGCTCCGTTGAGGTACAGGTAAAGGATTCCTACTACAATATGAAAGAGAAAATTAAACCTTACATGTACCTGATCGACGAGGCAAGGGCAGCGATGGAAGAGTTGGATATTACACCGGTAATTGTACCCATTCGCGGCGGTACA
>CAUCBQ010000127.1 GCA_958441075.1 uncultured Clostridiaceae bacterium | reverse complement strand
GCACCGCATAGGTAGAAAATTTCACATTCTGGGTAATATCAAAATTGTCAATGGCCTTGATAAGGCCGATGCAGCCGATTTGGAAAAGATCATCAATATTTTCCTGGCTGCCGGCAAATCGCTGGATCACGCTTAATACCAGACGCAGATTTCCTTTAATATATTCTTCCCTTGCATCGTTATCCCCTTTAAGGATTCGGGAAAATAAATTTTCCTTTTCCTCGTTGCTAAGAAGCGGCAGCTTGGCAGTATTGACACCGCAGATCTCAACCTTATAGCATGACATGGCCCATACCTCCGTTTGTTTGAGTGTTATGCACGGAAAGCTTTCTGTATTTCCATTCCGGCTATAAGAGAATGATGGACGGATATGGGCGCTTTTATACTTATTTTTCTATCCAGAAAATGGGAATGAGAGATCCTTTGCCGGATTCTACTGTGTATTTTTTCGGTACAGGATCAAAAGTCCCTTTAACAGAAGGGCGTCGTCATAAATGATTGTATGTCTGCAGAGAGGTGTGATAAAACGGGCCAGTCCGCCGGTGGCAATTACCGTGGGAGCCTCGCCCAGCTCCTTTTCCATACGGTCCAGAATTCCGTCAATCATATCTGCATTGCTGAAAATGATCCCGGCTCTCATGCAGTCAATGGTATTTTTCCCAATGACCTTATCCGGCACCTCCAGGCTGATATAGGGAAGCTGGGCAGTTTTTCCGCTTAAGGAGTTTAAGGATACGCGCAGGCCGGGAAGGATGACTCCGCCAATGTAATTTCCATGCTTATCTGCCACACTCATGGTGGTGGCTGTTCCCATGTCGATCACCACCAGAGGCAGGGGATGCTCCTGAATGGCAGCTGCCACATCCACTATCATATCGCTTCCTACAGTTTTAGGGTTGTCCATAAGGATGTTGATTCCGGTTTTGATGCCGGGGCCAACCAAAAGAGGCCGGATGCCCACAACCTTTTCTACAGCATTTAAAATAGTGGAATTTAAAGGCGGGACCACAGAAGAGAGAATGGCGCCCTCGATGGAAGAAGCAGGTATCTCATGCATTTCCAGAACATTTTTAATCGTTACCGCATACTCTGTATCCGTGCGGTTCTGATCCGTGGTAACCCGTTCGATAAAATGGGTTTTTGTCTCGTCAATTCCTCCGATTACGGTATTCGTATTTCCCATATCAATGGCTAATATCATATGAAAACTCCTTTCTGCGGATGGTATTTCCATCAAAGAAAAATTGTGCTATGATTGTAACATAGAAAAAATGGAAAGACAACCGGAGGAAACTTATGTTAAAAGGAAAAACAATACTCCTTGGAGTTACAGGCAGCATTGCCGCCTATAAAATCGCAAATCTGGCCAGCGCACTTGTAAAACAGGGAGCCAGCGTTCATGTGCTTATGACGAAAAATGCAGTTAATTTTATTAATCCCATTACCTTTGAAACCCTTACAGGCCATAAATGTCTGGTAGACACCTTTGACCGGAATTTTGAATTCAGCGTAGAGCATGTGTCCCTTGCAAAGACGGCAGATGTTTTTCTGGCAGCTCCGGCCTCTGCCAATGTGATTGGAAAGCTGGCTCACGGTATTGCAGACGATATGCTTACCACTACGTTTATGGCCTGTACCTGTCCCAAGATCGTTTCACCTGCCATGAATACCCGGATGTATGAAAATGAGATCCTTCAGGATAATTTAAAGCTTCTGGAACGTTATCATATCCAGGTGATCCGCCCGGCTACGGGTTATCTGGCCTGCGGCGATACGGGAGCAGGGAAGATGCCGGAGCCGGAGATTCTTCTGGAATACATCCGGTGCGCACTTATGCCAAAAGACCTGAAGGGAAAGAGGGTTCTTGTCACAGCGGGACCCACCAGGGAGGCCATTGATCCTGTACGCTATATTACCAATCATTCCACCGGGAAAATGGGCTATGCCATTGCAGAGGCAGCTGCTTACCGCGGGGCAGACGTAACCCTTGTTACAGGTCCGGTATCCATAACCCCTCCCCTGTTTGTGAAAACTGTACCGGCAGAGAGCGCAAAACAGATGTATGAGGCAGTTGCAGGGGCAGCAGACGGGCAGGATATTATCATCAAGGCTGCTGCGGTGGCAGACTACCGTCCGGCTCATCCGGCAGAGGATAAGATCAAGAAGTCTGAGGGAGACATGAGGATTGAGTTAGAGCGTACGGATGATATTCTGGGCTGGCTGGGCGCTCACCGGCATAAGGGCCAGTTCCTCTGCGGTTTTTCCATGGAAACAAGAGATCTTGTGGAAAATTCAAGGGCCAAGCTGGAACGCAAGAATATTGATATGATTGTGGCAAATAATCTGAAAACAGAGGGCGCAGGCTTTGGCACAGATACCAATGTAGTTACCCTGATTACCAGGGAAGGCCAGACAGAGCTTCCAAAGATGACAAAACAGGAGGTAGCGCACCGTCTGCTGGATGAGATCAGGAACCGTCTTGACTTTACCCTTTAATCATAATAAAATATGAAGGATACCAGAGCCGCACAGTGCGGGACAATCCGGTATTATGGGGGGCGACGCCCCCGGCATCATACGAACAGCCCGTCCCCTTTCAGGGACGCAATCAGCAGGAACGGAGGAAACGACCATTGTCACAGACAGATGATCAGATGATAGAACAGATAAAAAAGCGCAGGACATTTGCCATTATTTCCCATCCCGATGCAGGTAAGACTACGCTGACAGAGAAATTCCTTCTTTATGGAGGCGCCATTAACCTGGCAGGCACTGTAAAGGGCCGAAAGGCGGCAAAGCATGCGGTTTCGGACTGGATGGATATTGAGAAGGAGAGAGGTATTTCCGTTACTTCCTCTGCCATGCAGTTTAATTATGACGGATTCTGTATCAACATCCTGGATACGCCGGGACATCAGGATTTCTCTGAGGATACCTACCGTACCCTTATGGCAGCAGATTCCGCAGTCATGGTAATCGACGGCTCCAAAGGTGTGGAGGCCCAGACAATTAAGCTTTTTAAGGTCTGCGTCATGCGCCATATCCCTATTTTTACCTTTATTAACAAATTTGACCGTGAGGCCAGAGATCCATATGAGCTTTTGGATGAGATCGAGGACGTGCTGGGCATCCGCACCTGTCCTGTTAACTGGCCTATTGGCTGCGGAAAGAATTTTAAGGGCGTTTATGACCGTTTTACAAAGAAAATTTCTACTTTTACTGCCGCTATGGGCGGTGCGAAGGAGGTTGCGACCAGAGAGTTTGAGGCAGAAAGCCCTGAGGCAGAGTCTGTCATCGGTCCAATCTATTATCAGCAGCTCATGGACGATATTGAGCTTTTAGACGGCGCCAGTGACGAACTGGATATGGGACGGGTGCAGAGAGGAGACCTTTCACCTGTATTTTTCGGCTCTGCCCTTACGAATTTCGGCGTGGAGACATTTTTGGAGCATTTTCTGAAAATGACCACCTCTCCCCTGCCAAGAAAGTCCCTTACAGGAGAAATCGATCCATTCCGCAAGGATTTCTCCGCTTTTGTATTTAAGATTCAGGCCAATATGAACAAGGCCCACAGAGACAGAATCGCCTTTATGCGAATCTGTTCAGGCAAGTTTGAGGCAGGTATGGAGGTCAATCATGTTCAGGGCGGTAAAAAGATCCGCTTAACACAGCCTCAGCAGCTTATGGCTCAGGACCGTAAGATTGTGGAGGAGGCATACGCAGGCGATATTATCGGTGTGTTTGATCCGGGTATTTTCTCCATTGGAGATACGCTGTGCACTTCCAATGAAAAGTTCGAGTTTGAGGGTATTCCCACCTTTGCGCCGGAGCATTTTGCCAGAGTGCGCCAGGTGGATACAATGAAGCGCAAGCAGTTTATCAAGGGCGTGAACCAGATCGCCCAGGAGGGTGCGATCCAGATCTTCCAGGAGTTTAATACGGGTATGGAAGAGATTATTGTGGGCGTAGTAGGCGTACTGCAGTTTGAGGTATTAACCTACCGTTTACAGAGCGAATACAATGTAGAGGTTATTCTGGAGAAGCTGCCCTATGAGCATATCCGCTGGGTGGAGAATCCTCAGGAGGTAGATGTGGCCCGTCTGATGGGAACCTCTGATATGAAGCGTATCTGCGACTTAAAGGGAAATCCGCTGCTTTTATTTATCAACAGCTGGAGTGTGGGTATGGTATTGGACCGCAATCCCGGTCTTAAATTAAGCGAGTTCGGCACGAATTAGCAGACGGCTGAAACAGACTGCCTGCGTGCCCTCACAGATAAAGGAGGTTTTGGTTATGTCAAAGGTAGAAGTGGTAAGAGCCGCCATGGTACAGGCCATGAAGGCAAAGGATAAGGCAAGAAAGGAGTCCCTTTCCATGCTGCTTTCCGCTCTTAAAAATGCGGAGATCGACAAGAGAGAGCCCCTGACCGAGGCAGAGGAAAATGCAGTTGTCAAAAAGGAAATCAAGCAGACACAGGAGACCTATGATCTTGCTCCGGCAGACCGGGAGGATATCCGCAGTGAGGCGGCCCAGAGACTGGCTGTATATAAGGAATTTGCTCCAGAGGATATGAGTGTGGACCAGATCCGTCAGGTGATTGCAGAGGTTCTTAAGGAGCTTGGAATCGAACAGCCCGCTCCAAAGGACAAGGGCGCAATTATGAAGGTTCTGATGCCAAGAGTGAAGGGAAAAGCAGACGGAAAGGTTGTAAACGAAACACTGGCCGGTATGTTTAAGTAAATAAATGCCCATATAAAAGGGCGGCAAAAGGAGGACAATATGTACAGAAAAGAAATTGAGGGATTTATCGATGCCCACAGGCAGGAGATGATTGATGATATCTGCAAGCTCTGCAGGATCAACAGCGAAAAAATGCCTTATACAGAGGGAAAGCCCTACGGAGACGGCGCATTTGATGCCCTTCACGCTGCTCTGGCTATGATGGAGGATTATGGTTTTTCCATTACCAATTATGACAATTATGTGGGAACGGCTGACTTAAACGATAAGGAGCGTCAGCTGGATATTTTAGCTCATCTGGATGTTGTTCCGGCAGGAGAGGGCTGGACGGTTACAGAGCCCTTCGAGCCAGTGGAGAAGGACGGAAAGCTGTATGGACGCGGTACGGCAGATGATAAGGGACCGGCAGTAGCGGCCCTGTATGCAATGCGTGCCGTCAGGGAGCTTGGTATTCCTGTAAAGAAAAATGTGCGTCTGATTCTGGGAACGGATGAAGAGTGCGGAAGCAGTGATATTGAGGTGTACTATAAGCGTGAGCAGGAAGCTCCCATGACATTTTCACCGGATGCCTCCTTCCCTGTGATCAATATCGAGAAGGGCCGGATTCCAGGCGGTTTTTCCGCTTCCTTTGAGCCCTCTGAAGCGCTGCCGAAGATTGTTTCCATTGATGCGGGCATTAAGGTAAATGTAGTTCCCGGAAAGGCAAAGGCGGTAGTAGCAGGTCTTGAAACCGAGGTTCTTACACAGGCTGCCGACGAGATTGAAAGGCAGACAGGTCTTTCCTTCAGTTTTGGAGAGACAGAGGACGGCATCCAGATTACAGCCGAAGGAAAAGGCGCACATGCATCAACCCCGGATGAGGGAATCAATGCCCTTACAGGACTGTTGTCATATCTTGCCAGCCTGCCGTTGGCAGACTGCCCTCAGTTCCAGGCGGTAAAGAGCCTCGTAAAGCTCTTCCCTCACGGTGATACCAGAGGAAAGGCTGTTGGAATTGCCATGGAAGACGAGCTTTCCGGTCCCCTGACTCTGGCATTTGATATGCTGACCCTGGATAAGGACCACCTGGAGGGAGCATTTGACTGCCGTGCCTGCCTGTGTGCCACTGAGGAGAACAGCCTGAACGTAATTTGCGCCCGTATGGCAGAGGAAGGTATTGCCTTACATGCAGACCACATGGCAGCGCCTCACCATGTAGACGGAAATTCTCATTTTGTAAAGACTCTTTTAAAGGTGTATGAGGAGTATACCGGTTTAGAGGGACGCTGTGAGTCTACCGGAGGAGGAACCTATGTCCATCATCTGAAAAATGGAGTTGCCTTCGGAGCCGCCATGCCGGGAACAGATAATAAGATGCACGGGGCCGATGAGTTCGCAGTGATTGATGAGCTTCTTACCAGTGCAAAGATCTTCGCTCAGGTAATCGTGGATCTGTGCTGTTAACCGCCGTTTGGAGCCGGATGGGAGGAAGCCGGA
>CAUCBQ010000126.1 GCA_958441075.1 uncultured Clostridiaceae bacterium | reverse complement strand
CGGACAGGAAATCAGCAACCCCGCCCTGAACCTTTGCCGCATACAGGCATGCTTCCTGATCCGCAAACTGGAGCGTTCCCACCGGGTCCTCTTTCATACGGTCTTTAAGAGTCTGTTCCAGAAGATCTGTCTGATATGCCTCAAGAAGCTCCTTTACCATTTCCCTGTCCATTGTTTTAAATCCACGCATTCCTGCGCCATCATGATAGGAAACGTATCCCATCCCTTCCGGGTCTTCGGAAAGGACAGAATAAAGTCCCATTTTATAGGCTTCATTATTATAAAGCTTTTCATAGGCATCCAACACAGCTTCCAAATCCATAGTGTACTGACGGCTGATCCTCCGTCCGTTCTTCAGGGTATAGTAAATGCGAACCCCGGAAGAATATCGGTTGGTTTTCTCCTTTTCCTGCTTGGAAGCCACAAAAACAGATGTGGGACCGTCAGCTCCCCCGATCACTGATATGGCTGCTGCATCCTTATCTGCAAACCCATATACAGAAGCATCATTCACACGCAGAGAGGTTTCCCAGCGCGAAAGAGTCCTTTCCCTGTAGTTCATTGCTTCCTCACAGCCTCCCTGAGCCAGTGCAAGGACCCAATCCGGCTCTGCAAGCTTCATATTCTCTTTTATAAAATCCCCGGTGCTTTCATATTCCAGTTTCTGAATGCCGTTGTTCCAAATCACTCTGGGCCTGACATCATTAAACCGGTGATCCATGTAAATATCTACGCTGGCCGAAACAATCTCCTCCTTCTTGGGAACATAGGAATCATAACCATACCAGTCATACCGGAAGCTGCAAAAAAACAGCATACCCGCTCCCAGACACAGCGCCATCTGAATTTTATGCGAAAAAAGTTTTTTAAAATCAAAGTGATATATAATTTCAACAATGCAGTGCACAAGGATGATTCCTGCTGCTGTTCCGAATAATCCCCATTTTACCTGACTCTGCAGGGTCCAGAAGAACAGCCCTCCTGCCATGCCTCCAAGAAGAACAAGAAGAATACGGATAAGCGCTTTACTTTTCGAAAAAGCCATGGCTCTTCCTGCTGCTTCTGAGGGTCGGAGCCGATAAAGCTCCAGAGAGGCGGCGGTAACCGCCAGAAGGGATATACCTGCTTTCAGCACTTCGCCTGCCCGGATATGTTCAATCTCATCCGCCAACCCTGCTGACCAGATATAGGCTCCTGCCGGAGACAGATTTTGTACCATCCACAGATAAGGAGAACCGTCCAGGGACCAGATCTCGCCTGCTGACGTGACAAAAAACAGATCTGCAAATGCACCTAAAAGACCGGCTGCCAAAGGGAAGAAACCAAACAGCACTGCAATTCCCAAAATACCAATCACAATATTTCCGGTCATCATCATTGCAGCCGTAACAGTTCCGTATGCCAGACTGTAATATAAAAGGTTCATTCCAAAGGAAACTGCCATAGGCCCTAAAAATTCGGAAACCGGAACCCCGTAGGCTGACGCCACAGCCACAAACAGGATACAGCTAAAGAAATAGGCTGCTGCCGGAATCAAAATTCCATCTCCGTACTGAACAGCAAAAAGAACCTCCCGCCTTATGGGAATGCTGTGGTAAAAATCCACTTTTTTCCTGCTGTGAAGATAGGAAAATCCGGTAACTCCTACGATCACCGCAGCCGTCAGGAACAAAAATACCATAAATCCGTTTCCATAGGAAACCTCATCCAATACTACTTCTGTCTTGAAAAATGAGATCAGGGCTTCATACTGCTCCTGCGTAAAATGCTTCGGCAAAAGGGTATCTACCGGCTGATAACCATTATATGCCCGAAACTCCATACGCTGGGCATTCTCCATAACCAGAGCCAGCTTTACCGGCAAAGCAACGAAAAAGGCCAAAAGCATCAGGGCCAGCACCCAGATACGTCTTTTTATATCCTCCTTCATCAGTCCCCATATTCCGTCAGAACTTCTTTTTTCAGAACACAAGTTTTTTGATGTCATATCCGGCCACCTCCGTTTCACTGATAAAAATCTCCTCCAGAGTCAGAGGAATACATTCAAAAAATACCGGATCAAAGGCCCCAAGCTTTGCCTCGATCTCTTCTCTCGTTCCCCGGACTGTCAGCGTCAGAAGCCTTCCCCGCCGTTCTGATGAAAGCACCTCAAGGCTTTCCAGATCCTCCGGTTCCATTCCAGGCTGCAGAACGCACTGGATCTTGTGAATATTCAGCTTCATATCATCCAGATCTCTTGAAAGCAGGATTCCTCCCTTGTGGAGAAGCCCCACATGGTCGCAGATATCCTCCAGCTCCCTGAGGTTGTGGGATGCGATAATAGGCGTAAGATTGCGATCCGCCATATCAGCGGCAAACAGGCTCTTTACCGCCTGACGCATCACCGGGTCCAGGCCGTCAAAGGTTTCGTCACAGAACAGATACTCCGTATTGGAACAGATTCCGCAAATCACGGACACCTGCTTTTTCATTCCCTTGGAAAAGGTGTGTATCCTGCGCTTTTCATCCAGTCCAAAATTTTTTAACAATCTGCGAAACCGTTCCCTGTCAAAGCGCTCATAAACCCGGGAGTAATAGGCCATCATGTCAAGAGGCGACGCATTGCTGAAAAAATACGCCTCATCCGATATGTAAAAAATCTTTCTCTTAGCCGCAGGGTTTTCAAATACCTCCTGGCCGTCAATGGTAATATGTCCCTCATCCGGCTTCAAAATGCCGCTTGCAAGACGTAAAAAGGTAGATTTTCCTGCGCCATTGGTACCGATAAGACCAAACACGCTTCCCTCCCTGATGGAAGCATCTATATGATCTACCGCCAGAATGTCTTCAAATCGTTTTGTCAGCTTCACAGCCTGAATCATGGCTTACTCCCCCTTCCTTATCTTCCCTCTGACCAAAAACCTGTTCCAGACGCTCCCGCATCTCTCCCGGAGCAATTCCAAGCTGCAGGCCTTCCTTTACAGTCTGGTCAAAAGACGCTTCCCAGGCGTTTTTCCTCTTGTTTCTTAAGCGGCTTCCCTCTGCTACAAAGCTTCCCTTTCCCTTGACAGAATAAATATAGCCTCTGTGCTCTAACTCTGCATAAGCTCTCTGGATGGTATTGGGATTGATGGAGAGCTCCGTGGCAAGACTGCGGACAGATGGAAGCTTCATATTTTCAGTCAGGATTTCCTGAAACATCAGCTCCTCAAACCGTTCTGTAATCTGCTCATACAGAGGTCTCCCATCCCTGTAATCCAGTACGATCATAGGAATCTCTCCTCTCTGTTTTATCTGTACTAATTCTCTTAATACAGTTATCCTGATTTAAAGATATCACGAACACCTATTAAATACAATAACATTTTTCTTACGATTTTTAACATCCGCCCTCTTCTTGACAGACTGTGATACAATTCATTCATGAAGAGCTACATGGAGGAGGTATAACAATGAATGACCGCTACATATTCAGGGAAATCAAAAAGGAGGAGGTTCCCCAGATGTTTTCACTGATCTGCGAAAGAATGAAATGGATGGATGAAATGGGTATTCACCAGTGGAATGCTGCAAATTATGACCAGATCTATCCTCTGTCTTATTATCATGAAAGGCGTCTAAAGGGCGAAGCCTTTGTCCTTGCAGAAAAGGAAACCGGCGAACTCATCAGCGCAGGAGTATTAAAAGAACAGGATGACCGCTGGAACGATAAGGAGCCTGCCATTTATCTTCATAATTTTGTAGCCAAAGAAGGCGCCCGGGGCGCCGGCAGCATCTTTCTCCGGTTTGCAGAGGAATATGCTGCACAAAAGGGAAAGAAGTACCTCCGCCTTGATTCCGCCGAGGACAATGCTTCCCTTGAACGATATTACAGCTCTCAGGGTTTTGTACCAGCAGGGACGTGTACAGAAGGAATGTACAAAGGCATTTTAAGACAAAAAGAACTGCTGCCGCTGCTCACAGGAGACGGCTGCGAATAAGCACTTACAACAAAAAACCGTCATCCGTCAGGAAATGAATTCCGCCGGATAACGGCTTTTTATTTTCATATATCTTTTATCAGGCTGCGCTTCCCGCTGAAGGCTTCATCTGTCCTTCAGATTTACCTGCGCCATTCCCCGGTTTAGCTGTACCGGGTTTTTTCCATGCATGCATAGCCAATGCCATAGCGATTACGCCATAGGAAACGAACACACGGAAATATTCGCCGATCACAGGGTCTCCAAACAGCTCCTTGCCTGCCAGAGGAGATACAATAAACAGGGTGTGGAAGAGAACAATACCTAACAGGGCATTTTTATTCGTCGCCTTCTGTACGGAGGCACCGCCTACCAGAAGAGCCGCAATGGCAAACTGGCCTACCTGGGTGTGCGCGCCGTAAGTGGACATGGTTCCAATATTCTGAAGGTAAATCAGCTGGCCCCAGCTGGCAAGCACAGTAGAAAACAGCATGGCGATAATACGTGTTTTATCCACATCAATACCTGCTGAATTTGCCACTGACCGATTCTGGCCTACTGCTCTCATATTCTGGCCCAGACGCGTCCGCATAAGCAGGTTATTGAACACGCAGAGGGCTCCGATACAGATATAGGTCGTTACCGGAAGCTGTACAGCAATCAGCACATTAAACAGTGTTGGAATATAGGTCAGCGCATATACAACACCGGCCAGACCGATTAATACAAGGGATCTGCGGACATCAAAGCTGTCTCTCTTTCCAAGCCTTCCATCTCCTGTATTTTTAACCGCCTTATGTCTCACAATCTGGAACAGCTGCCACAGCACAACCGTCAGGCACCCCAGCTCTACAGCTGATAAAAGCATCAGACGATCCGCAGATAAAAACTGCTCTACCGGTCCGATAAAGGTCAGAGCATAGACTAGGGCAGCAGCCACAGCCTTAATTACAGTATCCTTCCAGTTAACCGGCTGTTTTTTAATCAGATTATAAACAGCTGTAAATGCAAGTCCTGCAATCACCAGATAGAAGCCGATTTCCAGAATGGTCAGCATGGGAATGGTATCCAGCGCATATTTTACCGTATCCTTTAAGTCAATGGTATTCTTTACGCCCACTCCCGTTGCAATCATCAGCGTAGGATTATTCATGGCAATCACGCCGCCGAATACAAACAGGAAGATCAGCTGATAAATACCATCTGCAAAATAACCCAGGATCAGACCTGCGATCATCTCATTTCCCTTTACCAGATTGAACAGCTTTCCTACCAGAAAGCCAAAAACCAGTGCAATGGGAGTAGCCAGGGCAACTGTAAGGAAAAAGCCGCCCACTCCCGTAAAGCCCCAGTAAGTAGTAAGGAATAAGGCAATCTGAGCTGCCATAGCGCCTACTACAATACCAAAGTTCAGGCCCAGCCCCGTAATAACAGGAATAATCAGGGCCAGTACGATAAAGGCATTGCGGGCAATTCTGGTAAACAGCTCCGGGATAACAAAGGTCAAAGGCTGCTTAGAGGCAGCAGTAGCTCCCACACAAAGAAGCAGGAACAGAATTACTACTTTATTTTTAAACAGGAAATCATATATTTTTTTATTCACGGCTGTCACCTCCCTTTGCCTGTGCCAATGCATAGAGGATAATACCATTGGAAATGATCAGACGCATTACCTCTGATAAGTTGCTTTCCGGGATAAACTGGTTTACAACCGGAAGTCCCAGAGCCATAATACCCTGGAATAAAAAAGTACCGATCAGCACATGGGCAATCGTAGCCCGCCTTGGAGTAGCACCGCCGATGAGTACAGCGGCTACAGAGGTAAAGCCCATCATCATAGGGCCATTGTACAGCTGAATGAAACCAAAGGCCTGTGCATATACCAAAATGCCCACCGCTGCCAGTACAGTGGAAAGAATGGTTCCCACAAGGCGCATACGGTTCACATTAATACCTGCCGCTTTGGCAAACATGGGATTTGCGCCAGCCGCACTCATGGCAATTCCTGTTTTGGAGCGCATAAAGAGCCATACCAGAAAACACATAAGAAAGAAAAACAGGAGCAGCCCGGTGGGAACAAAAAAGTCGCCAATGGAAAAAGCAAGGGTCTTATTCATAACACCGCTGTAGGAGGACGCCAGAGAAATGGTATTTCTCAGTCCCTTTCCCGCATTGGGCCAGATCAGCTCACCGTTATCAAAGGGAAGAAGCATCCAGACCATGTTCATAAAGGCAATAATGGAAAAGCCCACATAGGTAGTAACCGTCATCTCTGATCCCTTTACCCGGTTTAACAGCTGACCGT
>CAUCBQ010000125.1 GCA_958441075.1 uncultured Clostridiaceae bacterium | reverse complement strand
GATTTCATATCAGTGTTAATATTTCCTATGTACAGCTGCGCCGGGATGAAATCGGTGATGATGTTTTAAATATCCTGAGGGAGACTGATCTTCCGGGCGACGCCCTTACGTTGGAAGTGACGGAAAGCATGCAGCTGCAGGATTACAGCTACTATAATAAGATTTTTTACGACTGGAAGCGCAGGGGAATCCAGATTGCCATTGATGATTTCGGAACCGGATATTCCAGCCTGAGCTATTTGAAAAGCATTGATATTGACGAAACCAAGATCGACCGCTGCTTTGTGACCCGCATTCAGAAAAATGCCTATAATTATAAGCTTCTGGACAATATGATCCAGCTGGCTCACAGCGCCCAGATCCGTGTCTGCTGTGAAGGTGTGGAGACAGAGGATGAGCTGATGGCTTTAAAGAAATTGAATCCGGATGTACTTCAGGGGTATCTGTTTGCCAAGCCCTGTAAAAAAGAAGAATTCGAACAGGAATATCTGTCCGGAACATCCAAGACATATGAAAAACGGATTAAGAATGTATTAAAGTCTCAAATGCACACATCTAAGGGACAGGAGGAAAGGGACTCTGAACTGTTTTCCGCTGATCATTATGAGGGGATTCTTGACCATACCAATCTGGGATTGTGGAAGATATGTATTAATTATGAAGAAGAACGGTATGAGCTTTATGCAGACCCGGTGATGTTGAGGATTATGGGGGTGGAGGAACGGCTTTCTCCAGGGGAATGCTATTTTCACTGGTATGACAGGATCAACGATGGATATTACAACTATATTAATCTGGCAATTGAAAGCGCCATTGAGACAGGAAAGATCACGCAGGTGGAATATACCTGGAACCATCCCACAAAGGGTGAGGTGACGGTTCGCTGTATGATTATCCGAATGCGGGAGCAGGATGGAACTATCTGGCTGGAAGGATATCACAGGATCATCAGTGATCTGGTACGCCCGGATTTTCTGCCCGGAGGGATCAAAAGCGAGCTTTTCGAATACAATGAGAAAAAACACGCCATTTATTTTCATACAAAGAGAAAAATGATCGCAGGAGACAGGATCAGGGAAGAGGATTTCCCGGAGTGCTGGATTCGCAGACAGATCGTTCACCCACATTTTGCGGATGAATTCAGAAGTCTGTTTCAGGATATCCAGAATCAGTGGAACTGTGCAGGCAGTGAAATTCTCTTTCGTACCAAGTCAGGCTCCTATGAATGGTTTAAGGTAAAAACCCGCCATCTCAGTGAGAAGAAGGAAGACGTCCATACGGTTGCGGTGCTTATGGACCCGGCGGATCAGGAGCGGGCCATAGAGCTGGAGTATATGAAAAAAAGTGATTTTTATCAGGCCCTTCTTTCAGAAACAGTGGCCCATGCAGAGGTGGACGTGGAAAGCGGTTATATCATGGAAGCGGAGGGGCTTTGGGCTCCATGCCAGGAAGAAAGCAGGGAAAAAAATATGGATTTTGACCATATTGTAGAGATGCAGCTAAACCGTCGTGTGATTTTTCCCGCAGATATGGAGCTTTATAAAAAGCATATGAACCTTCAATATATGAAGGAAATGTATAAAAAGGGAATCCCTACCATGGAATTGTGTTTCAGACGCTATGTAGATGAGAAACTATGCTGGATGAAGCTGGTGATCCATGTGTTCCAGGACCGGTATACGGAAAATATGTACGCCCTGTTATATCTGAAAAATATTGATGCTGAAAAGCGCAGAGAGCTTGCCACAGAGACGGCGGCAAAGAGTGATCCGCTTACCAGAGTATACAATCGGACAGTCTTTGAAAAAGAGGTGTCAGATTACATGGCTTCTGAAGAAGAGGCTTCCAAAGGGGCCCTGATTATTCTGGATTTGGATGATTTTAAACAGATTAACGACCAGTATGGTCATCTGAAGGGAGATGAGGTGCTGAAGGAACTGGCAGAGGTACTGCGCCATACGTTCCGCAGCCATGATTTGATTGGTCGTCTGGGCGGGGATGAGTTTCTGGTATTTGTAAAGGGAATTGAGAAGAAAGAAATTCTGGACAGAAGAATGGAACAGCTGTTTTCCCGGTTAAATACCTCCTGCGGTTCCATTCTTGCCTGCAGTGCGGGAATCTGCTTTGTGACCGGAGAAGGATTTTGCTATGATGAATCGCTGAAACGGGCGGATACTGCGCTGTACGAAAGCAAGAAAAGAGGAAAGAACAGGTACAGCTATTACGGGGAAATGAAAAAAACAGAAGATTAAAACAAAAGGAGCTCTGCGTATCTGACAGGATCAGATAGGCGGAGCTCCTTTTTGCAGACAGCCATCAGGCTTTCGTTCAGCCGGCTGTTTTTTCGTTTTTCTTGATGATCGGAAGGATCAGGCCAAGAGCGGTAAGCACAAAAGGAGTGATTACATTTAAAGCAGTAGACGCCGGGTCGCCTTCCACATACATACCCAGAATACAGCAGAAAGCAGTGACAGCGAAGCACCAGATACCGGCAGTCAGAGCAATGCCCTGATTCTTTACAAAGCGGTATTCCGGATGGAACTTATCTACTGCCTTGCGCAGAGCGATATAGGCTACGAATACCCACAGGTAACGCAGAGGCATGGTAACAGAGTTTAACTTGTTTAACTGGGTCAGTACGGCAGCGGCGCCCGGTACAAAGGACTGGATCAGGATAATGCTTCCTGACAGGCCGGCTACCATTAAGATGCCATTGATATAAGCGCCGTGCTGATTCTTCTTTAACAGTCTGCTGGGAATGAACTGTCTTGCATCCTCATTATCAAGAAGCATACGCAGCGGAGCGTCAATACTTAAAACCAGGGTGGAGAACTGGCCGATGGCGTTGCAGGCTGCATAGATGATTAACAGCAGATTTCCTACATGGTAGTATTCGCCCAGCTTCTGGAAGGACCAGTAGGAGCCGTTGGACACGTAGGAGTTAAAGCTTTCGGAGCTTTCATTGATGACTGCGGGGTCAAACATCATACCCATGGCGATGGTTCCGAGAATTGCGCAGACCATAACCATAATGGCAAGGGCGATCATACCCTTGGGGAAGCCACGGGAGGGATCTTTTACCTTATTTACATAAGGTGAGATCTTCTCACAGCCGCCTACGGCAAATACGAGAATGGATAAGGAAGTAAAATATCCCAGATTAAACTGAGGGATCAGAGTTTCCTTACTGAATTCCATGGTAACATAGCCGCCGTTTGGATTGATAGCAGGAGCTGCAAACATCATCAGGATATACAGAATGGACATGACGAACATACTGGTTCCGGCGATTGTTGCAAGCTTTTTTAAGGGATTTAAGCCCCGGCTGGCCACCCAGCAGAAGAATAAAAGAGCAGCCAGTGTAGCCAGCTGAATCCAGATTGTGGGGAACTGGTCGTAGGTAGTTCCATTCTGGAAAATCATCCAGCTTAATGCCTTTAAGCCGCCGCTTCCCTTGCTGGCGATATAGGTAACATGGCAGGCCCAGTAGGTCCAGCCTGCGTAGTAAGCAAATTTTGGGCTGATTGTTTCGTGAATCCAGGAGCTGACGCCGCCGCCGGAATTTTTAAAGGCAGATCCCAGCTCGCCTACCATAAGGGCATAGGGCACAAAATACAGTGCAAACATCAGAATCCAGCTGAAAATAACCTGTATACCATTAAAGTATACAAAGCCGTTGAGTACATTTCCGAAGCCCCAGACCGTGGAAAAGGCCATGAACGCCAGGGTGTACCAGGTGATTTTCTTTGAGTTTTCCATTGATAACCTTCCTTTTCTAAAATGTTTAACTTCACTAGGATATCATATTTTTATAAAATATTCAAATGAAAGTAATATTTTTTATCGGGTTTTTAAAAGAATTTTATTTCCTTAAATGGAAATTAAGGGTGAGACAGCCTTAAAAACAGGAAAAATATGTGATATACTTCTTCTTAATAACAGATGAAAATGAAAGGGGAAACTGCAAATGAGAAAAAGGTTCAGGTATGCTGTTTTAATATTCTCTCTGTGGCTTTTATTTCTGGTTCTTTGTCTGATAGTTCCGCCGCTGTTTCATAAAAAGGCCGGATGCAGCGCCGGAACGAATACGGCGAAATATACATCTGAGGCAGAAGAACGTATCCGCTGTATTGATGATAACAAAGAGGCTCTGATCTGGCGTCTGAGACTCATTGAGGCTGCCAGAGAGAGGATTATTCTTACAACCTTTGATTTCAGGGATGAGGAAAGCGGACAGGATATAATGTCGGCTTTGTGGAAAGCAGCCCAGAGGGGGGTGGAGGTCAGGATTCTGGTAGACGGCATTAATGGAGAATTCTTCCTTTCAAACAGCGATCATTTTATGCAGCTGGTTTCCCATGAACAGGTGGAAGCCCGTTTCTATAACCCTATTGATTTAATCAGGCCCTGGAAGACGAATTACAGGATGCATGACAAATATCTGATTGCAGATGACTGGGGCTATATTCTGGGAGGCAGAAATACAGACAATCGATTTCTGGGATATTATAAGGAAAGCTATAATGAGGACAGAGATCTTCTGGTATATGAAACAGATCCGGGACAGGGCAGTTCTTTTCAGGCTCTGGAAGTATATTTTGATGAGATATGGAATCAGCCCTGCTGTAAGGAATTTGACCGCAAAGGAGGCGCAGGAGGACTGGAGCAGTGCTATGACCGGGTGCGGGAGAGGTATCCGGAAGCCTTTGACCGGATTTATTTGAAACAGGACTGGGAAGAGGCGACTGTAAAGACAAAGGGAATCCGGCTGTGGACGAATCCCGTAAAGCCGGAAAACAAGGAGCCGGTTGTGTGGGAACAGATGCTTGGGGCTATGGAAGGAGAAAAGGATATTCTGGTTCAGACCCCTTATATGATATGCAGCAAAGAGATGTATGAGGATCTTAGATCCGTCTGTGAGAAGGGCGCGCGGGTGGATATTCTGATCAACGCTGTGGAAAGCGGCACCAACCCCTTTGGATGCACCGATTATCTCAATCAGAAAAGGAAGCTCCGGCAGACTGGGGTACATATCTATGAATATCTGGGAGATCAGGCCCAGCATACAAAATCCCTTGCAGTGGGAGAGAGCCTGAGCATTATAGGCTCCTGTAATTTTGATATGCGCAGCGTATACCTGAATACAGAAATGATGCTGGCTGTAGAGTGTCCTGAATTAAACGCTTCTATCCGAAAACAGGCACAGGCGTTAAAGGAGAAAAGCCGGCATATGAGCCCGGATGGCCGTATAGAGGACGGAGAAGCCTATGAGGCCAGAGAACAGGATATAATAAAAAAGACAGTATACGGTATTCTCAGGGCAGTGATCTGGCCCTTCCGCCATGTGCTCTGAATAGATTTTGATCTGATATATAAAAAGGGAAGCTGCACATGCCGGCTTCCCTTTTATAAACAGTATTTTTATTATAAATATAATCCTACCGTCCCTGTCCCTTGCTTGGAATCAGCTCTCCGGCTGTATTTCCATGGCAGATCGGCTTCCACTCCACCTTTTTAACAAGTGCAACGGCAGAGATTGGAATATAGGTAAACATAAAAATGGGAAAGGTGAAGGTATAGAGGATCTTCTTTCCGGGAGACATGGCAATATGCTTCCATTCTACAGCCATGGTGATGGCTCCGTAGATCAGCAGACTTACATAAAACATTCCCAGAGTTCTTCCGAGGAAGAAGAGATTTTCTTCTACGATCATCCGCGCAATATAACCAGGTTCTGTAATATAGGCCCCAAGCATAACTGCATTGATAATAAGAGCTGCCAGGGTAAAGAACATTCCCGGCGCTACGGTCATGAAAATATCATAGCAGGAGAATCCCTTTCTGCCCGGACGGAAACAGCCGCGGATCAGCTCCAGGCTGTAATGCCAGTCTACCTGATAAAAACCCTTGGACCAGCGCAGCCGCTGTCTCCAGGACTGTTTAAAGTCAACAGGCTGTTCGTCATAGATAACCGCTTTGTCGCAGTAGCCGATTACCTTGCCGTCAATGGCACAGTTTACAGAAAATTCAATATCCTCTGTTAACAGATGGAAGGGCCAGCCGCCATTTTCGCGGATTATTTCCCCGGATACCAGAAAGCCGGTGCCGGAGATTGCACAGTTGGTTCCCAGAAGCATACGGGGAAAGTTAAGGAAGCGGGCTTCTCGCAGGAACCACAGCCCGTATCCGGCAGAGATCCAGTTGGCTCCGAAGTTTTTGGAATTGCGGTAGCTGGTAAGAGCCGCATAGTGGCCGCTGTCAAAGGTATTATTCATCTCCCGTACAAAATTGGGGTCTACATAGTTATGTGCATCAAATA
>CAUCBQ010000124.1 GCA_958441075.1 uncultured Clostridiaceae bacterium | reverse complement strand
TGATGATTGTGATTCTTCCCATTGTGGCCTACTATGTGCTGCGCAATAAAAATATGGGAGACAGCGAAAAGACAGGTACCATTTCCAAAAGGCGCGTCTGTGTGATTTCACTGGCAGCATCCTTTGTGATCGGAACCTATGACGGCTTTTACGGTCCGGGTACAGGAACCTTTCTGATTCTGGTGCTTACAGGAGCAGCCCGGATGGATATGCGCACAGCCGCAGCTCAGACCAAAGTGATTAATCTGTCGTCCAACATTTCAGCGCTTATCACATTTATCCTTACGGGAAATGTGTATTATACTCTGGGGGCCGCTGCCTCCGTCTGCTCCGTGGCAGGCCACTATCTGGGAGCAGGACTTGTGGTTCATGACGGTCAGAAAATCGTCCGCCCTATGGTTCTTGTAGTTCTGGGAATTCTGTTTCTGAAGATTATTACCGGAGCATAAAGATGGGGCAGTCAGAGGTTCAGTAACTGAAAACTTTAGTTTAATCAGGAGAAATACTTATGAAATGGAAAAAATTTACACTTACAACTACTACAGAGGCAGTAGATCTGGTCAGCAGTATGTTTGACGATATCGGCATTGAAGGAATCGAGATTGAGGACAATATTCCCCTGACAGAAAAAGAGACAAAGGGAATGTTCATTGATATCCTTCCTGAGCTTCCGCCGGATGAGGGAATTGCCAAGGTAAGCTTTTATCTGGACGATGATGCAGAGGTGGCGGAAATGCTGCGCAAAGTCAATGAGGGGCTGGATGAGCTGGCCTTGTTTACCGATCTGGGAGCGCGCACCATTGAGGCTTCCGAAACAGAGGATAAGGACTGGATTAACAACTGGAAACAGTATTTTAAGCCCTTTACGGTAGATCACATCCTGATTAAGCCCACCTGGGAGCCTGTTCCGGAGGAGCATAGGGATAAGCTTCTGGTTCAGATTGATCCCGGTACTGCCTTCGGAACCGGGATGCACGAAACGACTCAGCTGTGTATTCGTCAGCTGGAAAAGTATGTTCACGGAGAGGCTCAGATTTTGGATGTGGGTACAGGAAGCGGTATTTTAGGTATCACAGCATTAAAGCTGGGAGCAAAGGAAGTCTGGGGAACAGACCTGGATGAAAATGCCATCACAGCAGTAGGAGAAAATCTGGAGGCCAACGGTATTTCCGGCGACAGCTTCCATGTGCTTCAGGGAAATATCATTGACGATAAGACGGTAAAGGACTGGGCCGGATATGAAAAATATGATATTGTGGTTGCCAACATCCTTGCAGATGTTATCATTCTCCTTGTAAATGAGATTCCGGCCCACCTGAAAAAAGGCGGCTATTTTATCACCTCCGGTATTATCAATATGAAGGAAGAGGCAGTAAAGGCAGCCTTTGCGGCAAACAGTGAGCTGGAAGTAACTGAGATCACATATCAGGGCGAGTGGGTGTCTGTCACAGCCAGAAAGAAGTAAGCCATGCATCATTTTTTTGCTGATCCGTCTCAGGTGGCATCAGATATCATCAGTATCACCGGGCCGGATGTGAACCATATGAAAAATGTGCTCCGCATGAAGCCGGGAGAAGAGGTTTTAATCAGCGACGGTACAGGCAGGGACTATGTCTGTACGGTAGAAACCTTTGAGCAGGATAGGGCTGTAGTGAAAATCAGTTCCTTCTGTGACAGCAGGATGGAGCTTCCTGCCCAGATCTGGCTCTTTCAGGGGCTTCCCAAATCAGATAAGATGGAGCTTATTATCCAGAAGGCAGTGGAACTTGGTGCAGCCGCCGTTGTGCCGGTAGCCACAAAAAACGCTGTGGTGCGGCTGGATGAAAAGAAAGCCCAGGCCAAGGGAAAGCGTTGGCAGGCAATTGCGGAGAGCGCGGCCAAGCAGTCAAAACGCAGCCGGATTCCCCGGATAGAGCCGGTGATGACTTTAAAAGAAGCCTTTTCCTTTACCCGTGACAGCAGATTTGATCTGTGCCTGATTCCCTATGAGCTGGAAGAAGGGATGGAAGGTATGAAAAAGGCATTGTCTCAGGCGGCTCCCGGTCAGAAGATCGCAGTGTTTATCGGACCGGAAGGGGGATTTGACGGGGAAGAAATCAGTCAGGCTCTTGAAATGGGAGTCTGTCCGGTGAGTCTTGGAAACAGAATTTTACGGACAGAGACAGCAGGGCTTGCCATCCTTTCTGTGCTTATGATGAAGCTGGAGGGGGCATTTTGAGAAAGGACCATCAGTATGGAAGTATATTTTGACAATTCAGCCACTACCAGGGTGCTGGATGAAGTAAAAGATCTGACAGTAAAGCTTATGACAGAGGATTATGGGAATCCGTCTGCCCGCCACAGAAAGGGGATGGAAGCGGAACAGTATGTAAAAAACGCTGCCTCCCAGATTGCAAAGACCCTTAAGGTAAAGGAAAAGGAAATTCTTTTTACCTCCGGCGGCACGGAATCTAACAATATGGCCCTGATCGGCACGGCGCTGGCCAATCAGAGAGCTGGAAAGCATATTATCAGTACACGGATCGAGCACGCCTCGGTATATCAGCCTTTGGCATTTTTAGAGTCTCTGGGCTTTGAAGTGACCTATCTTTCTGTGGACAGTCAGGGACATATTTCTCTGGAGGAACTGGAACAGTCTATCCGCCCTGATACGATTTTGGTATCTGTAATGTATGTAAATAATGAAATCGGGGCCATTGAGCCGGTGGAAGAGATTGCCTCTCTGGTACATGCAAAGGGAAGAAACATTATTTTCCATGCAGATGCGATTCAGGCTTATGGTAAAATAGTGATCCGGCCAAAGAAACAGGGAATCGACCTTTTAAGCGTCAGCGGACACAAGATTCACGGGCCAAAGGGAATCGGCTTCCTTTATATTGATGAAAGGATAAAGATTAATCCCCTTCTTTACGGAGGCGGTCAGCAGAGAAATCTGCGTTCAGGTACGGAAAATGTTCCGGGCATCGCAGGTCTGGGATTAGCGGCTCAGGAGATGTACCGGGATCATGAGGACAAAATTAAAAAAATAACCGGATTGAAGGATTATCTCATTGACCGTGTTTCAGAGCTTGAAGATGTAACGGTAAACAGTCAGAAGGGAGAACTGAGCGCGCCCCAGATTGTCAGCCTGAGCTTTAAGGGGGTTCGCAGTGAGGTGCTTCTTCATGCCCTTGAGGATAAGGGAATCTATGTGTCCTCCGGTTCTGCCTGTTCCTCCAACCATCCTGCAATCAGCGGCACCTTAAAGGCTGTGGGCGTAAAAAAGGAGCTTTTGGATTCCACGCTCCGGTTCAGCTTCGGTCTTTTTAACACAAAGGAAGAGATTGATTACTGTATAGATGTGTTAAAGGAGCTGCTTCCGGTTTTGAGGCGGTATTACAGAGCGTAGCTGTCAATATTTAAGTTGTATTAGAAAGAGGTAAAGATGCAGTATCAGTCATTTTTAATCAAATATGCGGAGATCGGCACAAAGGGCAAGAACCGCTTTATGTTTGAAGACGCCCTGATTAAGCAGATCCGTTTCGCCCTTCGGGAAGTGGACGGAAGTTTTGAAGTAACAAAGGAATCAGGACGCATCTATGTAACTGCCGAGGGAGAGTATGATTATGATGATACCATTGAGGCGTTAAAGAGAGTATTCGGTATCGCAGATATCTGTCCTATGGTGCAGATTGATGACAGGGATTATGAAAATCTGAAAAAACACGTGGTAGAGTACATGGACAGAGTCTACCCGGATAAGAACCTGACCTTTAAGGTTGTAGCAAGAAGAGGAGACAAGCGCTATCCCGTGTCCTCCGACCAGATCAACCGTGATATGGGAGAGGCAATTCTGGAGGCGTTTCCGCAGATGCGCGTGGATGTGCATAATCCGGATGTGCTTCTGCGTGTGGAGATCCGCCAGAAGGTAAATATCTTTTCCCTGATGATTCCGGGTCCGGGCGGTATGCCTGTAGGCACCAACGGAAAGGCCATGCTTCTTCTTTCCGGCGGCATCGACAGCCCTGTTGCAGGCTACATGATCGCCAAGAGAGGCGTGAAGATCGATGCAGTTTACTTCCATGCGCCGCCTTATACCAGCGACCGGGCCAAGCAGAAGGTAGTGGATCTGGCGAAGCTGGTAGCCCGCTATGCAGGCCCTATGGACCTTCATGTGGTGAATTTTACAGATATTCAGCTGTATATCTATGAGAAATGTCCTCATGAGGAACTTACCATTATCATGCGCCGCTATATGATGCGGATCGCTCAGGCCATTGCAGAGAAGAACGGAGCCATCGGCCTGATTACAGGAGAGAGCATCGGACAGGTTGCTTCCCAGACCCTGCAGTCTTTAGCAGCAACCAACGAGGTCTGCACCATGCCTGTATACCGTCCGGTGATTGGCTTTGATAAGCAGGAGATTGTGGATGTATCAGAAAAGATAGGTACCTATGAAACATCCATCCAGCCTTTTGAGGACTGCTGTACGATTTTTGTGGCAAAGCATCCGGTGACAAAGCCCAATATCAACGTGATCCGCAATTCCGAGCGTCATCTGGAGGAAAGGATTGACGAGCTTGTAAAAACAGCGCTGGAGACAACAGAGGTAATCCGCTGTCAATAAAACAGGACGAAAAAACGCCGCCTGCCAAAGCAGACGGCGTATACTGTTAAGTGCGCTGTTTCATCAGTCGATGATGTAGGGAGCCAGTGTGGATAAGATATCCTCAACACCATTTTCAGCATGGATGTTTAAGTCGATGGGCTTGGAAAGATCCAGGCTGAAGATGCCCATAATAGACTTTGCATCAATCACATATCTTCCGGATACCAGATCAAAGTCAACGTCAAATTTTGCCAGGTCATTTACAAAGGATTTGACCTTGTCAATGGAATTTAAGGAAATACGAACTGTTTTCATATTGAAGAACCCTCCTTGTGGTATGTATGATCATTTTTTCAGATCACTGATCTGATTTTATACTAAAGGAGAGACTGATAAAAGTCAATAGTGAGTTTGTATGAAAAAAACCGGAAGAAACTGTCAAAAGTTTAAAGGATAAGAAAGGAGATCAGGTTATGCCGAAAGCGGCGTTTCACAATTTGGGCTGCAAGGTAAATGCCTATGAGACAGAAGCCATGCAGCAGCAGCTGGCACAGAGAGGATATGAGATAGTTCCCTTTGATGAAAAGGCAGACGTATATATTATCAATACCTGCTCCGTTACCAATATAGCGGACAGAAAATCACGTCAGATGCTGCACCGGGCGAAAAAGCTGAATCCACAGGCACTTGTGGTGGCAGCAGGATGCTATGTTCAGGTAGCCTCAGAAGAACTTAAAAAAGATGCCAGCGTGGATCTGATTATCGGAAATAACAGAAAAGCGGAGCTGGCAGATATTCTGGATGCCCGTCTGGCAGAAAAAAATGAAGAAAATAAGGTTTATGTGCTGGATATCGCCCACACTCATGAGTATGAGCGTCTCCATCTGGACCGTTTGGGAGGCCATACAAGGGCTTTTATCAAGGTACAGGACGGCTGCAATCAGTTTTGCAGCTACTGCATCATCCCCTATGCCAGAGGAAGAGTCCGCAGCCGCAGCCATGAAGATGTGGCGGAGGAAGTGAAAAGTCTGGTAGCCGGAGGCTATAAGGAAGTGGTTCTTACCGGTATTCACTTAAGCTCTTATGGGATTGAGCGTATGGAAGAAAATCCGGTGAGCCGCGGAGACTGGAACCACAGGGAACTGCTTGCCCTGATTCGGGAGGTTCACGGGATTGACGGCCTGGAGCGGATTCGTCTGGGATCTCTTGAGCCCAGAATTATCACCAGGGAATTTGCAGAGGAGCTTGCAAAGCTTCCCAAGTTCTGTCCCCATTTCCACCTGTCTCTCCAGAGCGGCTGTGATGAAACATTAAAGCGGATGAACCGTCATTATACTACAGAGGATTATGAAGCCCGGTGCCGGCTGTTAAGAGAGGTATTTGACCACCCGGCTATTACTACAGATGTGATTGTGGGCTTTCCGGGAGAAACAGAGGAAGAATTTGCCGTTACCAGAGAATATCTGGAGCGGGTTCATTTTTATGAAATGCACATTTTTAAATATTCCCGAAGAGAAGGCACAAAGGCAGCTGTAATGAAGGATCAGATCCCTGAGTCAGTGAAGGCGGAGAGAAGCGATGTGCTCCTTTCTCTGGAAAAGAAGATGTCCGGGGAGTACAGGATGCATTATGCAGATTCTGCGGTTTCCGTACTGTTTGAGGAGATTACGGTCATAGACGGGAAGGAATATCTCACCGGCTATACCCCTCAGTATGTAAGGGCTGCGCTGCCGGTAACAGACAGGGAAGCCTGCAGCCAGATGGCTGGAAATATC
>CAUCBQ010000123.1 GCA_958441075.1 uncultured Clostridiaceae bacterium | reverse complement strand
ATTGACCCTCAGGTGGTGTTTCACTGTGCAGGACTGTCCAATACAGGGCAGTGTGAGGCAGATCCCAGGGCCTCGGCACTGATCAATGTTCAGGGAACGGAAAATATAGCAAGGGCTTGCAGAAAGAGCGGCTGCAGGCTGATTTTTATGAGTTCGGATCAGGTTTATACGGGAACGGATACAATGGAGCCGAACAGGGAAACAGATCGGGTAAAACCGGTGAACGTGTATGGAAAGGATAAAAAACGGGCAGAAGAGGCGGTTCTTGCTTTGGCAGAGGGAGCTGTATGTCTGCGTCTGACCTGGATGTATGACTATCCGGTTCCGGGAAGAACGCCGGGAACCGGGCTGTTGGGACAGGTGTTTAAGGCTGCCGGGGAAGGAAGACCGGTTGTAAGCCCGATCCATGATTACAGAGGCATTACCTATGTATGGGATGTGATCCGGGCTATGGAGAAGGTGTTGGAGCTGCCGGGAGGAATTTATAATTTTGGCAGCACTAATCAGAGAAGCGCCTGGGAGACGGCTGGGATTTTTGCTCAGGCAGTGGCTGAAAAGACAGGAATACTGCCGGGAGTGGAGGCAGACAGGGAGCGTTTCAGCTCAGTTCCCAGAAATCTGACCATTGATACAGGAAAGATGGAATCCTTTGGAATCTGTCTGGGAGACACCTTAGAGGGGCTGTCCCGCTGTATGAAGGATAACGGAGTCTGCTGGCAGTGGATGAAGGAGCGTATGTCCGTCCGGGGATAGAAGCCGGATACAGAAATCGGTACAAAATAAAAAGGAGGTTCTGTCAGAAGATGGAGCAGAAGAATATAAAAAAAGACCAGGCGCAGAAACGGCCTCAGAAGGTATCGGGACAGGCGCTTAAGATCTGCGGTATGACTCTGATCTGTCTGGGGGTTATGTTTGCAGTGGCCTGGATGAACCGGATTCGTCAGGAGAACCGGCTGGTGGAAGAATATACAATTTCAGCGGAAAATCCCCGCCATATCCGTTTTGAGGTTATGCCTCAGGGAGAGGCACAGATGGCGGCGGGGCTGTTTTTCCGTTATCATGCTATGGCCCAGTATGAGGAATGCAGTAAGCTGCTTTCAAAGGATCAGGCGGAGTTTATGAATTTTCCTCAGCAGGAAGAGGATTTTCAAAACGGGTCCTACATAAAGGACTATCTGGTTCACAGCTTTGAAACGCTCCCGGAGGAGGAATATGCCGGAAGCAGGGAGTATTATGACGGAAGAGCCGCCCTTTTGGGATATGAGGAGTATTGTGTGATCCGGGTGGCCTTTCATCAGACCTGGACGGATCAGGCCATACAGAACAGACAGTTAAGCGGCGACGGAGAATATATTCGGGAAATGGCTGTGGGAAAGGGAAAGGATGGCTGGAAGATCTTTGAGGCAGGTACGCCTCAGGAGATCTAAGCCTGCTTCTTTCCAAGCACATTTCTCTCATAGTTGAAAATATACTGCTGCATTACCCCGGCATATCCCGGATAACATCCGAAGGAGTCTTTGATGATATGGTCAAAAAGTTGGGATTTGGGAATACAGCTGTATTTTGCTTCATCAAAATAGTGCTCCATAAGGATCTTTTGAATCCAGGTATCTACCGGAAAGGCATCAATGTGGTGAAGACCGAAAAGACAGACGCAGTTAGCCACTTTTTTTCCGATTCCGTAAAAGCCGGTGAGAAAGTCCATGGCGTCTCCATAGTTCAGAGAGGACAGATATTCCATATTAAGGCTTCCCTCCATCGCATCCTGACAGAGCCGGTGAATGTACTTCGCCCTGTATCCAAGCTTCAGGGCCAGAAGGTCATCTAAAGAGGCCCGGCTTAACTGATCTGGTGTGGGAAATGCAAAGGGAGAAGGGCCGGCTAAGGAAAGCTGCGGATATGCAGCTGAGGAAGGTTCAATCGGTGTTCCATAATTGCGGCACAGCGTTTCCACCAGAGAGCGGATGGCAGGGATGGTTTTCTGTTGGGAGATTACAAAGGTGATAATCATTTCCCAGGGGTCCTGACGAAGAATGCGTATTCCGGAGCCAGCCTTTGCAGCGGATAAAAGATAGGCGTCCTCGGGATTAATGGAATCAATCATGGTCTGGTAGTCTGTAGGCACATCAAAGTAGGAAAGCCAGTATTCCAGAGCAGCTTCCTCACATTCCAGGGTGAACAGGGAACCGTTCTGCCGGATGGATAAAAGCGTCCCCTGACTGATTACAGACCACAGTCCGGGTTCTGTTCCCGGCATCAGACGGAAACACTGACCGGAGAGCGCTGTCTGTTCCAGATCAAGACAGGGAATGGTACAGGTATATTTCATGGAAATAGTCCTTTCTTCTGTTGGAAATTATAATGATTCTATGATAGCCGGAAAAAAGGAAAAGGTCAAATAAAAAATGGGGGTTGACTTTTCTGAATGAAACGGCTAGAATTTACAGTAGATTTTATATCTAAAAGCGATGAGAGTGTACAGTAGGCTCTTATGTTCTCACAGAGAGGGAAGGTCACCGGCTGAAAGCGTTCCCGGGTTCACATAAGAAGCTGAATTTCCCACCGGAGCTGCATGGGTGAAAGCCTCTGGCTGTAGCCTGTGACGTAGGCGTGCGTTAAGCGTGTTTGAGTGTCTGTAAGCGGATAGAAGGTTATGACCGGATATTCGTGCTGCAGGAATCAGGGTGGTACCGCGGAATGATTTGATCCGTCCCTTCAGTAATCTGAAGGGGCGGTTTTTTTCTGTGAAAAACCGTACACTTATTTAAACGAGAACAGAAAGGGAGAAGCCATGAAAGAGCAGTTAGAGAAGATTAAAGAAGAGGCTCAGCAGCAGATTTCTGCCACTGAAAGCCTTGATACGCTGAATGACATCCGTGTCGCTTATCTTGGAAAGAAGGGAGAGCTGACCAGCCTCTTAAAGAGCATGAAGGATGTGGCACCGGAAGAACGCCCCAAGGTAGGACAGCTGGTAAATGAGGCCAGAGCTGTGATTGAGGGCCGTCTGGAGGAAGCTAAAACTGCTCTGGCAAAGAAGGCCAGAGAAGAGCAGTTAAAGAGAGAGGTAATTGACGTTACCCTTCCGGCAAAGAAAAACAGCGTAGGACACAGCCATCCAAATACTATTGCACTGGAAGCAGTAGAGCGTATTTTTGTGGGAATGGGCTATGAGGTAGTGGAAGGTCCTGAGGTAGAGTATGACGAGTACAACTTTACTAAATTAAATATTCCTCCCAACCATCCGGCAAAGGATGAGCAGGATACCTTCTATATCAGCAAGGACATTGTGCTCCGTACCCAGACCTCTCCTGTACAGGCCAGAACCATGGAAAAAGGAAAGCTGCCGATCCGCATGATTTCTCCGGGCCGTGTGTTCCGTTCCGATGAGGTGGATGCAACCCATTCTCCTTCCTTCCATCAGGTAGAGGGACTGGTAATTGATAAAAATATTACGTTTTCCGACTTAAAGGGAACCCTGGCAGAGTTTGCAAGAGAAATGTTCGGCGAAGATACAAAGGTTAAATTCCGTCCTCATCATTTCCCATTTACTGAGCCCAGTGCCGAGATGGATGTAAGCTGCTTTAAGTGCGGAGGAAAGGGCTGCCGTTTCTGCAAGGGCTCCGGCTGGATTGAGATTTTAGGCTGCGGAATGGTACATCCACATGTATTTGAAATGTGCGGTATTGATCCTCAGGAATACACCGGCTTTGCATTTGGAGTTGGCCTGGAGCGTATTGCCCTGTTAAAATATGAGATCGACGATATGCGCCTTCTTTATGAAAATGATATTCGTTTCTTAAAGCAGTTTTAATTGTTCCATCATAAAACAAAAAGGAGAATCAACATGAACACAGCATTATCATGGATTAAAGCATATGTTCCTGACCTGGATGTAACTGCCCAGGAGTATACAGATGCCATGACCCTGACAGGAACAAAGGTTGAAGGATATACCTGTTTAGATAAAAATCTGGAAAAAATCGTAGTAGGAGAAGTCCTTTCGGTGGAGCGTCATCCGGACGCTGACAAGCTGGTAGTATGCCAGGTCAATGTAGGAGAGGCAGAGCCTGTACAGATCGTAACCGGAGCACCGAATATTACAAAGGATTCCATTGGAGCGAAGGTTCCGGTGGTACTGGACGGCGGACGGGTAGCGGGAGGCCATGACGGCGGTCCTCTTCCGGAGGAAGGCATTAAGATTAAAAAGGGCAAGTTAAGAGGCGTTGAATCCTTTGGAATGATGTGCTCCATCGAGGAGCTGGGCGCTGACCGGAATATGTATCCCGATGCTCCCGAAAGCGGTATTTACCTGCTTCCTGAGGACAGCGTTCCCGGCGACGATGCAGTGCGTATTCTGGGCCTTCGGGATGTAGTATTTGAATATGAGATTACATCCAACCGCGTAGACTGCTACAGTGTAGTGGGAATTGCCAGAGAAGCAGCCGCTACCTTCCGCAAGTCCTTCTGTCCTCCGGTTATTACTGCTACAGGCAACAGCGAAGATATTCATGATTACTTAAAGGTAAGTGTGGAAAATACGGAGCTGTGTAAGCGTTACTGTGCCAGAATGGTAAAAAATATTAAGCTGGCTCCTTCACCGGAGTGGATGCAGCGCCGTCTGGCTGCCAGCGGTATCCGTCCTATCAACAATATCGTAGATATTACCAACTATGTGATGGAAGAGTACGGACAGCCCATGCATGCCTTTGACTACGATCAGCTGGCAGGCCATGAGATCGTGGTAAAATGTGCTTCTGAGGGAGATGTATTCCAGACTCTGGACGGTCAGGACAGAAAGCTGGATTCTACAATCCTGATGATTAATGACGGTGAAAAGCAGGTGGGAATTGCCGGTATTATGGGTGGAGAAAATTCCAAGATTACAGATAATGTTTCCGCTATGGTATTTGAGTGCGCCTGCTTTGACGGTACCAATATCCGTCTTTCTGCAAAGAAGCTGGGCCTGCGTACGGATGCGTCGGGAAAGTATGAAAAGGGACTGGACCCCAATACGGCTGAGGAAGCTGTAAACCGCGCCTGCCAGCTGATTGAGGAGCTGGGAGCAGGAGAGGTTGTAGGCGGTATGATCGATGTTTACCCTGTAAAGAGAGGGGAGACACGAATCAAATTCGAGCCTGAAAAGATCAATAAGCTTCTTGGCACGGACATTTCAAAGGAAGGTATGCTGGCATACTTTAGGAAAATTGACCTTGGCTATGATGAGGCTGTCGGCGAGGTAGTGGCTCCGAGCTGGCGTCAGGATCTTCTTTGCATGGCAGATCTTGCAGAGGAAGTGGCAAGATTTTATGGCTACGATAAGATCCCGACCACACTGCCATCAGGTGAAGCAACCACAGGAAAGCTTTCCTATAAGCTGATGATCGAGGATATGGCAAGAGAAACAGCAGAATTCTGCGGCTTTTCTCAGGGAATGACCTATTCCTTTGAGAGTCCAAAGGTATTTGACAAGCTTCTGATTCCTCAGGACAGTGAATTAAGAAAGGCCATTACCATTTCCAACCCTTTGGGAGAAGATTTCAGTATCATGCGTACCCTTCCTTTAAATGGTATGCTGGTATCCCTGTCTACCAACTATAACCGCCGCAATAAAGAAGTACGTCTGTATGAACTTGCAAATGTATACCGTCCCAAAGCTCTTCCTTTAACAGAGCTTCCCGATGAGCGGATGCAGTTTACTCTCGGTATGTATGGAAGCGGTGATTTCTTTGATATGAAGGGCGTGGTAGAGGAGTTCTTCGATAAGGTGGGAATGGACAAGAAGGTTCATTACGATCCAAAGGGCGATCATCCTTATCTCCATCCGGGCAGAAAGGCAGATATCGTTTATGAGGGCCGTACCGTAGGTTTCCTGGGAGAGATTCATCCCGAGGTGGCTGAAAATTATAAGATCGGCGACAGGGCCTATGTAGCTGTGATTGATATGCCTGCCATGACAGAGTTCACCACCTTTGACCGGAAGTATACCGGAATTGCCAAATTCCCGGCTGTTACCAGAGATATCAGTATGGTTGTTCCAAAGGCAGTTTTAGTAGGCCAGATCGAGGATGTGATCAGCCAGAGAGGCGGAAAGATTCTGGAAAGCTGCAAGCTGTTTGATATTTACGAGGGAGCACAGGTACTGGAGGGCCACAAGTCCGTAGCATATTCCATTACCTTCAGAGCCAAGGATCACACTCTGGAGGAAAAGGAAGTAACCGCTGTAATGAATAAGATTTTAAATGGCCTTAAGGATCTTGGAATTGAGCTGAGAGCGTAAGAAAATACGGAAATTTTGATTGAAAAAGGCAAAGCTGTTACAGCTTTGCCTTTTTTCGCCAGAAGGGAGAAGAAAAGATATGGAAGGTAAAAAACGGATTTACAGAAAGATCGCGTA
>CAUCBQ010000122.1 GCA_958441075.1 uncultured Clostridiaceae bacterium | reverse complement strand
GAACAAATATTCGGTTTTGTTCTATACTTATATTTTATAGTTTGTTATAATAGAAAAGTAATAAAGATAGTATATAGAGTTGTTATCAAAATATGTTATAGTTAGAATATTTAATTGGGGAAATGATATTTCCCTAATTTAAATCGTATAGGAGAAATTATGGATCATTTTGAATTAGTATCGGAATACGCCCCCACTGGAGACCAGCCCCAGGCCATTGAGGCGCTGGTCAAAGGGTTTCAGGAAGGCAATCAATTCCAGACTTTACTGGGGGTTACGGGTTCCGGCAAGACCTTTACTATGGCAAATGTGATCGAGCGGCTGAATAAACCGACTTTGGTAATAGCGCACAATAAGACCTTAGCAGCACAGCTCTACGGTGAGTTCAAAGAGTATTTTCCGAATAACGCAGTTGAATATTTTGTCTCCTACTATGACTACTACCAACCCGAAGCCTATGTCCCGTCTACAGATACCTATATTGAAAAAGATTCCGCTATCAATGACGAGATCGACAAGCTGCGTCATTCTGCTACGGCGGCTCTTTCTGAGCGCAGTGATGTGATTATTGTGGCGTCTGTGTCCTGTATCTATGGCCTGGGCAGTCCTATTGATTATCAGGAGATGGTTATTTCCCTGAGACCGGGGATGGAGAAGGATCGGGATGATGTGATCCGCAAGCTGATCGAAATTCAGTATGACCGCAATGATATGGACTTTAAGCGGGGAAGCTTTCGGGTTAAGGGCGATATTTTGGACATTTATCCGGCTTATTCAGATGGTTTGGCTTTTCGGATTGAGTTTTTTGGAGATGAGGTAGACCGAATCATGGAGATTGATACCGTGACCGGAGAGATCAAGGCCCAGCTGGGGCATGTAGCAATTTTTCCAGCATCTCATTATGTGGTTCCAAAAGAAAAGATGATGGAGGCCACAGAACATATTTTAGAGGAATTAAAAGATCGGGTGGCATTTTTTAAGAGTGAGGATAAGCTGTTAGAGGCTCAGCGAATTTCCGAGCGTACGAATTTTGATGTGGAAATGATGCGGGAGACTGGTTTTTGTTCTGGAATTGAAAATTATTCCAGACATCTGACAGGAACTGCTCCGGGAGAACCGCCCTGTACACTGATTGATTATTTTCCAAGCGATTTTTTGATTATTGTAGACGAGTCCCACATCACTCTGCCACAGGTGCGTGGGATGTATGCAGGAGACCGTTCCCGAAAGATGACGCTGGTGGACTATGGTTTCCGCCTTCCCTCTGCTCTGGACAACCGACCGTTAAATTTTTCGGAATTTGAAAGTAAGATTGACCAGATGATGTTTGTATCAGCCACGCCCTCTGTTTATGAACAGGAGCATGAGCTGATGCGCGTGGAGCAGATTATCCGTCCTACAGGGCTTTTGGACCCGGAAATATTTGTCAGGCCCGTGGAAGGCCAGATTGATGATCTGATTTCAGAGGTAAATAAAGAGGTAGCCAGCCATCATAAGGTGCTGATTACCACCCTGACCAAGCGGATGGCAGAGGACCTTACAGATTATATGCGGGAAGTGGGGATACGGGTAAAATATCTTCATTCGGATATTGATACATTGGAGCGGGCACAGATCATTCGTGATATGCGCCTGGATGTATTTGATGTGCTTGTGGGCATCAATCTGCTGAGAGAAGGGCTGGATATACCGGAGATTACACTGGTAGCAATTTTAGATGCGGACAAAGAAGGCTTCCTTCGTTCGGAAACCTCCCTCATTCAGACTATTGGACGCGCGGCCAGAAATGCAGAAGGGCATGTGATCATGTATGCGGATACAGTTACCGATTCTATGAGGGCAGCGATTGAGGAAACCCGACGCCGCCGTCAGATTCAGAAGAAATATAATGAAGAGCATGGAATTACTCCTACAACCATAAAGAAAGCGGTAAGAGATCTGATTGCTATTTCCAAGACAGTTGAAAATGATCGTTTTGCAGATGTCAAAGACCCGGAATCCATGGATGAAAAAGAGCTTAAAAAGCTTTCAAGGGAATTGGAAAAGAAAATGCGGCAGGCGGCAGCTGAATTAAATTTTGAGGAGGCAGCCAGATTAAGAGACCGGATGGTAGAAGTAAAAAAGCTGCTTTTAGACGCAGAATAACCAGGACAACGCTTCCCTGTAAAGAATTGTAAACTCTTTGTAAGAATTATGAAATTGCATAAATTAAAACTTTCCATTATAATAAAACCATACAAATGAAACAAAAGAAATTTATTATAAGGAGGAGAGGTATATGCGTACAAAGAGAATGTTTTCCCTGGCGATGGCAGCACTGTTGTCAGCTATGGCTGTATTCCCGGCATATGCGGCAGATGAAAAGATTGATACGGTACGGTTGGAATTTTCTTATGACAAGGAGCCGGAGAGCGGAGACGACATTGGCGATATCAGCGTAAGAGCCAGAGATGATTCCTACGATGTGGAATCAGTTGAGTACACCAACCTGGAGGATAAGGATGTGTGGACTGTGGGAGATGTTCCGGAGGTAAAGGTAGAGCTTTCTGCTTCCTCAGGCTATCGTTTCTCCTATACAAGTAAGAGCCACTTTAAGATAAGCGGCTGCGATGCGGAATTTAAGAAGGCAAAGATTTATGATGACGGCGATTATATGGAAGTAACTGTAGAACTGGACCGCATCGGAGGCAAGCTGGAAGCGACAGGAAATCTGGACTGGAATGACAGTACGGCTGAGTGGGATGAAGTAGAAGGCTCCAAGAGCTATGATGTAAAGCTGTTAAGAGATGATAAAACTGTTACAACCGTTAATACGACCAATACACACTTTGATTTTTCTGGATATTTCAATAAGGAAGGCGATTATACCTTCCGTGTAAGGGCAATCGCCAGCTACAACAACAAGGCAGGCGAATGGTCTGAGGATTCCTCCAGTCTGTATGTGGATGAAGATGAAGCAGGAAGATACGGCGGAAGCGGCCGTTGGGTTCAGGATGGCGGACGCTGGTGGTATTCTTATTCCAATGGCGGTTATCCGGCAGACGGCTGGAAGCAGATTGACGGCGTATGGTATCTGTTCGACCGTTCCGGATATATGCTCACCGGATGGCAGAAGGTAGACCGTCAGTGGTATTACCTGAATCCAAGCGGAGCGCTGACAACCGGATGGCAGAATGTAAACGGACAGTGGTATTATCTGAACGGAAGCGGAGAGATGCAGACCGACTGGCAGTATATAAGCGGCAGATGGTATTACTTAAACAGCAATGGCGTAATGCAGACCGGCTGGCTGAAGCTGAATGGACAGTGGTATTATCTGGATGGAAGCGGAGCCATGACAACTGGTTGGCAGTCTGTGAACGGCAGATGGTACTATATGGGCGGAAACGGTGTGATGTATACCAATACATGGACTCCGGACGGATGCTATGTAGACGGATCAGGAGCCTGGGTTCGGTAGGATTCGTAATCTAAACAGGATGATATAACAGGATAGTTAAATGCATAGGAGCTGCTGCTCTGGATGATTGTATCACAGGGCAGCAGCTCCTTTTGCGTGATTAATTTAATGGAAGCCTGCAGTCAGATACCACTTCGATGGAATCAGATTTCCGGCTGTAGCGATAGACCTGGTTGGAGAGACGATCCTGGGGCAGAACCTCAGAATAATTGATTTGAGCTACCATCTGACTGAGCTCATCATAGGAAATGCCTTCTTCGTCAGGCAGAAGCAGAACCTCGTGGATGCTGGATGGAAGAATCAGCACATCCCGCTCGATCCCTTCTGAGAAATGTTTAAGCACATCTGGATAGAGCATGCAGACTGCCCCATTGATTCCGCAGGTATTGGAAAGAACATAGAAAGGAGTCATAACCTGTTCGTTGGTGTTAGGGGCAGCTCCTGTAATTTCTTCGAAAATACAGTCCATACTGGTAATAGAGGGGGGGAAGAGCTGAGATACATTGGAAATGGCAGTTTGAAAGAGTTCATCCGGGGAAATACCCCAGGTATTCAGATGAGAGGTATGAATACCGGAAGTCATAATGCCGGTATCATCTTCCTGAAGAAAAAGATAGGACACAATGGAAAGATCCTTCCAGGGAATATGGGGCATATCCTGCAAAAGCTTTTTATTAGCAGCTGTGTTTATCAGACGGCAGGCAATCTGGGATTTTACAGCGCTGTAATCGGAAAGACGGGCAGGATAAATGGAGGGCAGAACCGTATTGGACCGATACAATTCTAAAAGCTCCTGGGTAATTTCCTCCAAAGAACTCCCGTTCAGATATTGATGATAGCAGTTGTTAAGGTAAATAGCGGGAGCTACAGGATTTTTGTCTTTGGAAATACACAGACCATCCAGAATAAGGCCATTATTTTTTGTGATCCTGTGCAGACTCAGCTCATACTCCTTTCCCAGGGCCAGCTCCATGCCTGTTTTGATTTTGTTGAGAAATACGTCGTATACCAAATGTATACCCCCTTAGTACATTATATTTATGTAAACTGCAAAAACAGTTTCATAGCAGAGAATAAAAAAATTGGATAAATTCCTGATCTGGATCTGAAATGTGCATTAAAAAATGCTCTGGATAGTTACAGAATTGTAAGAAACTCTATTTTATGAAACAGAAATGAATCTAAATCCAGAATAAAGGCAGCGGGGGATTTTGTCAAGAGAAAACTGGTTATAACAGAAAACATAATTTGAAATACATGAATTGAAATAAAAAAAGTAGTTGCAGTTTTTGGAAAAGTATAGTAATATAATAGAGATGCGTCTGTAGCTCAGTGGATAGAGCAGTGGCCTCCGGAGCCGCGTGCGTAGGTTCGATTCCTATCAGACGCATTTTTGATACCTTATTCTGCATTACACAGAGAAACCAGGGGGCGCGTCCTCCTGGTTTTTCTGTTGCAATTTGAATCCCTTTTTGCTAGAATAGAGCGGAGATACGGCCTTTACAGGGCCTGAAACGGAGGTCATAGGATGAAGCGCAGAGTAAAATGGAAATCGAGCTATAAAGGACCTGAAGATAATAAAAGAAGATATATAAAGCTGGGAGCAGCCTCAGCTGCAGTTTTGGCAGTTATAGCTGCAGGTTTGTTTACGGTATACCATTTTGCGGGAAAAGAAGGTAAAAATCAGGATGGTGTAATCGAAATTCTGGGTGAGGATGTGAGCCATGGTACAAGGGCGCAGACCTCTGAGGCAGCAGATGCAGGCGAGCCTTCTGAAGCCTTACAGGAGGAAGAGGAAACAGGGGCTGAAACAGAAGCAGTTACAGATTTTTCTTCCTATGATCTGGAAAAAGACGCCTATCCACAGGTAAACGAGGTGGTGGGAGCATATTTTCAGGCCAAAATCGATCAGGACCCGGCTGCGCTTTATCAGGTCTTTGGAAAGGCCGATGACGGAAACATGGACTATTATAAAAAAGCCTTGAAGGAAGAGGCGGTATATGTACAGGACTATCAGGATGTGACTTGCTATACAAGAAAAGGGCTCACAGAGGATTCCTTTGTGGCCTATGTGACCTATGATGTGAAATTTAACAGAGTTGATACGCTGGCTCCGGGTATTATGTGGTGTTATGTGGCAAAGGATGAGAGCGGAAGCTATAAGATCCGGGAAAATGTCATTGGTGAGGAGGCAGATTATGTGGCAGAGCAAAACCGGACGGAGGGAGTACGGATTCTTAACCGGCAGGTAAAAGCAGAGCTGAAGGCAGCTATCGAGTCCGACACTCTTCTGGCAGGTGTGTATAAGGGATTAAGCAACGGCGCCATTGTTACGGGAGATGACGGAACGGAGGAAGGGGCTGACAGTCAGGTACAGATTCTGGAGGGAGGCATTACTCAGGAGGAGCAGGAGCCTCCGGCAGAAACGGAAGCTGCCGCACAGGGGGAAGCTGCCTCAGAAACAGAACCGGATACACAGACTTCTGGCGAAGCTGCGCCGGAGCAGATGGTTCAGGAGGGCCAGAGTGAAGGTGAGTCAGAGGCTTCAGTTAGTATAGAATAAAATACAGGCGCAGAATGTGCCATTTGGAGGAATATAGATCATGGATGTAAAGGATTTTTATTTTGATCTGCCCCAGGAGCTGATTGCTCAGGACCCATTAGAGGACAGATCTTCATCACGGCTTCTGGTACTGGATAAGAACACAGGAGCGATTGAGCACAAAGTATTTAAGGATATTGTGAAATATCTTCGTCCCGGTGACTGTCTGGTAATCAATGACACCAAGGTGATTCCGGCAAGATTGTTCGGCGTAAAAAAAGATACAGGGGCAAAGATTGAACTTCTTCTGTTAAAAAGACGGGAGAATGATATCTGGGAGACTCTGGTGAAGCCGGGAAAAAAGGCCAAGCCGGGTACTGTAATCGACTTTGGGGACGGGCTTCTTACCGGAACGGTTTTGGAGACCGTAGATGACGGAAATCGTCTGATTCAG
>CAUCBQ010000121.1 GCA_958441075.1 uncultured Clostridiaceae bacterium | reverse complement strand
AACAGCCGTAAATACCAGACTCAGCCACAGAGATGCCGCAGCTCCTTTTTTGATCTCTTCCAGCTTCCCCTCTCCTGCTTTCTGTCCCAGGTAAATGCCAAAACCATTTGTCATTCCCTGAATAAAGCACAGCACAAAATATACGATAATGCTTGTAGCCCCTACTGCCGCCAGAGAAGAAGTCCCCAGTGTTTTTCCTACGATCATACTGTCTGCTAATGTATAAAAAAGCTGAAACAGATTCCCTCCTATTACAGGAAGTGTAAACTGCATAATGACCCTGAACGGACTTCCCTCTGTCAGATTGATTTTCTCCTTTTTCCCTGTTTTGCTCATGATAATCTCCTTGTAAATTCTTTCTCTATCCCGTATTATTGATGTGAAGATATATACTTTTCAGAAATGGAGGCCCGGGCTATGACTCTCAAAAATGTATTGGTAAATGAATATCTGCAGGAGCTGACTCCTCATGGCACTGACGCTTTCCCAATTACCGTATCTCACGATGACCTGACCTGTTTTGCAGACCGCTGTATCCGCTGCCATTGGCATGATGATCTGGAAATTGGCCTCATCCGTCAGGGTACTGTAACATATCAGGCAGCAGAACAAGTACATACACTCATTCCCGGACAGGCGATTGTGATCAATTCCGATGTCCCTCACAGTGCAGTTCCCATAAAAAACAGCCATGTAATGATCGACACGATCATTATTCAGACAGCATTTCTTTCTGAGACACCGGGAAATGATATTGATCGAAACTGCCTCTCCCCCTTTTTCCATAATACAGATCTCCCCTGTATTCCTCTCCTTCTCGAAAATGAAATACAGAATGAAATTGTAAAAAACCTGATTCAGCTTGTCCACCTGTTTGATTCTAAATCTGACTTTTTTGAATTGAAGGTCAAAAGCCTGATACTTGACTGCTTTTATCAATTGCTTTTAGAAAACAAAAATAAATTTAAAAACCATTGCCCATCCAGCCAGGAAGCCCTTCGCAGGCTCCGGATTATGCTGGACTATATCCATGAACATTTCAACCAGCCTTTTTCTCTGACCGGGCTCGCAAATCATACACTGCTGTCCAGAGAATCCTGTTGTCGGATTTTCAAACAGATGACAGGTATGACAATCAGCCAGTATATGACTGAATACAGAGTTATGCGGAGTCTGCCCTATCTGGCGGACGGAAAATACTCGATCGCAGAGGTTTCTGCTCTTTGCGGCTTCAGCAGCCAGAGCCGGTTTGCCGCTGCTTTTCGTTCCAAAATGGGGTGTAATCCAAATCAATATCTGCATTCCAATTTTGACATTATACGGAACTCCTAAAGAAAAATCTATTCATATTTACGATTTTTTCATACAGATATTGATGATGAATTAAGAAACGATGTCCAGTTGAAAAAGAAACTTCCCGTAAAAAAGCCAGTTGTATTTCCCGCCCAAAGGGCAATGTAATACCACTGGCTTTTTATTGTTTTTATCGGGCAAGCAGCTTCACAAGCCGCCCGGCTGCCTCTTGCGTATCCTCCGGCGAGCCAAAGGTAGAAAAGCGGAAATATCCCTCTCCGCAGGCTCCAAAGCCTTCTCCCGGAGTTCCCACTACCTGGATTTCATGAAGCAGATAATCGAAAAATTCCCAGCTTCCCATTCCATTCGGACACTTCATCCAGATATAAGGAGCATTTTTTCCGCCGCAATACCAGATTCCCAGCTGATCAAGAGCTTCCATCAATACCTTCGCATTGTTTTTATAAACCTGTATTCTTTCACGGATCTGCCTCTGTCCTTCTTCCGTAAAAACAGCGGCTCCGCCCTTTTGGATAATGTACGATACCCCATTGGTTTTCGTTGTGCGGTTGCGTATCCACATCTCATTTAAGCTCATCCCGTTTCGTTTCAGCGCTACGGGAATCACTGTATAGCCCAGTCTGGTGCCAGTGAAGCCCGCTGTTTTAGACAGGGAACAGATTTCAATCGCACAGTTTTTTGCCCCCTCTATTTCAAAAATACTGTGGGGAACATTCTCATCTTCAATAAACGCCTCATATGCGGCGTCAAACAAAAGAACAGCGTCCGTGCGGTTGGCATAATCTACCCACTGCTTTAATTTGTCATAATTAAAAACGGCTCCTGTAGGGTTATTGGGGGAGCAGATGTAAATGACATCCGCTGTAACGCTTTCATCCGGCAGCGGAAGAAATCCCTCCTTCTCTCCCGATGGGATGTGAATGATTTTATTCCCTGCGATTATATTGGCGTCTACATAAGCCGGATAGGCCGGTTCCATAATCATAACCGTTTTATCCCTGCCAAACAGATCGAGAATATCTCCCAGCTCGTCACTTGCCCCGCTGGAAATAAATACTTCCTCCTGTGAAAGCCCTACGCCTCTTTTTTTATAATATTCGGCAATTATCTTTCTCAGCTCAGGATCTCCGCACTCCGGCATATAGCCATGAAAACGGCTCTTTTCCCCCTGATCGTCGACTGCTTTGTGAAGTGCTTTAATCACCTCGCCGCAGAGAGGAAGGGATACGTCTCCGATTCCCATACGATACAGATGCGCCTCCGGATGCTCTTCCAGATAACGCTTTGTTTTCTGGGCAATATGATAAAACAGATAGGATTCCTTCAAATTATTGTAATTGGTATTCGGTATCATAGATTTTATTCCTTTCTACTGATTGTTTCTCTCAGACAGCTTTCTTTCAAATCGGTCTTTCCGAAGATCCGTTGGTATTTTCGTAGGATATTGTCCATGAAAACAGGCTGCGCAATAGTCATTGCCGTCAATCAGCCTGTTCAGCTGATCCACCTGCAGATATCCCAGAGAATCGACTCCGATCAACTTCGCGATTTCCTCTGTGCTGTGATGGCTGGCAATCAGATTTTCTTCTGAATCAATATCTGTTCCATAGTAGCAGGGATGCAGGAAGGGAGGCGCAGAAATCCTCATATGGATTACGTTTGCTCCCGCTTCACGCAAAAGCTTTACGATACGCCTGCTGGTCGTTCCTCTGACAATGGAATCATCAATCAGAACCACATTTTTCCCCTCAATCACACTTTTTACAGGAGATAGCTTGATCTTTACCTGATCCAGACGTTCGCTCTGCCCCGGAGATATAAAAGTCCGTCCAATATATTTGTTTTTAATCAGTCCAATGCCATAGGGGATGCCGGATTTTTTCGCAAAGCCCAGGGCAGCGTCCAGACCGCTGTCCGGAACTCCGATCACAATATCCGCGTCTGCCGGATAGGTTTCTGCCAGCAGTTCCCCAGCCCTTATCCGCGATTCATGGACAGACACTCCGTCTATCACAGAATCCGGCCTGGCGAAATAGATATACTCAAAAATACAGGTTTTTTTCTTCTGTTTTCCGCAATGCTCTCTTCTGGATTCCACGCCGTCCTGATGAAAAACCAGGATTTCTCCCGGCAGTATGTCTCTGATAAACTCTGCCCCCACTGCTGACAATGCGCAGCTTTCTGAGGCCACAACATAAGCGCCGTCCGGCATCTTTCCATAGCACAGGGGTCTGAAGCCATAGGGGTCGCGGGCAGCGATCATCTTCGTGGAAGACATAAGAACCAGGGAATAGGCCCCTTCCAGGGACTCCATCGCATTGCTTACAGCTTCTTCAATACTGGGTGTCTTCAGCCGTTCTCTGGTAATAATATATGCGATGGTTTCCGTATCGCTGGTGGTATGAAAAATAGCTCCTGACAACTCCAGCCTGTCGCGAAGCTCCAGAGCATTGCTCAGATTTCCATTGTGAGCCAGAGCCATTTTTCCCTTCTGGTGATTGACTTCAATGGGCTGGCAGTTGCTTCTCGTGTTTCCTCCTGTGGTTCCATATCTTACATGTCCCACAGCTATGGTTCCCTCTGGCAGATGGGATAGTGTATCTTTAGAAAATACTTCGCTTACAAGCCCAAGGTCTTTATAGGAAGAAAATACTCCATCGTCATTGACAACGATCCCGCAGCTTTCCTGTCCTCTGTGCTGCAATGCATAGAGTCCGTAATAAACCAGCTCTGCCACAGGCTCCTTTTTTTTGCTCATTACTCCAAATACGCCGCATTCCTCATGAATTCCCATCCCGTTATTTCCTCCTGCTGATCTTTCCTTACTCTACCGTAACCGATTTTGCCAGATTTCTCGGTTTATCAATATCACAACCGCGATTTAAGGCTGCATAATAGGCAAAAAGCTGTAATGGAACCGCGCCAAGAACCGGCTGCAGGAGGGAATGTATTGCAGGTATTACAAATATCCCGGAAGCCTGATCTTTGATCAGCCATTCGGTCTGTTCCGTAGTCACTGCAAGGACTTCTGCTCCTCTGCTTTTTACCTCCACAATATTTGACAGCATTTTTTCTGCTAACGGCTCATACGCAGCTAACGCAACCACCAGCGTTCCCGGTTCGATCAGGGAAATGGTTCCATGCTTTAGTTCTCCTGCCGCATAGGATTCAGAATGAATATAGGAAATTTCTTTCAGCTTTAAAGAGCCTTCCATCCCCAGCGCATAATCCAGATTCCGTCCAATATAAAAGATGCTGTTATGATTAAAATATCTGGACGCCGCTTTCTGGTAAAGATCCAGATTGCTCAAAATTATTCCTATCTTTTCAGGCAGGCTCTGAAACCCCCTGACAATTTCTGCATATTCCTGTTTTTCAATCCTGTTTAACTGTTTTGCCAGATAAACTCCCAGCATCAGTAAAAGGACCATCTGGGTGGTATATGCCTTTGTAGTTGCTACGGCTATTTCCGGCCCCGCCCATGTATAAAGGACGTAATCCGACTCCCTTGCGATGGAGCTTCCCATAACATTTACAATGGAAAGGACTTTCGAGCCTTTCCGCTTTGCTTCCCGAAGAGCCGCCATAGAGTCCAGGGTTTCTCCGGACTGGCTGATTACAATCACGAGAGAGGACTCTCCCAGCACCGGCTCACTGTATCGGAATTCAGAAGCAAGGCAGGCTTCTGCCGGAATGTGCAGAAGCTTTTCCAGAGCATATTTTCCTACCATGCCTGCATGATATGCAGAACCGCATGCAACAAGATAGATTCGGGAGATACCTTTTATAACCGCTTCTGCGTCCCTTAATTCATCCAGTACGATCTGGCCGTCTATCAGTCTGGGGGAAATTGTTTTCTGCACTGCTTCAGGCTGCTCCATAATCTCTTTTAACATGAAGTGGGCATATCCGCCTTTTTCTGCTGCGGAAACATCCCACTGGATCAAATGCTTTTCTTTTTTCAGCAGGCATCCGTCCCTGTCAAAGATTTGTACCCGGTCTGCCGTAATCACTGCTACCTCATCATCTTCCATATAAGTAACGGTTCTTGTGTGGGCAAGAAGTGCGGTAACATCAGAGGCAATGTAGTTTGCGTCCTTTCCATAGCCGATCAGCAAAGGGGCATCTTTTCTTGCGGCGATCACCTGTTCCGGAAAATCGGAACAGAGGATTCCTATGGCATAAGCGCCTTTGATACGGTTTAATACAGCATAAACGGCATCCATCAAATTATATTTTTTCCGGTAATAGTATTCCAGCAGCTGAACGATAACCTCTGTGTCTGTATCAGAAGTAAAGACTACGCCCTTTTGGATCAGGGACTGCCTGAGTTCCAGATAATTTTCGATAATACCGTTATGAACAACCGCAATTTTTCCATTCTGCCCCACGTGGGGATGTGCATTTGCATTGCTTGGCTCCCCATGGGTAGCCCATCTGGTATGTCCAATACCGGTGGTCCCGAAAAGCGGTTCCTGAGAGTCGAGCATTTCCCTTAAAGCGGCAAGACGGCCCTTGCTTTTTTTGACCTGCAGTTTTCCGTCTTCTGATACAACCGCAATGCCTGCCGAATCATATCCTCTGTATTCCAGCCGTTTTAAACCGTCCAACAGTACGGGAACCGCCTCTGTATTTCCCGCGAATCCGATAATTCCACACATATTTCTACTCCTCTTTTCCTTCTGTCTGCTTTAATGCCGCAGAAATAAAGCCTTTAAACAGGGGATGAGGCTGATTGGGGCGGCTTTTAAATTCGGGATGAAACTGTACGCCTATAAAAAATGGATGCTCCGGCAGCTCTATGGTTTCAACCAGCCTGCCGTCTGGGGAAGTTCCGCTTATGACCAGTCCCGCTTCCGCCAGCTCCCCTCGATATTCATTATTAAACTCATAACGGTGGCGGTGACGCTCATGGATCTGTTCTGCTCCGTAGCATTCTTCCATTTTCGTACCGGCTTTGATGCAGCATGGATAGCTTCCCAGACGCAGCGTGCCTCCCTTATCAATCTCTCCGCTCTGTCCCGGCATAAAATCAATTACCCTGTGGGCGCACTGCTGGTCAAATTCTCCTGAATGGGCATCCGTAAGCCCCAGAACATGCCGTGCAAATTCAATAACAGCAATCTGCATTCCAAGGCAGATGCCAAAATAAGGT
>CAUCBQ010000120.1 GCA_958441075.1 uncultured Clostridiaceae bacterium | reverse complement strand
CCCGTAAAAAGGAAGGAGGCAAGTGTATTGCGGATCTGGGTGTTGTTCATATTGGGATAGGTATCCTGAATCTCCTGAAACAGAGTCTTATCCATATGGAGAACCTGATGCTCCTGGTCGTAGTAGCCGATATGAACCTTGGCGCCCAGACGGATTTCTCCGCTGTCAGCAGGAATCATGCCGTTTATAATCTTAAGGAGCGTGGTTTTTCCGGTACCGTTGTTTCCGATGATTGCAACCCTTTCTCCGCGTTTGATCTCAAAGCTTCCGTCTGTAAACAGGGTCTGGGTATCAAAGGACTTGCTTAAGGCTGTGACAGTGAGAACATCATTTCCGCTGACTACATCAGGCTCCAGGCGGATATCCATGGAATCGTTGATTTCCACCGGCTTTTCCAGACGTTCTATTTTATCCAGCATCTTTTCACGGCTTTCTGCCCGCCGGATGGATTTTTCACGGTTGAATGATTTCAGCTTGGCTATTACTGCCTCCTGATGGCGGATTTCCTGCTGCTGGTTTAAGTAAGCCCGTATCTGAGCATCCCTGAGCATGGCTTTTTTATCGCTGTATGCAGAATAGTTGCCGGAAAATACGGTGGCTGTTCCGTTGTCCAGTTCGATCACCTTTGTAACCACCCGGTCCAGAAAATACCGGTCATGGGCCACGATGATCACACTTCCGGAATAACCTTTTAAATAGGTTTCCAGCCAGGCAATAGACTCCATATCCAGATGGTTGGTAGGCTCGTCCAGCAGAAGGATATCCGGTTTGGTCAAAAGAAGCTTGCCTAAGGATACGCGGGTTTTCTGCCCGCCTGAGAGAGCCTGGATCGGCTTTGAGAACTCATCCTCCAAAAAGCCCAGGCCCTTTAATACTCCCGTAATTTCGCTGCGGCAGGCATAGCCGTTTTCCAGTTCAAAGGCATGGTTTAAGCGGCTGTATTCAGAAAGCATGGCTTCCAGCTCTTCACCTGCGGCTGCTTTCATGGACTGCTCCAGGCTGCGAAGACGTTCCTCCATTTCAAGGACAGGCCGCTTTACCTCTAAAAGAGCGTCATAAATGGTCTCAGCACCCTCCAGATCCTGATGCTGGGCCAGATAACCGATCGATGCGCCCTTTGCCCAGGTTACATTTCCCTCATCCGGGGACAGCTGTCCAATGATAATTTTTAAGAGAGTCGATTTTCCCGCGCCGTTAATACCTACGACAGCGGCTTTTTCATGTTCTTCTATATGAAATGAGACCCGTTTGAGGATATGGTTATCTCCAAAGGACCGGCTGATGTTGCTGCATGACAGGATCATTTCAAAACTCCTTTTTTAGCATAAATTCTATGTTTTTTGCATAATATGCACCCATCAGTATAATATAGGAACATATTTTTTTCAAGAACATCCTGAAAGTGATTTGACATTTTTTTAACGCCCGATTATAATAGAAAGCATTAGATTGAATCATATAAGGAGAGGGTGGCACAGGATGGAACGCAAAGAAATATCGAAAGCGGTTATTTCGAGACTGCCCCGCTATTACCGCTATCTGGGAGAACTGATTGAAGAAGGAGTGGAACGTATTTCTTCCAACGAGCTGAGCAACCGGATGAAGGTTACAGCTTCTCAGATCCGCCAGGATCTGAACAACTTCGGCGGCTTCGGACAGCAGGGCTATGGCTATAATGTAAAATATCTCTATTCAGAGATTGCCAAGATTTTAGGAATCGACCAGCAGCATAATCTTATTATTATCGGAGCCGGAAATCTGGGACAGGCAATCGCCAATTATACGAATTTTGAGCGCAGAGGATTTGTAATTAAGGGAATGTTTGATATTAACCCCAAGCTGATCGGTCTGGTGATCCGTGGAATTGAAATCCGGTCTGTAGATGATCTGGAAAGCTTTATAAAGGAGAATGAAATCCAGATCGCGGCTCTTACCATACCAAAGACGAAGGCTCCTGAAATTGCCGACCGTCTGGTGGCAGCAGGAATCAGGGCAATCTGGAATTTCGCCCACACGGATCTGGTAGTACCGGAGGATGTGGTAGTGGAAAATGTCCATCTGTCAGAGAGCCTGATGCGGCTGTCCTACCGGGTGTGCAGTATGCTGGATCAGGATGAAAAAAATGAACGCACAGGAAGCAAATAGGATGATACTGGGAGTTGGAACCGATCTGATCGAAATAAAACGCATGGAAAAGGCCTGCAAAAGGGCTCACTTCACTGCGCGCACATTTACGGAGACGGAAAGCCGGCAAGCGAAGGGGTCTGCCTCTAAGCTGGCCGGCTCTTTTGCTGTGAAGGAGGCCGTGGCAAAGATGTTCGGCACCGGGTTCCGGGGATTTATGCCCGGAGATATCGAGGTGCTGCGGGATGAGCTTGGAAAACCCTATGTAAATCTTTACGGCGGCGCAAAGAAGCGCTTTGAGGAAATGGGGCTGACACAGATCCATGTGTCCATCTCCAATACAGAGGAATTTGCCATGGCATTTGCAGTGGGCGAAAAAGAAGCGTCCGCAGAAAGGAGAACAGCATATGAGAACCCTTCTGACAGGCAGAAAGATGAAGGCAGTGGATCATTACACCATTCATGAGGTGGGAATCCCTTCCCTGGTTTTAATGGAGCGGGCAGCTCTGGCAGTGGCGGAATGCACATTAAAGGCAGCAGAAAAATTTGCTGCACAGGGACAGGTCTGGGCTCTGTGCGGTGCGGGAAATAACGGGGCAGATGCTGCTGCGGCAGCCAGAATGGTTTATTTAAAGGGGCTTCCTGCAGTTATTTTTCTGGCAGGATCAGAGGAGAATGCCACGGAAGAATTAAGGCTTCAGCTCTCCATTGCCCGGAAGCTGGGAATACCTGTAAAAAACTGGAAGCTTATGAAAGAAGAGGCAGAAAGCTGCGCAATTCTTTTAGATGGCCTTTTTGGCGTGGGCTTAAGCCGGGAGATACAGGGTGAATACAGACAGTGTATGGAGCTTACAAAAGAGCTCCTTAAAAAAAATGGAAAAAGAAGGTCATGGTGTGTTGCCGTGGATATTCCCTCAGGGATTCATTCCGGCACAGGAGCTGTGATGGGAATTGCCTTAAAGGCTGATGAAACCGTAACCTTTGGCTGGGAGAAAATCGGGACTGCCGTATATCCGGGCAGGGATTATGCGGGAAAGGTTACGGTGGCTGATATCGGTTTTCCTGAGGAAGCCCTAAAGGCAGAGCCGGAAGAGGAAGATCCTATCTGTAAGGCTTATGCCTGTGAAGAGGGAGACCTGAGCCGGGTTCCGGAGCGGAAAGCATATTCCAATAAAGGAACCTTTGGACGTGTGCTTATTGCAGCAGGCTCCAAAAACATGAGCGGAGCTGCTTATCTGAGTGCCCTTGGGGCCTACAGGGCCGGAGCGGGACTGGTAAAAATCCTGACCGTAGAGGAAAACCGTCCGGTTTTGCAGACGCTTCTTCCTGAAGCTGTTATTTCTTCCTATTGTCCGGAAGATATTCTGGGGGGACGGGAGGATTTTAAGGAACGGATTGAGACAGAGATGAACTGGGCGGATGTAGTCGTCTTGGGCCCGGGGCTTGGAAGCGCTCCCTATGTGGAATATCTGGTAGAGGACATTCTTACAAGCGCCTTTGTACCCGTGATTATTGACGCTGACGGATTAAATACCATTGCATCCCATCCATATCTGACCTCTTACTATACGGAAAATATTGTGATTACCCCTCATCTGGGGGAAATGGCACGGCTTACAGGCCAGAAGATCGAAGAGATTCAGGCAGATCTTCCGGCTGCGGCATTTTCCTATGCGTCCCATTATGGAATTACCTGCGTTCTTAAAGATGCGGCTGTGGTGACATCAGGAAAAGAAGGCACTCTGTATATCAATACCAGCGGAACCAGCGCTATGGCAAAGGCCGGTTCCGGAGATGTGCTTACCGGCATACTGGCCGGGCTTATGGCTCTGGGGATGGAGGAAGAAGAGGCAGCCGTTTTAGGCGTCTACATTCATGGACTGGCAGGAGAAAAAGCTGCCAAAAAAAAGCTTCACAGTCTGCTGGCATCAGAGATTGCTGAGGCAGCCGGGGCCTTTATGACCCGGCAGAAGGAGGAAACCTGATAAAATGAGACCTTATAGCAGAGTATACGCAACGGTAAATCTGGATGCCGTTGTTTCCAATATGAAGGCCATGCGGGAAGCTCTTCCGGCTTCTGCGGGCATTATGGGCGTGGTAAAGGCAGATGGCTATGGGCACGGCGCCGTTCCTGTAGCCTGGGCTATGGACCCTTATGTAGAGGGTTATGCAGTATCCAATATAGACGAGGGAATCAGCCTGCGCCATCACGGGATTCAAAAGCCTATCTTGATTCTGGGTGTGACCCACAGACAGCGGTTTGAGGAACTTTTGCAGTACCGTATTACTCCGGCCATGTTCCGGTTTAAAGAGGCTCAGGAGCTGTCCGGACTGGCGGAAAAAAAAGGTATAAGGGCAAAAATCCATCTGGCTCTTGATACAGGTATGAGCCGGATCGGAATGAGCCCGGACCGGAACAGCGCAGAAGAGGCTGCCAGGATGGCTGGCCTTCCCGGAATCGAAATCGAAGGGCTTTTTACCCATTTTGCCAGAGCGGACGAGGCGGATAAATCCTTTTATCAGGAGCAGTACGACAAATATCAGAGCTTTTTGGGCTATCTGAAAGAATATGGCGTAAACATTCCTGTCCGCCACTGCTCCAACAGCGCCGGAATCGTGGAGGATCTGGATTCCAACCATATGGATATGGTCCGGGCCGGAATCTGTATTTATGGCCTTTATCCTTCGGATGAAGTGGACCGAAGCCGGATCAGGCTGACGCCTGTGATGGAAATTAAAAGCTTTATTACCTATATCAAGGAAATCGGACCGGGGACTCCGGTAAGCTACGGAGGAACCTTTATATCTGATAAAACCATGCGGGTGGCTACCATTCCGACGGGATACGCTGACGGCTATAACCGTGCGCTGTCCAATAAAGGCTCCGTACTGATCTGCGGAAAGCGTGCCAGAATTCTGGGGCGGATCTGCATGGATCAGTTTATGGTAGACGTAACAGATATACCCGAAGCGAAAGAGGATGATGAGGTTACTCTCATCGGAAAGGACGGGACAGAGGAGATTACAGTGGAAGAGATGGCGGCCTGCTCCGGCGGCTTCCACTATGAAATCATCTGCGATATTGGAAAGCGGGTTCCCAGAGTTTATATAAAAGACGGGGCAATTACGGGAACAAAGGATTACTTTGACGACCGTTATGAGGGGTTTGAGGAACCGTAGGAATTTTTACAAACCGTACAGACACGCTCCTTAGACTGTCCTTTATCATATGCTGATAGTGCATAGATTAAGGGAGGAAAAGGCTGTGGTTATCCGGCGGGGAGATATCTTTTATGCAGATCTGCGTCCTGTGGTGGGTTCTGAACAGGGAGGCGTGCGCCCGGTGCTGATCATTCAGAATGATGTGGGAAACCGCCACAGTCCTACGGTGATCTGCGCAGCGATCACATCCCGTATGAATAAGGCAAAACTGCCTACTCATGTGGAACTGAAGGCCAGACCCTGGAATATGGTCAGGGATTCTGTTATTTTACTGGAACAGGTACGCACGATTGATAAACAGAGGCTGAGAGAAAAGATCTGCCATATTGACGGGGAAGTGCTGAAACAGGTAGATGAGGCTTTAAAGATCAGTCTGGAGCTTGGAAAGAGAGAAAGGAGTTTTTGAATTTACTATGGAGGATGGAAACAGGGGGCCTGGAAGGAAGTTTTCCGCAGTTTTAAGACGTTTTGGAATCAAGTGGCATGGCTATGAGGATGTAACGGAAGAAGATATTATGACTATGGTCAATGAAGGCCATGAGCAGGGCGTATTGGAAGCAGATGAAACAGAGATGATATCCAATATTTTCCAGCTCGGTGATACGACAGCAGAGGATATTATGACCCACCGCACCGGTATAACAGCTATCGACGGTACTATGAAGCTGGAGGATGCCCTTGACTTTATGCTGGATGAGGGCATCAATACCCGTTATCCCGTATATGGAGAGGACATGGATGATATTATTGGCATTCTTCATCTGAGAGATGCAGCCATGCTGGCCCGCAGGGCAGACTTTAAAGAACAGGAAATCTGTACGGTACCGGGACTGCTCAGAGAAGCGGTTTTTATCCCTGAGACAAAAAAGATAGATTCTCTTTTTAAAGAAATGCAGTCGGAAAAGATTCATATGGAGATTGTGGTGGACGAGTATGGACAAACCGTGGGCCTGGTAACCATGGAGGATATTTTAGAGGAAATCGTGGGAAACATCATGGATGAGTACGATGAAGAAGAACATTTCATGACCAAAAAAGAGGATGGTTCCTGGCTTATAAGCGGACTTGCTCCTTTTGATGAGGTTGCAGAGACATTAGGACTCAGTATGGGAGAGGATGAGGAGG
>CAUCBQ010000119.1 GCA_958441075.1 uncultured Clostridiaceae bacterium | reverse complement strand
CAGGCTTCTGTTCAGTATCTTCGTATTTGCAATGGCCCTTCCCAAGCAGGTCATTCTGGTTCCGCTTATGAAGCTGGTTTCCTTCATGGGAATCCACGATACGCCCTGGGCCGTGATCCTGCCTTTATGCGGCTGGCCCTTTGGCATCTTCCTGATGAAGCAGTTCAGTGAAAATGTTCCCACAGAGCTTTTGGAGGCTGCAAAGATCGACGGAAGCGGTGAGATCCGCACCTTTACAAGCATTGTTATGCCGATTGTAAAGCCCGGTCTGGGAGCGCTTGCGATCTTTACCTTTATCAATACCTGGAACGACTATTTTATGCAGCTGGTAATGTTAAATTCCAGAACCAACCTGACCATTTCTCTGGGCGTGGCAACGCTCCAGCAGGAGTTCTCCACCAACTACGGAGTCATCATGGCAGGCGCGGCTCTGGCGGCAGTTCCCATCGTTGCGGTATTCTTAATGTTCCAGAACTATTTCACTCAGGGCATTACAATGGGAGCCGTCAAGGGGTGATGGGAGAGAGGATTGTGCCCCCTGCGCCAGCCTCCCTGTGCCGGTCTTCCATGGCTCCGGTCTCCGGTCATAAGAAAGTCTAAGAGGCTGAAATTTTTCTAAAAGCAAGCTCCATATCAAAAACTCGCTGCACTCAGACAGGTTTGATATGGAGCTTAACGAAAAATTCCAGCCTCTAAGTCTTTCTAAATGACCTTCAAAGTCGCTCTGGCAGACCGGTACAGGAAGACTGGCGCAGGGGGCACAATCCCCGGCTGCGGTATTCGGGGAAGGAAGGATTAGAGATGTGTGGAAATAAGCAGTGCACTTGAAGAAAACAAGTTGACAAAAAGTTCCATCTGAGTAAAATATGGTATAGGTTGGGGCTGTGGCCGTTTGGCCATGGCCCTTTATTTTACCCCTTTCGGGGCAAAGGAAGGAAAACGGACATGAGCTTGATCGTACAGAAATTCGGGGGAACCTCTGTAGCTGACACGGAGAGACTGCGCAATGTTGCAAGGATCATTACGGAGACATATAAGGCAGGAAATCAGGTGGTTGCAGTATTGTCTGCCCAGGGGGATACTACAGATGATCTCATTGAGAAGGCCCGTGAGATTAATCCGAAGGCTTCGGCCAGGGAGATGGATATGCTGCTTTCCACAGGAGAGCAGATTTCCGTATCGCTGTGCGCCATGGCTATTGAGGCATTGGGGTATCCGGTGATTTCCCTTACCGGCTGGCAGTCCGGTATCAGCACCAATACGGTTTCAGGCGACGCCAGAATCCGGAAGGTGGATACGGAGCGTATTGAGGCGGAACTGAACCAGAAGAAAATTGTCATTGTCACAGGCTTTCAGGGCATTGACCGGAACCATAATATTACCACTCTGGGAAGAGGGGGATCAGATACATCAGCAGTAGCGCTGGCGGCTGTTCTGAATGCAGACCTGTGTCAGATTTATACGGACGTGGACGGCGTTTACACCGCAGATCCCAGAAAGGTTACGGGAGCCAGAAAGCTGGATGAGGTGACTTATAATGAGATGCTGGAGCTGGCAACACTGGGAGCTCAGGTGCTCCACAACCGCTCTGTGGAGCTGGCAAGAAAGTACAATGTAAAGATGGAGGTCCTGTCAAGCTTTACAGGCCGTCCGGGAACAAAAGTGAAGGGAGTTGCAAAGCGTATGGAACGTTCCTGTATCAGCAGCGTGGCAAAGGATAAGGATATAGCGAGGATTGCCCTTATTGGAGTACCAAATGAAATTGGAACTTCTTTTAAGGTGTTTTCCCTGTTAGCCAGAAACCATGTGAATGTAGATATCATCCTTCAGGGGATCGGCCATGAGGAGGGAAAGGATATCTGCTTTACCGTGGCGGAAAAGGATCTTGAGAAGGCGGCGGAGCTTTTGACGGAGCATAAGGAGGAGCTGCGCTACAGCCGTCTGGAAACCAACTGTGACGTGGCAAAGGTCTCAGTGGTGGGAGCAGGCATGATTAACAGTCCCGGAGTGGCGGCAAAGCTCTTTGAGGCCCTTTACGATGCGGGCATCAATATCAATATGATTTCTACCAGCGAGATTAAAATTTCCGTTCTGGTAGACAAAAAGGATGGGGATCAGGCTGTTCAGGCCATCCACGACCGGTTTTTTGGAAGGTAATTGTATTTTTATGGAAATTGCAGAAGCTTCCAGCGGAAAAAAGTGAAAATAGACAGCCGGACAGATAAAAAAAGGGCGCTGTTGCACATACCTGCATAAAGGGAAAATGGTTCCCGGCATTCAGGCATGGGGACAGCGTCCGTTTTTTTCTTAAAATTTGTTAATGATTTATCGAAAACAGGCAATTTCATGGCCTCAGGGTCTTGTCATTTGACAAAATTCTTATTATAATCATATATGGCAATATTTTTGTTTTTATGCAGAACTGCACCAAAATTATGGGGCAGTTCCAGCTAGTATTGTAAACTTTAGAATGATGGAGGACTGGAAAATGAGTAATTCAGCACAAACTTCAGCAAGCAGCCGTATTGCAGCCCTGCTTGATGAGAACAGTTTTGTTGAAGTCGGCGCGTATATTACCGCCAGAAGCACAGACTTTAACATGACTGAGCAGGAAACACCGGCTGACGGTGTAATTACCGGCTACGGCACCATCGGCGGATGCCTGGTTTATGTATACAGCCAGGATGCATCTGTACTGGGTGGCTCCATGGGTGAGATGCACGCAAAGAAGATCTGCAGCATTTATTCCATGGCTATGAAGATGGGAGCGCCTGTAATCGGCCTGGTAGACTGTGCCGGACTGCGCTTACAGGAAGCAACAGATGCGCTGGATGGTTTTGGAAAGCTGTACTTAAGCCAGGCTATGGCGTCTGGTGTAATCCCTCAGATTATGGCAGTATTCGGTACCTGCGGCGGCGGTATGGCTGTAGCAGCCGGTATGGCAGATTTCACCTTTATGGAAGAGAAGTCCGCACAGCTCTTTGTAAATGCTCCCAATGCTTTAGAGGGCAATTACAAGGCAAAATGCGATACAGCGGCAGCTGCATTCCAGAGTAAGGAGTCAGGTGTGGTTGATTTTACCGGTGATGAGGCATCCATTCTGTCCCAGATCCGCACATTGGTTTCCATCCTTCCGGCTAATAATGAGCAGGATCTTTCCGAAGAGGACTGCCAGGATGATTTAAACCGTATGTGCACAGGCATTGAGGGACTGGCAGGAGATCCCGTACAGGTATTATCCATGATCTCTGATAATCATTTTGTAATGGAAGTAAAGAAAGACTACGAGCCTTCTATGGTAACTGCCTTCATCCGCTTAAACGGCGTAACCGTAGGCTGTGTGGCAAACCGTACAGAGCTTTATGAGGATGGAAAGAAGGCAGAGGAGTTTGAGGCTGCTTTATCCGGCAAGGGCTGTGACAAGGCCGTAGAACTGATCAATTTCTGCGACGCATTCAGCATCCCCTTACTGACTCTTACAAATGTAAACGGTTATAAGGCAAAGATGTGCAGTGAGAGACGGATTGCCAGAGCAGCAGCCCGCTTAACCTACGCATATGCAGACGCTACGGTTCCCAAGGTAACTGTAGTAACCGGAAAGGCACTGGGAAGCGCCGGCCTTACCATGGGAAGCAAGAGCCTTGGAACAGATCTGGTATATGCATGGCCCAATGCAGTGATCGGCACCATGGAGCCCGAGGCAGCTGTTAAGATCATGTATGCAAAGGAAATAGAGGCTTCTGAGGATGCAGTGGCTCTGATCAATGAAAAGGCTGCAGAGTATACAAAGGCGCAGTCCGGAGCAGTGGCAGCCGCAAGAAGAGGCTATGCAGACGATATTATCAAGGCAGAGGAGACACGTCAGAGACTGGCAGCTGCATTTGAGATGCTTTATACAAAAAGTGAGGACCGTCCTTCAAAGAAGCATGGCACGGTTTAAAGAGGGGTGACATGTATATGAGACGATTATTAAAAAGGATGGCAGCGGCAGTTTTAGTATCTGCCTGCCTGGTAAGCCTGTCTGCCTGCTCTAAGGCAGAGGAGGAAACAGATGCCTTATCCATCAGCATGGACGGTACGCCTGTGGAGGACGCCATGGGTCAGTCTCTCCTTCTTTCAGCAGCCCAGACGCTGGGAGCATCCGATGAGCAGCTGGTAGTTCAGGCCAAGCTGGCCCAGTCCCAGGGAGATATGGTTTCTGCAGAGCTTTACCAGTCTCAGATCGATGTTCGTGAAGAGATGGGCAGTCTGCGCAGCGTAGATATTGAGGACGGCTCTGTTGTTCTTCTGGAGGACGGAAGCTATACGGTAATCCTTCCTGTGGAATTTGCAGAGGGAACGAAAAAGTATGTTATGAACCTGAATATGGCAACCCAGCAGATTCAGGCTGAATTTACAGATATGTCCGCAGGCGTAGAGGAGGACAATTCACTGGGCGGTCTTTTAAGAACAGCCAGTGTATATACTCTGATCGGTCTTGGCACTGTATTCTGTGTACTGGTATGTATCAGTCTTCTGATTTTCTGTTTTAAGTTCATCCATGCATGGGAGGAAGGACAGAAGAATAAAGAAGCTGAGAAAAAAGCGGCGCCCGCAGCAGCTCCTGCGCCTGCAGTTTCAGCAGCACCTGCAGCCCCTGCTCCTCAGACAGAAGGGCCGGAGCTGGCAGACGATGCGGAACTGGTAGCAGTGATGGCAGCAGCAATTGCAGCCTATGAGGGAACTTCACCTAACGGCCTGGTGGTAAGATCCATCCGGAGAGTAAGCAGTTCCAGAAGAAGATAAAGACTCATTTCAAATCAAGGAGGAAACAGATCATGAAGACATATACCATTACAGTAAATGGAAAAGCATATGCAGTAACCGTTGAAGAAGGCGCAGCAGCACCTGCTCCCGCAGCTTTTGCAGCAGCTCCGGCACCTGCAGCACCCGCAGCACCCGCACCGGCAGCAGCACCTGCACCGGCCCCGGCAGCACCGGCAGGAGCAGCAGGCTCTGTTAAGGTAACAGCTCCTATGCCCGGAAAGATCGTAGCTGTAAAGGCAGCAGCAGGCCAGGCAGTAAAGAAGGGCGAGACCGTTCTGGTACTTGAGGCTATGAAGATGGAAAACGACATTGTTGCTCCTCAGGACGGTACCGTTGCCAGCATAAATGTATCCACAGGCGATTCCGTTGAGTCCGGCGCAGTTTTAGCTACTCTGAACTAAGCAGAAACACGGAACACCAGTAATATGGATTCCATTATGGAGGTAACATTATGGATTTTGGCAATTTGATAACAAACCTTTTGGGGCAGATGGCATTTTTCCATCTGACCATTGGGAACTATGTTATGATCGGTGTGGCACTGGTCTTCTTATACCTGGCAATCCGCCGGGGATTTGAGCCTCTGCTGCTGATCCCCATCGCATTCGGTATGCTGCTTGTAAATATCTATCCGGATATTATGTACTCTCCGGAAGAGACTTCCAACGGCATCGGCGGTCTTTTGTGGTATTTCTTCACCCTGGACGAGTGGAGTATCCTTCCTTCTCTGATCTTCCTGGGAGTAGGAGCCATGACAGACTTTGGTCCCCTGATCGCAAACCCCATCAGCTTTCTTATGGGTGCCGCTGCCCAGCTGGGTATTTACGCAGCATATTTTCTGGCAATTTTCCTGGGCTTCTCAGGAAAAGAGGCCGCCGCTATTTCCATCATCGGCGGTGCTGACGGCCCTACCTCCCTGTTCCTGTGCAGCAAGCTGGGACAGACTCAGATCATGGGCCCTATCGCAGTTGCAGCTTATTCCTATATGGCTCTGGTTCCGATTATCCAGCCGCCGTTTATGAAGCTGCTCACAACGGATAAGGAACGTAAGATCAAGATGCAGCAGCTTCGTTCCGTATCCAAGCTGGAAAAGATTTTATTCCCCATTATTGTAACGATTGTTGTATGCCTTATTCTGCCATCCACAGCTCCGTTAGTAGGTATGCTGATGCTGGGCAACCTGTTCCGTGAGTGCGGCGTTGTAAAGCAGCTGGCAGAAACAGCTTCCAATGCCCTGATGTACATCGTAGTTATTCTGCTTGGTACATCTGTAGGCGCTACGACCAGCGCTGAGGCATTCTTAAATGTGACTACAATTAAGATTGTTGCTCTGGGACTGGTTGCGTTTATCTTTGGTACCGTAGGCGGTATTCTGTTAGGAAAGCTGCTGTGCAAGCTGACCGGAGGAAAGATTAATCCTCTCATCGGTTCCGCAGGCGTATCTGCAGTACCTATGGCTGCCCGTGTATCCCAGAAGGTTGGCGCAGAGTATGATCCAACCAACTTCCTGCTGATGCATGCAATGGGACCAAACGTTGCAGGCGTAATCGGCACGGCTGTAGCAGCCGGTACCTTTATGGCAATCTTTGGCGTATAAAAGGGAATTTTATCACAGTATTTAAGCCTGCAAATAAAAAGTCAAGGCTAAATTGAAAGAACATTGAAAATTTTAT
>CAUCBQ010000118.1 GCA_958441075.1 uncultured Clostridiaceae bacterium | reverse complement strand
AGAAAGGGAATGGACTGCCAGTAAAAATCCTCTGCCACTGTTTCATTTGCCAGCAGCATGAAATCCTCTATAATCTTTGTAGCAATGTTGCGCTCATAGGGATGAATCTCCAGAGGACGTCCCTTTTCGTCCAGTAATATTTTACTCTCAGGAAAATCAAAATCAATGGCTCCTCTTTTTCTGCGGCGTTCTCTTACTATTCCCGAAAGCTCTTCCATCCTCTTAAACAGAGGCACAAGCTCTGCATATTCTTTCAGAGGTTCTTCCATTTCTCCGGTCAAAATCCCATTAACCACATTATAGCTCATCCTCCGGTCCACACGAACGACCGTTTCACCGATCCTGTGGTCTGTCACATTTCCCTGCCGGTCGATCTCCATGATACAGCTCAACGCCAAGCGGTCGGTTCCCTCATTCAGAGAACAGATCCCATTGGAAAGCTTGTGCGGCAGCATAGGAATCACCCGGTCCACCAGATAAACACTGGTTCCCCGCCGCAGTGCCTCCCGATCCAGGGCGCTGTCCTCCTTTACATAATGACTCACATCCGCAATGTGAACCCCCAGAATGTAGTTCCCCTCCGGTGTTAATCCAAGAGTTACCGCATCATCCAAATCCTTGGCATCTTCACCATCTATGGTTACAGTCTGAAGCCCGCGAAGATCCAGACGGCCTCTGTAAGGCTCCTGAAAGCTGTCATTGGAGTTCAGATCATCCAAATGATACAAAGTATTTTCATCAAAAATCCTTATTTCAGCAGATGCCCCTGTTTCCAGCTCATCCGGTACTGTTTTTAACTCTTCCATCACCTCCTCCGGAAATGCTTCTGCAAGTCCATACGCCCGTACCAGAGACAAAATATCCGTTCCAGGATCATTGACATGTCCCAGAATTTCCACAATCTGTCCCTCCGGCTTTCTTCCGGGACCTCCAAAATCTGTAAGCTGTACCACTACCTTATGGCCCGTTACAGCTCCCTGACTGCAGCCCTGAGGGATAAATATATCCCTGGAAAGCTTTGCATTATCGGGCACAACAAAGCCAAAATTTTTATTTTTCTGAAAATACCCTACTACCTGACGATTTGCATGCTCCAGCACACGAATCACCGCACCCTCCGGGCGGCGGCCTTTCCCCCCGTCTGACGTAATCACAATCTGCACCCGGTCTCCATGCAGAGCTGCTCCTGTTTTATCCTCAGGAATGAACACGTCCTTTTCCATTCCCTCAACTGCAACAAAACCAAATCCTCTGGAATGACCGCTGAAAAAACCGTTTACAGAAAAGGTCTCTGATCTGGCGTATTTTCCCTTCTTCGAGATCCCGATAACACCTTCCTCCACCAGACTGTCAAGAACCTCCTGAAGCTCATTCCGCCTAGTTTTAGGAATATCAAGCAGCATGGCAAGCTCCTTTATCTTCATAGGCACATATGCTTTGTCACTCATCAGTTCTGTAAGCATTTTCTTTCTCTGTTCCAATTGTTCTTTTTCCATGTATCCTCTTTTCTGTCCATTTATTTAAAAAAACACCCTTCAATGCCATACATGAAAGGGTGTTTTCTCTGTCCTGTGTCCGTATTATTATCCCTGAACCTTTAAAATAATATTCAGGATCAGTGTCAAGATCATAAATACAATTGCGCCGTATCTTGTAAAGTGCTCTAATGCACCCTCCATGGAACGGCCCTTATTTTTGCTCCAATAGCTCTCAGCCATACCGCCGATGGCTCCGCCCAGTCCATTGGATTTGCCCTCCTGCATCAGAATCACAATGGAAATAGCGATGCCGAGGAGCACATATATGATCGATAAAATAACCTGAATCACTGCCATGACCTGTACCTCTCTCCGTTTCCTTATAGTCAAACAAATCTAATATATCATATTTCTTCTGTAAACACAAGTTTTTTCTCAGGGTTTTGTTAAAAAGGGAAGTCCCTAAGAAAACAGCCCTCCATTCCCCGAAAAAACCTCCTATGGAAGAATTTTTGCTCCGTCCTCTCCTACCGAATATCCATCCGGTGTAGTACAGGATACCAGCATAGCTCCAGACTCACTGCAGAAATAGGATTTTCCGTTCCAGTCAATCCATCCTGTCTTCATATAACCTTCGCTGTCAAAAAAATACCAGTCCGAATCAATCATTTGCCAGCATTCCTTCGGCCAGGAGCCATCTCTGTTTTCAAACCACCAGCCCCTCTCATTCTGACGCCAGCTTCCCTTCCACTCAAGCAGCTCTTCCTTTGTCACCTCAAACCAGGGAGATTCCACCCAGTCGCCCTGATTCCCCCTGATGTCAACAGCCCTTACTTTAAAATAATAATTGCCGGCCTTGGGGATCTGTTCCGCAAAATCAAAGCTGTTTTCTGTCACTGTATGAACAGCGCCCACACCATCTTCTATAGAGCTTCCGCCTTTGCCCCGGCACAGGCGCACCTTATATTTTTTGGCAATTCCATTCTGATCCCAGTGAGCAATGGCATTGTCCTCATCCCAGATAATCCCTGAAACATCCAGGTCCTCATCCTCATCATCCAGCTTATCAAGCGTCACCACCAGACGGAGCATTTCCTTATCATACTTTGTGGAGCTTGAAACGTACTTCACTTCATCCCCTGTAAAAGTGAACGCACTTTTTCCTGATTTTTTAAAATAACAGTCGCTGTCTGCTCCCAGCCATATCTCCACCTTTGGGCGTACGCCTCCTGCCCAGTATTCCTGTTCATTGATAAAATCTGCACTTTCCACAGAACAGCTTCCATCCTCTACTGATACATCAATATATGCCTCTGAATCTCCTGCCTGAATATCTGCACTGAAATTCAGGGTAATATGCCCTACCGGCGTCCTTTCCTCTTTGGCTGATGCCGGAACAGCAAAGCAACAGGATAATACTGCTGCCGCAAAAATCCCCTTCCACAGCCTATGTGCATTTACTGCTTTCATTGTTTTTCCCCTTTCCATTTCTTATGTATTTCTGCTTTTTTAAGTATACCACAAAAGAAGGCTTTTGCGAACTATTTCAGAATTTCCAAATCATTTTAAAGCCAGTGGGATTGCGGTAGCCTCATTTCAAAATACAGACTCCCCTACAGCCTGGACACAGAAAGCCTGCTTTTTCATATAATACAGTAAGCTGATCCATATATTGCAGCTTATGGAAACAGCCATGAAAGGAGTATTCTGTATGTATAGTTATTATTCTGATGATATAGATCTTAATTGCCGTATGGGCCCCATTCCTGAAGGCCCCTTTAATTCTGACACAACAAACGCTTCCCAGACTCACGAAGAATATGGTTATTCTTCAGAAATGGGTATAAGAGATATTCCTCAATCCCCGCGCGGCTGCAGATATGATGATGCCTGCGGGGGCACCGCACACCAAAACTGCTCCTGTGGATGCTGCTGCAGGCGCGGACCTGCCGGACCACGTGGGCCCCAGGGATGTACCGGACCTCAGGGACCGCGAGGGCCTATAGGATGTACCGGGCCTGCCGGACCAAGAGGGCCTATGGGATGCACCGGACCCGCCGGACCAAGAGGGCCTGTTGGACCCATCGGGCCTGCCGGACCCTGGGGGCCTCAGGGACCAAAAGGCGACACTGGACCCATTGGACCTGCAGGGCCTCAGGGGCCAACGGGAGCTGCGGGGCCGGCTGGTACTCCTGCCACTGTCACCATAGGCACAATCAGCACTGGTGCTCCCGGCACAAACGCCAGTGTCACCAATTCCGGTTCTGACTCCAATGCTGTTTTCAATTTCGTCATTCCTGCCGGGGCAACTGGCGCTGCCGGACCTCAGGGACCGATCGGGGCAGATGGACCTCAGGGACCAAAAGGCGACACTGGCCCTGCTGGACCTGTCGGACCTCAGGGGCCAAAAGGTGATACCGGAACAGTAACTCCTGCGGCGGCTGTTGATGATGCTGTTACCACTACGCTTCTTGCACAATTCAATCTGTTACTGGCTCATCTGCGGGCAGCCGGTCTTTTGGAATCATAAAACACTGCCGTAATTCAGACCGGGAAAGCTGTCAGGGCCTTCCCGGCTTTTTTATAAGTATTCGTAACAGTTCAGCCATGCATCTTCTTGCCCGCTTACAGCGGACAAGAAGCATCGGGAGTCCGCTCCATGTATTGACAAATTCCATCCTTCTCAATTATAATGAACCCATAAAACAGAAGCACGACTGTTTGCAGCTGTCAACCCGGACGAAAGGAGGATTCACCATGAAAGCAACTATAAACCAGCGCACAGCAACTGAATTTCTCAGAGGTTCGGAAAGCCTTATCTAATTGGATATATCTGCATTTACAGGCAAAATCCATTCCAAATATTTCCAGTTTCCCGCCTCTGAGTCCGAGCGTTTATGAGGTGTTTTTTTGCGCCTTTTTTCAGGCCAAAGCACCCTTACAGAGAAAGGAATCGAATGAAAACAGTAACTGGAATCTATACATCTGCTATTATTTATCACACAAATAACCCCAAAACCTCCATAGAGCCCTACGCTCTGGCCCAAATCCAGGCGCTCTGTGACAATCCGGCTTTTGAAGGCAGTAAAATCCGGATTATGCCGGACGTTCATCCCGGAAAGGCAGGAACCATCGGCTTTACCTCAACTGTCGGAAAACGGATTCTGCCCCAGGTAACAGGCATTGATATTGGCTGCGGCATCACTCTGGCAAAGCTGTCCGGCAAAATCAGAAAGGATCATTTTCTCAAACTGAATACATTGATCCGGGAACAGATCCCTTCCGGCTCACAAATACGCCGTTCACCTCACCGATATGCAGACCATTTCCATCCGAACGCATTTTGCTGCAAAAAGAGCATCAATGAAGTAAAGGCTGTTTTAAGTATTGGAACTCTGGGCGGAGGAAATCATTTTATAGAACTGGATCAGGACGAAGACGGCAGCTTCTATGTTATCATTCACACCGGAAGCCGCTGCCTTGGAAAGAATATTACAGACTATTATATGCAAAAGGGCCGGATACATTTAAAAAAACAGGGCCTCAATGTCCCATACGAGCTCACATGGCTGGAGGGTGACTTAAAGAATCAGTACCTGAATGACCTTGCACTCACACAACAGTTTGCCGCCCTGAACCGGGAAGCCATTCTGGATGAACTGATACGGGGGATGAAATGGAAAGCCGATACGGTTATCTCCTGTCAGCATAACTATGTGGATCAGACTCAAAATCCTCCAATCCTGCGCAAAGGCGCCATTTCAGCCCAAAAAGGTGAACCTGTCATTATTCCCATCCATATGAAAGCTGGGGTACTTCTTGGAAAAGGTCTGGGAAATCCGGACTGGAACTATTCTGCCCCTCATGGAGCAGGACGGATCATGAAAAGAGAAGACGTTGTGAAACACTGGACTCTTTCTGATTTTAAAAAAGAAATGAAAGGGATCTATTCCCCCAGTATTTCCAGGGACACATTAGACGAAGCCCCCTTTGCCTACCGGTCGCTGGAAGAAATTCTGTCTGCGGTAACAGACACAGTAGCCATAGAAAAGCTTTTGCTCCCTGTATACAATTTTAAAGCAGGAAGGGAGGCGTAACTATGGCTAAGTACAGAGAAATCCCCTGTAAATATTATGAAGCTCTGGGATTCTGTCAAAAAGGGCGCAAAGCCTGTCACAAAAATTACTGCCAGCATTGCTCCAAATATGTTCCACGGGCTAAAATACGCTGTATTAATAAGAAAAAGGAATTTCGCTTTTACTCCCCCATGTCATGATACAGCTGAAAAAAATCATCGGATGTACACTCTTTTCCCTGTGAAAAATCCACTCCCTCCCAGATTCCATTTTTCAGCCGAACCGGATGGTTCTGAATGAAGGGGGTATAAATCTGATCAAACGCTCCGGCTTTCTTCTCTTCCAAAAGCCGGAGCTTCCTGGCAGCCGTGGCTTCTTCATCATAGGCTAATGTACATTTTTGAATATAATATTTCCCTTCCTGGAAAATAACCTCGCTGATCTGATCCTGTTCCAGGGAAAAGGCCGACTTTTCCAGAATATCTAATGTATCATTCCACTCCAGCCGGAACTCAATCTGGCTGTTCACTGACTCTTTTGCAGCAACAGACGCAAAATCGGCCTTTGGTTCACTGACTTTCTTCCTTATAATCTCTGCCTTCTCTTCCGTATCTGCTTCAATCTGCTGAATACGAATCACTTTTGCCTCCGCATCGCTGACCTCCAGAGCTTTTTCATCTGTAAGCTGGGATACGGTTTTGTCTGCCAGATAATATTTACTGTACAGATCGTAAATTTCATTCCTGGACACCTTCATATAATCCAAATCCGCCGAGGTGAGAGATGAATAGTAGGTATCTGTCAGGCTCTGCACCTGATCTTTTTCCTGATTCGTAAGTTCAATCCCTTTTTCCTCTGCCAAAAGGTTTATGGCTGCCAACTCTGTCAAAAACTGCTCCATCTGCTTTTTTAACAGATCCTCAAAGGTAGCTCCCGATTCATCAGCCGCAACTGACCAGAGCTGTCCGGTATAGATGTTCT
>CAUCBQ010000117.1 GCA_958441075.1 uncultured Clostridiaceae bacterium | reverse complement strand
GGGATCAGAGTTACCCCTGAGCCATTCAGATAGTACACCAGATATCTTCCTTTCTCCGGGTCCGCTGTGGGCCCTTTCTCAGAATGGCAGCCGGAAAGAAGCAGCATCCATACCAGACAGAGCAGTCCCAAAAGAAGCCTTACAGGGTTCACCCGCCCTTTTTTTACGGTACTCATGGTTTATCCTCCTGTCTGGGCACATAATTTAAGGGGATACGCACACTGAAGGTTGTCCCTTCTCCCGGTGTGCTCTCCGCATCAATAATACCGTGATGCATCTGGATTACATTCTGCGTAATGGCAAGGCCAAGGCCTGTGCCCCCCACCTCTCTGGACCGTGCCTTATCCACACGGAAAAACCGCTCAAAAATATGATCCATACAATCCTGTGGAATCCCAATGCCGGAATCTGCCACACGGATATAAAAATATTTGTGATCTGCGTCCAGAGTAACCCGGACCCAGCCGGAATCTACATTATACTTGATCGCATTTTCTACCAGATTGGACACTGCCAGAGAAAATTTCACCCGGTCCACATCTCCGGTTACTTCTCTGATGCTCTCAAAAATCAGCTCCACATTGCTTCGCTTGGCAATGGGACGCAGACGCTTTAAAATCAGCTCCAGCTCTTCGTTTATATTAGACTGGATAATATTCATCTGGCTCTGGGCAGATTTATCCATCTTCACAAGAGTCAGAAGGTCTGTGATAATCTGATTTTCCCGGTCCACCTCATCGGAAATATCCGCCATAAACTCCCGGTACAGCTCCACCGGCACCTCTTCCATACTCATGAGAGAATCCGCCAGCACCCGGATCGATGTAATGGGGGTTTTCAGCTCATGGGATACGTTGGATACAAACTCCTGCCTGGACTGATCCACTGCCTTAAGCTTTCGCAGGGATTTCTGCACAGCCTGCGAAAGCTGGCTTGTTTCTTTGTAGGCATCCTCCATAATATCCGTATCCAGATCTCCATAGGAAACGCGCTCAAAGGAGGCCAGAAGCCGCTTAAAGGGCCGCACAAGGAAGAATACTGCTGCCATGGAACAGACTGCCACCACAAGGATCATGCCCAGCAAAAACAGCTGGGTGCTTCCCTGGACCCTGTCCATAAGTGCGGAAATATTTTTCGTAGAAGCCGTAACCACCATAACTCCTGCAACCTTCTTCTTATCTGAAGCGCTGTGGATAGGGATGGTCTGGGTCAGATAGCCCATCTCCTGGTTCATACGGCTGTTCGTCTCCCCGTTAAAGCAGCGGATGACCTCCTCAGAAACGTAATACTTTCCCACAGCCAGATTAAAGGTATCCTTTATAATCTTAAAGCTGCTGTTTACAATCACGATCCGCCCATTGTAAATGTCCGCAATGGTCTGCATACGGGCGTCCAGCTCCATGGTGTTTCCCTTATCCGAGGTCATATAACCGGAATGCATCAGACGGCTGCTTAAAATCAGGCACTGATTCTGTATCTCAATGCCCCTTGCCTCCAGCTGTGCCTGATTAAAGGCCCTGCGGCTGATCATGGCCTGCAAAAACATGGGCATCAAAGCAATCAGAATCATCAAAAGAGCCATGGGAAGCATAACGCTTCTGCCCCGCAGCTTAAACCGCTCCAGCCATTTCTTCTTTTTCAATCTAATCCAGCTCCTTTAAACGACCGCTGCAGGCCACAGCAAGGCAGCCCGGCCCGATATGGCAGGCAATACTCAAGGACAGGGGCGCCATGCAGATATCTGCCTCCGGATAGCATTCGGCCACTGCTTCCTTAAACTCCTGAGCCATCTCATCACTGCAGGTGTAAGCAATCTCCAGCCAGGTATGGCGGGCCTGGGGATCATGAAAGCGTGTTTCCAGATCCTTTTTAAGAGCAGTCATCATAATCGTTTTTCCCTGCTTTAGGGTTCTGGCCTTGGAAAATGCATCCAGCTTATCTCCCTGAATGGTAAGAACCGGCTTGATCTGCAGAAGGGTTCCCAGCATTGCAGCCGCCGGAGTAATGCGCCCTCCTTTTTTAAGATATTTTAAAGTAGTCACAGTAACATAAATGGAGCTGTCAAATTTCGTTTCCTCCAAAATATCACGGATCTGAGCCGCCGTATATCCCTTTTCGGCCAGATCTCTCGCATCCAGTACAGATTGCATCTGTGTAACAGAAATACGCTGGTTATTGACTACATATACCTTTTCCTCATAGTCCTCTGCCAGAAGCATGGCGGTCTGGCAGGAGCCGCTTAAACCGCTGGACATGGGAATGTACACTACTGCATCGTATTCCTCCAGCAGTTTATCCCAGAAATCGGTAACCTCGCCGGGAGACGGCTGAGAGGTAGTAATATCCGCTCCCTCCTCCATCCGTCTGAAAAACTCCTCATGGGTCAGATCCACGCCTTCATAGTACATCTGTCCGTCAATCATAAAGGGCATGGGAAGCACATGGACTCCCAGCTGTTTTGCCTGCTCCTGGGTAATGCCGCTGTTGCTGTCCGTAGCTGCTGCTATTCTCATATTAATACGTTCTCCTTTCAGTTCAACCCCTGATTTAACCGGTTGGCTGTCATATAAAGCTGATAATACATTCCCTTCTTTTCAAGAAGCTCTCCGTGGTTTCCTTCCTCCACAATCTGGTTTCCTGAAAGCACCAGAATCCGGTCCGCTCCCTGAATCGTCGTCAGACGGTGGGCAATGGTCAGGGTAGTGCGGCCCTCAGCCAGCTTTTCCAGTGACTGCGATACCAGATATTCACTCTCATTGTCCAGGGCCGACGTAGCTTCATCCAGAATCAGAATGGCAGGATTTTTAAGAAATACCCGGGCAATACTGATGCGCTGCTTCTGTCCTCCGGACAGCTTTACGCCCCTCTCTCCCACATAGGTGTCATAGCCGTCCTTTAATTCCGTGATAAATTCATGGGCGCCTGCCATTTTAGCGGCCTGGATTACATCCTCTCTGGAAGCTCCCGGACGGCCATAGAGGATATTTTCAAATACGGTTCCCGAAAACAGGTATACATCCTGCTGCACCACCCCGATATTGGAGCGGAGGCTTCGCAGCGTGATCTCCTTTACATCCCTTCCGTCAATGGAAATCGTTCCCCCTGTAGTATCATAAAATCTGGGAAGAAGATTGCACAGCGTGGTCTTTCCGCCTCCGGAAGGACCTACCAGGGCGATCCGCTCGCCGGGACGGATCTTTAAGCAGATATCATCCAGCACCTGTGTATGATCGTCCGCATATTCAAAGCTTACATGGTCAAATTCAATGCTTCCCTTCACATCGTTAAGAGGCTTCGCACCCTTTTTGTCTTTAATATCCGGGGTCACATCCATGATTTCCTGAAAACGCTCAATACCCGTCATACCTCTCTGGAACTGCTCCGCAAACTCGATAATACGGCGGATGGTAGTTAAAAGCGTAGTCACATACAGGGTATAGGCCACCAGATCTCCCGGCGCGATCCTTCCGTTAATCATAAACAGGCCTCCGGCCACGATCACCAGCACATACATCAGTCCGTCAAAGGAACGGGTGGTAATCTGAAAGGCCGCCATATACCGGTAGGTATGCTTTTTAATCCTCATAAACTCCTGATTGCCTTTTCCGAACTTCTCAATCTCCACCGGTTCATTGGCAAAGGCACGGACAACCCGGTTGCCTAAAAGGGTATCCTCAATCTGGGCATTCAGCTCGCCTATCTGATTTCTCTGGAGCCGGAACGCCGCTTTTACCTTCATGTTAAACCAGGTACAGGAAATAATCATAATGGGGATCATAAGGAAAATGAGCAGGGTCAGCTCCAGATTGATTCCCGACAAAATCACAAAAGACACCATTCCCTTTAAAACGGCAATAAAAAACTCCTCCGGACAGTGGTGTGAAAATTCCGTCACGTCAAACAGGTCGCTGGTGATTCTGGACATAATCTGTCCCACCTTGGTATTGCTGTAGTAGCTGTCAGACAGCATCTGCAGATGCTCAAAGGCGTCCTGGCGCATATCCGTTTCAATATATACGCCCATCACATGACCCGTATATGCCATATAGTAGGCAGCCAGCGAGTCAATCACCCGAAGGATCAGATACAGCAGGCCGATTTTTACCACAAGTCCTGTGGTTAAGGAAGCCAGATCCTGCATTCCCTGATTGGTAATAAACCGCAGGATCAGAGGAAGCACCAGTTCCCCCAATGTTGTCAATGCTGCACAGAACAGATCCAGAATCAGGATCTTCTTGTACTTTCCATAATATGGAAGAAAGCTCTTTAGCAGCTTTCCCGCTTTCATTCCTTTTTTCGTATTCATATCACTCTCTCCCCTGTTTTGTTTTTGCCTTCGACACGCATTCTCAGGCAGTCATCTTTTTATTGTAACTGATCTGGATGGAAAATGGAAGAGGCCGGAAGAAAGAAATTTTTCTTACCCATTTTTTTCAAATTTTGCTATAATAGAAACAAATGTTCATTCAAAGGAGAAACCTGCTATGGGATATATCTATCTGCTCTGTGTCGCCCTGATGTTCAGCTTCGGCGGTACCTGCGTCAAGCTGATCAGCCCTTATTTTAACGCCTCATGGATCACCTTCTTCCGCTTTCTCTTCGGCGTCATGTGGCTGCTGCTTTTAAAGCTGATCCTGAGACAGCCCTTCCAGAAAAACATGAAAGCAGCCCTTCTATCCTGCTGGAAATGGATTCTTTTCGGCGCCTTTATCAAGTGGATGGCCTACCTGACGGAAAATTATGCCTTAAGCCACGGGCTGTCCTATGGAAATATTGTTACCCAGCCCGCACAGACCCTGTTTTTAACGCTGATAAGCGTACTTGTTTTTAAAGAAAAACTGTCGCCCCGGAAGGTATTTTGTATCTTTCTCTGTATAGGCGGCGTGCTGTGCATCTCCTTAAACGGCCGCCCTCTGGATGTGTTTTTCAAAGAAAACCTCCTTTTTACCGGCCTGTTTATCCTGTCAGGCATCTGCGCAGGCTGTCATGTGCTGTCCCAGAAAATGGTAGCAGGACGGCTGGATATTATTGACAGCAATCTGGCTCTCTTTACTCTCTCCGGCCTCTTTGCCCTGATCCCGGCTGCCGGGCCCGTACTGTCCGGAGAGCTGGTCTTTGCACGGCCCGATCTGGCCTGTATTCTGGCTGTTCTGGCCTTCGGCTTTATTACGGGAATGGGATTCTATCTCAACGCCAAGGCCATCCCCCTTGTCCCCTTTTATATGGTTCCTGTGATCCAGAGTATGATGGCGGTATTTGCCATTATCTGGGGCGTACTTTTCTTTCATGAGGCAGTCACCCCATGGATTATAGGCGGAACCATATCCTTTATGGCCGGGGTTATTGGGCTTCAGATAAAATAGAAGGGAATTAACTGTGAATTTCAGATGTAAAAGACGAAACAGAAAATAAAAACATATCTGATTTATTTTTTGGCGGAGCGGTTTATAGAACAAACCGCTCCGCCAATTATTTTTCTTATTTTACCGGACTTCTTATTTCACCAGAAGAGACTTACCAGTCATCTCCTCAGGCTGCTCCAGTCCCATCAGCTCAATCAGGGTAGGAGCGATGTCGCAGAGAGCGCCGCCCTCACGAAGCTTATAGGAAGGATCTGCATTTACAAGGATAAATGGAACCGGATTTGTAGTATGAGCAGTAAATGGCTCGCCTGTCTCATAATCTACTAACTGTTCTGCATTTCCATGATCTGCACAGATAAACATTACTCCGTCTGCTTCCTTTACAGCCTCTACCGCTTTTCCCACACAGGCGTCAACGGTCTCGATAGCCTTGATGGCTGCATTCTCCACGCCTGTATGACCTACCATATCCGGGTTTGCAAAGTTGATAATCACTACATCATACTTACCGGAGCGGATAGCCTCTGTCAGCTTATCACATACGCCGTTTGCACTCATCTCAGGCTTTAAATCATAGGTAGCCACTTCCTTTGGAGAAGGTACCAGAATGCGGTCCTCACCCTCATTGGGCTCCTCTACGCCGCCGTTAAAGAAGAAGGTAACATGAGCATACTTCTCTGTCTCGGCAATACGAACCTGCTTCTTGCCGTTGGCAGCCAGAAATTCTCCAAATGTATTGGTGATCTGCTCCTTCTTAAATGCCACCAGCTTATTTGTAATGGTTTCATCATAATCTGTAAAGCAGACATAAACCAGATCCAGCTTTTTCTCTCTCACAAAGCCGTCAAATTCATCATCGCAGAATGCATGAGTGATCTCTCTTGCACGGTCCGGACGGAAGTTAAAGAACACAACGGAATCGCCGTCCTTAATTGAGGCTCTGGGAGCGCCGTTTTCTGTCACAACGAAAGGCACTACAAACTCATCTGCCTTGCCGTCATCATAGGAAGCCTGAATACCGGCCGTTGCGCTCTCAGCTGTCTTTCCTTCGCCCTTGGTAAGAGCCTTATAAGCCAGCTCTACACGGTCCCATCTCTTATCACGGTCCATTGCATAGTAACGTCCCATAACGGAAGCCACTTTTCCTACGCCGATCTGGGCCATCTTTTCCTCTAACTGAGCCACGAAATCCTTACCGGACTCCGGAGG
>CAUCBQ010000116.1 GCA_958441075.1 uncultured Clostridiaceae bacterium | reverse complement strand
GTGGGATACGGGCTCAGCTTTGACCGGGCAGTGCTTAAAAAATGCGGAAAGGCCGTGGCGGGCCGTATGGTAATTCAGGGTGCTATACTTGCGGTGATTATGATTCTGTTAAAGGATATGTTTGCCGCGGCTGAAATGAAAACGGCTCTTATATTGTATCTGTTCCTTCCGCCGACCTTTGTGATTCCGGCTTATGCAAAAACGGAAGAGGATGGTATTTACCTATCTACTGCCATTTCTTTGTATTCAGTATTTACGATTGCTATATTTATCCTTCTTACGATTACTATGAAAGTATAGGATGAAAAGTTTGGCAGTAATTTCAGATGAATTTTCTGTATTCGCCAGGCGTCATATTATATTTTTCCGTAAAAATCCGGTAGAAGTATCCTTTATTATGGTATCCTGTCTGTTCGGCAATTTCGGATATGGTTAAGTCTGTTTCAATCAGCATCCGTTTGGCCTGCTCCAGACGGATACTCTGAAGGTACTCCGAATAGGTCATCCCTGTTTTGCTGCGGATCAGCCGGTTGAAGTAATCTCTCTGAAAATGGAACCGTTCCATCAGCTCGCGGGTTGTGACGGATTGATAGTGGGTCTGGATATAACTGCATACCTCTTCAAAGACGGACCAGCTGATGTTTTTTTGCTGTTCTCTGGTAAGGGAAAAATCATAGTCTGTACTTAAAATTTTAAAAATACGCAGAAGAAGGCCGCGGCAGATGTAGGCGGCTCCGGTTTTATTTTCATACAGCTCCGTCAGAAGAAGGGAAAGGCAGGGCTCAATCTTCTTCCGGGCATTCGCAGCGGGGTGAAAATGAATATACTGCTGCAGGTCATTTTGCTTCATCAGCGCAGTTTGAAGAAAGGTGATGATTTTTTCCGTGGTAATATGCTCATTCATCACTTCCTCAAACATACTGTTTTCAATTCCGAAAAAGAGCACAAGGGAATCCTGGCAGGAGAGATAATCCTGATGGATACAGTTTTTGTCAATAAGGCAGACGTCGCCCTCATGAAATACGATCTCCTTTCCTGAAATATTCTGCCGGAAGTTACCTTTTACAACATATCCAAGCTCAATATAGTCATGGGTATGGCGCTGTGTTTTAGCTCCGCTTTCGAAGGCAAATCGGCAGCAGAAGCGGTCAGGCGCAGGATACATGGAAGCGTGAAGCTGATTTCTGCCGCAGAAATCCCAGCACAAAAAGAAGATCCGTTGGGAAGAAAGCAGGGGATATGTCTTAATTTCCTTTGCAGATTTGGAATATTCGACAGAAAGCAGTCTGGTTCCCAGAGGATGACCGGGCTCTAACTGCCTTGGGGCAGAGGATATAAGCTGTCTGCATATTTCGTCCAGATTCAAAATTTCCACCTCGCAATTTGATGGTTTTATGCTGCAGTTCTGATAAAATTATAGCGTATTTCTGGAAAATGACAATAGTAAGCAGTCGCAGCAGGTAACTTTAAAATAAGAGTGGCAAGATTATGGAATTGTGCCCTTCTGCCCTGTTTTGTAAAATAGAATCAGAGTTTTATAATTAAAAATAGATGAGGTGACAGTATGCTGAAGAGAAAAAATTATAGTTTCTGGTTTTGTGCGGGTTCTCAGGATTTGTACGGAGATGAATGCCTGGAGCATGTGGCTGTACATTCAAAGCGTATGGTTGAGGGCTTAAATGAATCGGGGGTTCTTCCGTATAAAGTGATCTGGAAGCCTACACTGCTTACGAATGAGCAGATCAGGCGAACGCTGAATGAGGCCAATCTGGATGAGGAATGTGCAGGAGTAATTACGTGGATGCATACGTTTTCACCTGCAAAATCATGGATTTTAGGGCTTCGGGAATATAGAAAGCCACTGCTGCATTTACATACGCAATTTAATGAAGAAATTCCCTATGATACCATTGATATGGATTTTATGAATGAAAATCAGTCTGCCCATGGCGGCAGAGAATATGGCCATATTGTAACAAGGATGGGAATAGAACGGAAGGTGATTGCAGGCTACTGGCAGGATGAAGAAGTTCAGAAACGGATTGCATCCTGGATGAGAACAGCGGTAGGAATTGTTGAAAGCAGCCGTATCCGTATTATGCGTGTAGCTGACAATATGAGAAATGTAGCGGTTACGGAAGGCGATAAGGTAGAGGCGCAGCTGAAATTCGGCTGGGAGATTGATACATATCCGGTAAATGAAATCGCAGAGTGTGTAGACAGCGTGTCCGAGGCAGACACCAGAATGCTGGTGGATGAATATTATGAAGCCTATGATATTTTACTGGATGGAAGAGATCCGGAGGAATTCAGGCGTCATACAGCCGTTCAGGCACAGATTGAGCTGGGCTTTGAGCGTTTTCTGGAGGAAAAGGGCTATCAGGCCATTGTAACCCATTTTGGAGATCTGGGTTCATTAAAGCAGCTGCCGGGACTGGCGATTCAGAGATTGATGCAGAAGGGCTATGGCTTTGGGGCGGAGGGAGACTGGAAGGTTGCCGGAATGGTCCGTCTGATGAAGCTTATGACAGAGGATATGAAGGACGCAAAGGGCACGTCCATGCTGGAGGATTACACCTACAATTTCGTAAAAGGAAAGGAAGGAATTCTGCAGGCTCATATGCTGGAGGTTTGTCCCACCATGGCAGAGGGACAGGTCAGCATCCGCTGCCAGCCCCTGTCTATGGGAGACAGGGAAGATCCGGCAAGACTGGTATTTACCTGTAAGGAGGGGCCCGGAATTGCGGTTTCCCTGATAGACCTTGGAAACAGATTCCGGCTGATCATAAATGACGTTAACTGCCGGAAGACGGAAAAACCTATGCCCATGCTTCCGGTGGCAGCAAATTTCTGGAGGCCGGAGCCGGATCTCTGCACAGGTGCGGAAGCATGGATTTTGGCGGGAGGCGCCCATCATACTGCGTTTTCCTATGACCTCACAGCAGAGCAGATGGGAGACTGGGCTGCTGCAATGGGAATAGAAGCAGTGTATATTGATAAGGATACTACAATCAGGAATTTCAAACGGGATCTTATGCTTGGAGAATTATTTTACAGATAACCGTTAAAGGAGGGCAGGAAATTGGAAGAAATCAGGATAGAGGACATAAAAAAACGGATTCAGTCAGGAAAAACGGTTTTGGGAATTGAGCTTGGTTCCACCAGAATCAAGGGCGTTCTTCTGACAGAAGAAGGAGGATTAATAGCGGATGGCAGCCACCAGTGGGAAAACAGGCTGGAAAACGGGATATGGACCTATTCGATGGAAGCAGTCTGGAAGGGAATGCAGGAGTGCTATGGCGATCTTAAAACAAAGGTAAGAGAAGCATATGGGGCAGAGATAGAAACCATTGGCGGAATTGGAATCAGTGCCATGATGCATGGTTATCTGGCATTTAATGAAAACGATGAACTTCTGGTGCCATTCCGCACATGGAGAAATACGATAACGGAGCAGGCGTCACGGGAACTGACAGAATGTTTCAATTACCCTATTCCCCAGCGCTGGAGTATCGCTCATCTGTATCAGGCGATTCTGAACAGGGAAGCTCATGTAAAAGATATTAAATACATCACCACGCTGGCAGGTTATGTGCACTGGATGCTTACCGGAGAAAGGGTACTGGGTGTGGATGATGCGTCGGGAATGTTTCCTGTTGATGCAAAAACAGGAACTTATTATACAGATATGCTGAACTGTTTTGACCAAAAGATTTCAGACCGGTCGTTTCCATGGAAAATCAGGGAAATCCTGCCCCGGCCTCTTCTGGCAGGGGAGCAGGCAGGCGTTCTTACAGAGGAGGGTGCAGGGCTTTTAGATCCGGAAGGAACATTGAAGGCCGGAATCCCCCTGTGCCCCCCGGAAGGAGATGCGGGAACAGGGATGGTTGCAACAAACAGCGTAAAGGTGCGCACAGGCAATGTATCAGCAGGAACCTCCATATTTTCCATGATTGTACTGGAAAAAGAGCTTTCAAATGTATATTCTGAAATTGATCTTGTGGCAACGCCTCAGGGAGATCCGGCGGCTATGGTACACTGCAATAACTGTACCTCAGACCTGAACGCCTGGGTGAATATTCTGAAGGAATTCAGCGATACCTTTGGCTTTCATATAAGCGGGGATGAGCTGTATGGAGGGCTTTTCCGAAAGGCGCTGGAGGGCGATAAGGACTGCGGAGGACTGGTGGCCTGCAATTATGTTTCAGGAGAACCGGTTGCCGGCTTTGCAGAAGGCCGTCCGTTGTTTGTGCGCCGGCAGGACTGCCGGTTTAATCTGGCAAATTTTATAAGGACCCATTTATATGCAGCCTTTGGTACTCTTAAGATCGGAAATGACCTGCTGTTTGACAAAGAGGGCGTGAAGGTAGATGTGATATGGGGCCACGGAGGCATCTTTAAAACGGAGGGAACGGCTCAGAAAATCCTTGCGGCCGCTTTGAATACTCCCGTATCTGTTATGAAATCAGCCGGAGAAGGGGGCGCCTGGGGGATTGCAGTTCTGGCACTGTATATGATAAATAAAAAAGAAGGGGAAGCTTTAGAGGATTATCTGGAAAAACGGATTTTTCAAAAGGCAGAGAGCGTAACAGCAGCTCCGGAACCGGAAGATATAGAGGGCTTCAATCAGTTTATGGAAAATTATAAAAAAGGGCTGATGATTGAAAAAGCGGCTGTAGATACATTATAAATAATAAAAATGCCGGCACCTTAACCTGTAAAATTACAAGCTAAGGCGTCGGCATTCTTTTATACTCTGCTCTGGCGGAAAATCGTATATTTATAACGCTCCAGTATGGTTAAAAGCCCATTTCCCAGAATTCCTATGGCTAAAACCTCGCCGATACCCACAGTGAGCATCATAAAGGGGATCAGATCCGCAGATCCGTATGCATACCGCAGCACCCAGGGGATGATCAGGGTATTTGCCAGAATGGGGGGAAGGCATACCAGCCTCCTGTGATGCCGCAGGGCATAGGAGCCTGCTGCGCCGATCAGGGTAGCGATGCTGCCGCAGATCACATCCATAAGCACAGCTGTACCTAAGAGGTTGGAAATCAGGCATCCTAAAAAAAGTCCCGGAACTGCTGCCGGTGTAAAGTAGGGAAGGATGCACAGGGCTTCAGAGATGCGAAACTGCACCGGTCCGAAGCTGATGGGAGCGAACATCATAGTCAGCGCCACATACACGGCTGCAATTACGGCTCCGTGTACCAGAAAACCTGTCTTTTTCTCATTCATATTTGGTTGTCTCCTTTAGTTTTGTTTTACGAGTGGAAGGTCTCGAACACTCGATTCATTTTACGCCGGAAATCGGCGGAAAGCCCCTTTAGACCTTATTTTTGGGCTTTACAGCGTTTCTTAGTTTAACATGAGTCAGGGGGCAGGTCAAGGGGAATATTTTGGACATATCTATGTTTTTTACTGCTTTTATGGTAAAATAAGATGAATAAAGGCAGGGTTCGGGAGAACGGGGGATAAGGAATGAAAAAGAATTATCATAAAAAACAACAGGGCTGATCCTATGTGTGGCCTGTTTTATGCTTCTTATTATTCATGCCGCATGGAGGTTTGAATCAAGGATCAGCCAGACGGGACTGGAGAGTAAGCGGGAGGAGCTGAAAAGAACGGCCCAGCTGAATGGAAACGCCATTCAGAAAAAATATAAGAGTATGGTAGAGGGACTGACGGTTCTGGCAGAAGAAGTGGCAGGGATGCAGCCGGAGGATATGGACACTGTTTACAGCCACCTTGCCTTTATGGCAAGACTGGGATATTTTGATTATGTAGGAATCAGCGATTCAAAGGGAAATGCCATGGATTCCCAGCGCCAGAAGATGAATATAAGCCAGAGGCAGTATTTTCATGAGGCTATGGAGGGAAATGCGGCTATTTCAGATGTTCTGTCTTCCAATGTGATCAAGGGGGACCAGGTTCAGGTTATGGCGGTTCCCATTATCAAAGATCAGAAAGCCGCAGGAGTGGTATTTGGTATTTTCAATATAAAAACAGTAGACGCTTCTCTGGAAAATGTATCCGGCAACTATATCTATACCCAGATTGTGGATTCAGAGGGCCATCCTGTAACCAAATTGAAAAGCCAGACATGGATGTCTGAATATGATAATATATGGGATTACTATGAGGCCTGTGAATTTGTGGAAGGAAGTGCCGAGCAGTTGAGACAGGATACCAAAGATCTGGCTTCAGGATATTATACCCTGCGCTTTGAGGATGAGACCCGGGTGACCTATTACGCTCCCTTAGGCTTAAAGGGGTATTATATCTACTCCAATATTGATATTGGATATTTAAAGGAATGGCTGAATCATATAAATGAAGCTGCGGTCTGTATGGCTGCAGAGATTACAGTAGCCTTCATACTCCTTCTTTTTGGAGCATACTGGTTTAATAAAAGGGCTTCCTCTGAGCTTCGTCAGACCTATAAGACTGCGGTGAGCAATGGAGAGATATTAAAGCTTGCCGTCAGCGAATCAGACAAATTTATTTTTGAATATGACGCGCAGAACATGGTTTTAAGAAAAATGGCAGGGGAAAACAGCGTGCTGTTTCCGGAACCGGTTATGGAACAGGTTCCGGCTTCGATTTTAAGTGAAGGAGTGCTGGATGAGGAATATTCTCAGCTGTTTGCAGCAGCTTTTGAGGAGATTCGCGAAAAAGCGGGCCTGTCAGTGACTGTAAAAACAAGATACAGGGAAAAGGTATACTGGTTCAAAATGACAATGAAGAACC
>CAUCBQ010000115.1 GCA_958441075.1 uncultured Clostridiaceae bacterium | reverse complement strand
CCACAAAAGAGTGCCTCTCTTCTGTTTTTCCCTCATGGTTTCTACCAGCTCCAGATTTCTTCTGGTAGAAGTGTCAATGACCATATACTGACCTGTATGGTAGGGCTTCAGTGAAGTGATATGCTCTAAGGTGCTCTTCTGGGTTTCATACATATATTCCATCACCGCTCCTGCGGCAATGATTCCCGTAGCATAATCCTCCAGCCCCAGACCGCCTAGGGAATTTACCTTAAAATGCTCCTTTAATACCTTCTTACAGGACTCATCTCCAAAAAAATGGCTGTCCAGAGCGGACACTGCCACCTGATGGCGGTTTTTCAGTTCGTCCAGATCTACCCCTGACATATAAAAGGCATTGTTGCATATGATCTCAGAGGGAGAAAACTTGTTGATCTCATCAAAAAGCTCTCTGTCAGAATCCACCTCTGTAACCAAAAACTCACCCGTACTGATATCTGCAGTGGAAATGCCGTAGCGGCCGTCCACATAGACGATTCCCATAAGGTAATTATTTTTTGTTTCATCCAGAGCCTGGGCGCTGGTGATGGTTCCCGGAGTTACTACCCGGATGACCTCTCTCTTTACAAGTCCCTTTGCCTGCTTTGGATCTTCCATCTGCTCTGCAATGGCTACCTTATACCCCTTTTGAACCAGACGGTACAGATAGGAATCTGCTGCATGATAGGGAACACCGCACATGGGAGCCCGCTCTTTAAGGCCGCACTCTTTTCCGGTCAGAGTGATTTCCAATGCCTTTGAGGCTTCCAGGGCATCATCAAAAAACATTTCATAAAAATCGCCCAGACGGTAAAACAGAATACAGTCCGGATATTCTTTCTTCGTCTCCATATAGTGCTGCATCATGGGAGACAGCTGTGAAATATCAATCTCCACGGTTACGCCTCCCCCAGATCCTCATGGATTCGTCCCATGTAGTAAAAGCCCCTGCTCTCTTCCAGATAAACGTCTGCCAGAGAACCGATCATGGAGGAATCTCCCGGGAAATGAACCACTGTGTTGTTTGACATACGGCCTGTCATCAATTCGGGGGAATGGTCGTTTACCTCTTCTACCAGTACCTGCTGCACCGTATGCACATCGCGCCCGCAAACCTCTGCGGAAATATCCTGTACTTCTTTTAAAAGACGGTCAAAGCGCTCTTTTACTACTTCCTCAGGCACCTGATTTTCCATGGCAGCCGCAGGAGTTCCGGTACGTTTGGAATAAATAAAGGTAAATGCACTGTCAAAGCGTACCTTTCTCACCACATCCAGCGTTTCCTCAAAATCTTCCTCCGTCTCACCGGGAAAGCCAACAATAATATCCGTAGTAAGTGAAATACCCGGAACAGCGGCTTTTATCTTTTCTGCCAGAGCCAGAAACTGCTCCTTGGTATATCTTCGGTTCATCTCCTTTAAAATGCGGGAACTGCCGGACTGAAGAGGCAGATGGAGGTGGCGGCAGATCTTTTTGGACTCTGCCATTACCTGAATTAATTCATCCGAAAGATCCTTTGGATGGGAGGTCATAAAGCGTATCCGCTCCAGTCCCGGAATCTTCTCAATCTCGCGAAGAAGCTCTGCAAAGGTCATGGGCGTCTCCAGATTTTTGCCATAGGAATTTACATTCTGTCCCAAAAGCATTACCTCAACAACGCCGTCTGCCACCAGTTTCTTTATCTCCTTTATAATCTCCTCCGGCTTTCTGCTGCGCTCCCTGCCGCGGACATAGGGGACAATACAGTAGCTGCAGAAATTGTTGCAGCCAAACATGATATTGACGCCGGATTTAAAGGAATATTTGCGCTCCACCGGAAGATCCTCCACGATCATGTCCGTGTCCTTCCATACATCCACTACCATAGCGTGCTTTGTGTGGAGCCCTTCCTCCTCTTTTAAAAGCTCTTCTTCCCGCTTTTCCAGACAGATGCTGACCAGCTCTGCCAGCTTGAAAATATTGTGGGTTCCAAAGATCAGATCCACATAGCGGTAACTCTTTTTGATCTTCTCGACCACTTCCTTTTCCTGCATCATACAGCCGCAGAGAGCGATCATCATATGAGGATGCTTTTTCTTTCTTGCTCCAAGCTGTCCCAGACGGCCGTAAACTCTTAAATTGGCATTTTCACGAACCGTACAGGTATTATAGAGAACAAAATCTGCCTCTTCCGTATCGGAAGCCACATAGCCGATTGCCTCAAGAATACCCAAAAGCTTTTCCGAATCTCTGGCGTTCATCTGACAGCCAAAGGTATTGATACAGCAGGTCAGCGGACGTCCTAAACGGTTTTTAAAAATCTCCAGCTGTGTCCTTGCTTTTTCCATAAAATACTGCTGGCGCTCCGGCTCGCAGGCCGGCGGAGCTCCGTGCAGCGCCTCATAAGAGGTCATTGCAGATACTTCCATGTATTTCTACTCCTGTTCTGATGGTATGATTTCTTTTCCGGCAACGTAAGGCGGCTGGGCAGATAACGCCCAGCCGGTTCCGGTGGTAGTCTTTATTTATTCCACAGGTCCGAATTGGGAAAGAGGGTAATAGCAGAACAATACCTTTGCTATGATCTTTTCCTTTTTTACGAACTTGTTTTCCCAGAATCTTGCATCTCTGGAATTATTGCGGTTATCGCCAAGCATAAAATAGCTTCCCTCCGGCACTGTGTAAGGGCCATAGGACCCTTCCATGGGTTCCGGAAGATAGGCTTCCTCTAAGGGAGTGTCAGATCCATTTATATAAACCTTTCCCTCTACAATCTCCACGGTTTCTCCCGGAAGGCCGATGACACGTTTTACATAGTAAACGGACTCATCATCGGGATAACGGAAAATGACAATATCCCCCCGCTCCGGTTCGTCTGTTAAATAAGAAAGCCTGGAACCGATGACGCGGCTTTTTGTCATAATGGTATTTTCCATGGAACCGCTGGGAACCCGGCTGTTGGCAATAATAAAATTATTCAGCACAAGGGCAATAATCACCGCTGCAGTAATAATCTGAATCCAGCTGATAATCTCCTTTTTCAAATCAAAGGGTTCATCCTCTTCTTTTTTACGGCTTTTTCCCTTCTTTTTTTCTTCTAACATATAAGTTCCTCTCTTCTCAGCTGCGGACCTGGCCGTCGCCGTAGATGATATACTTGGTTGTAGTCAGCTCCTTTAAGCCCATAGGGCCTCTGGCATGGAGCTTCTGGGTACTGATCCCGATCTCTGCGCCAAAGCCGAATTCCTCACCATCTGTAAAACGGGTGGAAGCATTAACATACACAGCCGCTGCATCCACCTCATCTAAAAACTTCTGGGCATTGAAGTAATCAGAAGTGATAATAGCCTCAGAATGGCCGGTATTGTATGTATTGATGTGCCGGATCGCTTCATCCAGAGAATCTACCAGCTTTAAGGACAGAATGTAGTCCAGATATTCTGTTCCCCAGTCCTCCGGTTCAGCTGCTTTAAAGGATGGCTCAATAGCTCTGGCGTCCTCATCTGCCCGGATCTCCACTTCTTTTTCTTCCAGCTTTTTCCTTAATAACGGAAGGAACTCCTCAGCGATTTTTCTGTGCACTACCAGTGATTCACAGGCATTGCAAACGCCGATTCTCTGTGTTTTGGCATTGAAAATAATATCCAGAGCCATGTGGAAATCCGCGGATTCATCTACAAAAATATGACAGTTTCCTGTTCCTGTCTGAATCACAGGAACGGTACTGTTTTCCACAACGGTACGGATCAGTCCGGCGCCGCCTCTGGGAATCAGTACATCCACATACTGATTTAAACGCATCAGCTCTCTTGTGGTCTCCCGGCTGGTATCCTCGATCAGCTGCAGGGCGTCCTCAGGCAGCCCTGCCCGGATAAGGCCTGTGCGAATCCATCTTACAATGGCCTTATTAGACTCCCCGGCGTCGCTTCCGCCCTTTAAAATCACTGCATTTCCTGACTTAAAGCACAGGCCGAAGGCGTCGGCTGTCACATTGGGACGGGCCTCGTAGATCATGCCGATTACACCTAATGGAACCCGTTTCTGACCGATTTTTAATCCATTGGGACGAAGCTTCATAGAAATGACCTCTCCTACAGGATCTTCCAGAGAAGCTACCTTCAAAAGTCCGTCTGCCATGGACTGAACTCTGGCAGGAGTCAGACGCAGACGGTCTAAAAGCCCCTGGCTCATGCCCTTTTGGAGGGCAGCTTCACAGTCCTCCTCATTTGCGGCAAGGATCTCCTCCTCACCCTCTATCAGGGCCCTGGCTGCTTCCTCCAGGCCGATATTCTTTTCTCTGGACCCCAGACTGTTGAGTATTCTGGATACAGCCCTGGCCCGGCTTCCGATCTCGTTTAATGTCATATTCCCTTTGCGCTCCTTTTCGCTCATTCCCTGGCAGTTACACCTCTTTAATCCCGCCGTACTTCTTTCCAAGATCTGTGACAGACCCGTCCTTTTCCACAATGGAAATATTATTTAAGTTGTTTCTCAGGCTTCCGCGAATTGCTGCAAGGTACTCTTTGCGCAGAGCTGCCTGTTCATTTTTTTCTTCCTCTGTCAGTCCCTCTGACTTTGACTTATGGTAAAGTTCATTGATTCTCTCTATCTTCTTGGCATCCATTTTTATTTCTCCTGTCCTTAATATTCATTGTTCAGGTAATGCATCAGGTCAAAATCCAGATTGGTATGTGCTAAAAACAGGGTTCCTTTCTCTTCCCCCCCCATAATATCCATCACGGCCTCCACATGGTCTCCATTGGCAATCACCATATCAGCACCGCTGTCCGTAGCAATCCGGGCCGCCGCCAGCTTGGCGGACATGCCCCCGGTTCCCACATCGCTTCCCGAGGTTCCCTTGCCCATGGAAAGAAGATCCTTTGTAATCTCCGGCACAAAGCTGATAAAACGGGCTTCTTTATTCGTTCTGGGATCATCTGTATAAAGTCCGTCAATATCAGACAGAAGGATCAGAAGATCCGCCCCAATCAAAGCGGCTACAATGGCAGAAAGCCGGTCATTGTCTCCAAAGCTGTCTACATAGGGGATCTCGGAGGTAGAAACGGTATCATTTTCATTTACAATGGGAATTGTTCCCAGATTTAAAAGCTCTTCAAAGGTATTCTGGGCATTATACCGGGAGGCATCATTTACCATGGTATCCTTGGTGAGAAGTATCTGGGCAGCCGTCTGGTTATATTCAGCGCAAAGTTTCTGATACACCATCATCAGCCTAGCCTGGCCTACAGCGGCAAAAGCCTGCTTTTCTGCCAGAGAATCCGGACGTTTGTGATGGCCCAGGGCCTGTCTGCCTGCTGCAATGGCTCCGGAGGATACCAGAACCACATCCTTTCCCTGTCCCCTCAAATCGCTTAAAGTGCGGATCAGCCTTTCTATTTTCATAAGATTCAACTCCCCTGTTTCGGGATGGGTTAAAGAGGAAGAGCCAATCTTAATGACAATTCTTTTTTTATCCTTCAGATTCTTTCGTTCCTGCGCTTCCATGATCTGTTCTAACGCTCCTTTTTTCTTCTGCTTTCAGGCGCTGAAACGCCATGGTTTTTATCTTACACCAAATTTCATAGCCCGTCAATTTTTTTATCCTTCCAGTTTTACTTTTGAAAAATGTAACATTAAATGCGAAAGGAAGCGAAAGCCTCCCGACGCATTATTTTTTTACCCAGAAACAGAGAAAAAAGGCCATACACGGCCACTTTATAAAGTCTGTATTGTGCGGTGTAGGTTGACAGGTTTTGCCGGGCTTTTAAGGTGAAAACCCGGAAGCGGTGGAGAGCAGCAACGCTCTAAAAGGCTCCATGTCGTTCAACAGGTTTGCAGCTTTTAAGGTGAAAGCTGATACGGTTCGGGCCTCCCGACAAAAAAGCACCCGCCGGATCGCGTGAAAGCCGGTTGAGAAGCGCACGCCCAACAATGCAGATTTTACAAAGTGGCCGGGTGCGGCAAGGGCCCCGCAAAGGAGGTGAAAATGTGAGCGGATACAGATATTTAACACTGGCAGACCGGCAGACGCTGGAGGCCCTCTATCTGGAAGGCGACCGCGTTCAGGACATAGCCGACCAGATCGGCGTCCATGTAGCCACTGTCTACAAGGAACTGAAAAGAGGTGAAACCGGAGGGCTCGATCGGAACATGCGGCGAGAGTATAGCGCCACACTGGCCCAGCGCCGCCTTGCGGAGAACTTCAAAAGGCGCGGAAGGAAAGCCGACGAAGCCGATCACTCGGATCTTGCCGAAGCCGTGAAGGTGTGACGTCGCAGAAAGGAAAACACAGACATGAAAAAGGAATTTAGATATGACGCCGCCCTTTTGAGCCGCGCGTCATTCCCGGCGGTACTGGAAGCAGACGACCGCCCTTGCATTGTAGAAATAACCGTTTACCGGCTCAACGCGGTAGCAGTCACCAGCCTTATGCTCGACGGCTTCGATCCGCTGCTGAACTTCATCGGACTGAGCCCAGACGACACATACATCACGCAACACGAAGTCGAGGACATTGTAACCGTTGTGCATATCAGAAAGGAGGCAGAGACATGGCAGCACTCAATGAAGTAGCAAAAGAGTTTTCCGACGAGATCCGGGACGGGATCGCGTGGGTGATTATATGGAAAACCGGGCGCAGCTGGAACGGGTACGCTGCATGGCTTGATCCGGACACGGAAACCTTCGAGCCGGACGATCTGGAAAAGGCCCATGAGGTTTTAGAGGAAGATCCGAACGCCGTTATGCTGAACGGCTACTACTGCGGACACTTCGGTGAGGATATGAACGCGCTCGAAATCGCGGCCGGGATCCGCTGGCATTATGAAAATGGC
>CAUCBQ010000114.1 GCA_958441075.1 uncultured Clostridiaceae bacterium | reverse complement strand
CGCATATAAGCTGGCAGAGGAGCACGGATATACCTTTGTACATCCCTTTGATGATCTGGACGTTGCAGCAGGACAGGGTTCCATTGCCATGGAGATTATCAAAGAGCTTCCTACAGTGGACTATATTCTGGTTCCCATTGGCGGCGGCGGCCTGTGTACCGGTGTATCCACCTTTGCCAAGCTGTTAAATCCTAAAATCAAGGTGATCGGCGTTGAACCTGCCGGGGCCAGCTGTATGAAGGAATCCCTTCATCAGGGAAAGGTCATAACCCTTCCCCAGGTAAATACCATTGCAGACGGAACGGCTGTTAAGCGTCCGGGTGAAAAGCTGTTCCCCTATATTCAGGAAAATGTGGATGAGATCATTACCATTGATGACAATGAGCTGATTGTAGCTTTTCTGGATATGGTAGAAAACCACAAGATGATCGTTGAAAATTCCGGTCTCTTAACCGTAGCAGCCTTAAAGCATATAAAAGCGGAAAAGAAGAAGATTGTTTCTATTTTAAGCGGCGGAAATATGGATGTTATCACCCTGTCCTCCATTGTACAGCATGGATTGATTCAGAGAGACAGAGTCTTTACCGTATCTGTCCTCCTTCCGGACAAGCCGGGAGAGCTTGCAAGGGTATCCTCTCTGTTGGCAGAACAGCATGGAAATATCATCAAGCTGGAGCACAATCAGTTTATCAGTATTAACCGCAATGCGGCTGTAGAGCTTCGGATCACCATGGAGGCTTTTGGAACAGAGCACAAAAACCAGATTGTAATGGCTCTGACCGATGCAGGATACCGCCCCAAGCTTGTGAAGGTAAAAGGTACCTACAGCGAGATGTAGGGTGTACGGGGGTGTTTGAAATGAAATTTTGGGATACCAGAGCCGGTATAAAGGCCAATATCCATTATTTTGTCAAATGGAGCCTGGTTTCTCTGGTTATCGGTTCAGCCGCCGGAGCCGCCGGCACGGTTTTTTCCATGGGTGTTTCCTGGGCCACCGGTTTTCGCCTGTCCCATCCGTCCATGCTGTTTTTTCTTCCGGTTTCAGGACTTTTAATCGTATGGATGTATCACACCTTTAATGAAGAGGGGAACCGGGGCACCAATATGGTCATTGACGCAATTTCTTCCAACGAACGTGTAACGCCTGCCACAGGGCCGCTTATCTTTTTTGCCACGATCCTGACCCATCTGGGAGGCGGTTCCTCCGGTCGTGAGGGTGCGGCGCTTCAGCTGGGAGGCAGCATCGGAAACACCTTTGCAGAAGGGTTCAGGCTGGATGAGCGGGATAAAAAGATTGCCATCATGTGCGGCATGAGCGCTGTGTTTTCCGCCCTTTTTGGAACGCCGGTGGCGGCAGCTATTTTTTCCCTGGAGGTAGTCAGCATTGGAGTTCTTTATTATGCGGCGCTGGTTCCCTGCGTGTTTTCCTCTTTTCTGGCAGTGGGAATTGCAAGGATGGCGGGACTTAAGGGAGAACATTTTCCTGTGGAAATGATACCGGAGGTCAATTTTGGGTCCGTAGGCCTTGTAGTACTTTTGGGCGTAGTCTGTGCCGCGGTCAGTATCCTGTTCTGCGTGCTTCTTCACACGGCGGAACACGCTTACCGGAAGTATCTTCCGGATGCCAGAGTACGGATTCTGGCAGGCAGCTTTATTTTTATAGCCCTTACTCTTTTATCAGGAACCAGAGATTACTGTGGCAGTAGTATGGGACTGATCGAAAGCAGTATTGAGGGCAGTGTCCGGTATGAGGCTTTTCTTATGAAAATGCTCTTTACTGCCGTTGCTCTGGGAGCTGGCTTTAAAGGAGGAGAAATTGTACCTACGCTCTGTGTGGGAGCTTCACTTGGCTGTGCTTTTGGGGAGCTTACAGGCTTCGCCCCGTCTCTCTGTGCAGCCTGCGGTATGGCGGCTCTTTTTGCCGGAGTAACAAACTGTCCGATTACGTCTCTGGTGATTGCCCTGGAGCTCTTTGGCTATGAGGGAATGGAGTATTTTTCCATTGTTATTGCTGTGGCCTTTGCTTTGTCAGGCTACTATGGGCTGTATGCCAGCCAGAAGTTTGTTTATTCCAAAACAAAAACGGAATTTATCAACCGCAGATCCAATGGATAGGTACGGCTGAAAAAGGAGTAAGTATGATGAAAAAAATGTATAAACCATATATAGCGGCGGCACTTATAGCAGCGGCGGCTGTCATGGCTTCCGGATGCGGACAGAATCCGCCGAAAGAAAGCGCGGTACAGACAGCGGAGGAGACAGCTGCCCCTGCCGGTTCGGCTGAGGTACAAAAGCCCAATCCCATGGCTGCAGTAACAGATGAAACTGCCTTCCAGTCCCTTGGAATTTATATGGAGCTTCCGGAGGAAGCAGAGGAGCCGCTCTGTTTTATCCTGAATGGAGAGGTGGCAGAAATTCAGTTTGATTATAATGAAATCCCCTATTCCTACCGCGCTTCCAATACGGCAGAGGACTTTGCGGGAATTTTTGAACGATTTACGGATCAGGTTCTGACAGCAGAATATATCCGGGCAGAGGGGGAAGAAAACACCTCCGTCAAGGCCAAAATCCGTACTACCCAAAGCGGGGGCCGTCTTGCTTCCTGGAGTTGGAATGATACGGATTATACGCTGTACACAGCCGCAAGTGTGCAGGACGAAGAAATTGCCGCCGTTGTTACCAGGCTGTTAGAGCTTATCTGTAAGCAGTAGGAGCGGATTTATGCTGGAATTAAAGGATTTTATGCCGGTGAATTTTCTTAAAAAAGAAAAATTTACCGGCAGCTGTAAAGGATTGCGGTTTCGGATGGAAAAGCTGGAGGAAGAGGAGAAAACGATTCTTTTGGTAAGCGTGTGGCCGGAGCCCTACAGCTATGATTTTACGCCGGAAGAGGAAAAGGAGCATCTGAAAACAACCTTTGATGCAGATGGAATTGCCCGGGGCGTGGACTGGATTAATGAACGGCTGACAGCCGAGGAGGAGCGCTGGAGGGCGGCGCTGCGGCAGCAGAAGGCATAAGATTTACTTGAATTTCCTCCCGTTTCATGTATAATAATTCAATATGTGGTTTTATAGTGAAACAGGAGGAAGATACAGGTGTTTTTAAATGCAGTGAGAGGATTTTGTATGGCCCTTGCAGACAGTGTACCCGGAGTTTCCGGCGGAACCATTGCGTTTTTGCTGGGGTTTTATGACGAATTTATCAATTCTTTAAATGATTTAATGGGGCGTGACAGTGAAAAGCGCAAAAAGGCGTTTCTTTTTCTGGTAAAGCTGGGAATTGGCTGGATGATTGGTTTCGGTATGTCTGTTTTGATTCTTGCCAGTCTGTTTGAAGCTCATATTTACCAGATCAGCTCCGTATTCTTTGGCCTTACGCTGTTTGCTATTCCCATGGTTTTAAAGGAAGAAGCGGCAGTGATAAAGGGAAGGTATGGAAATCTTATGTTTACCCTTTTGGGAGCAGCGCTGGTATTTGCCATTTCCTGGTTTAATCCATCTGGCGGCGAAGGGATTCGGGTGTCGGCAGATCAGCTTTCTTTCGGCCTCGGCATTTATATTTTCTTTGCAGCCATGATTGCCATTACAGCCATGGTGCTTCCGGGGATCTCAGGCTCCACCCTTCTTTTGATTTTTGGACTCTATGTTCCCATTATCGGGGCGATTAAGGAACTGATCCATTTTAATTTCAGCTATCTCCCGGTGGTGGTGATTTTCGGCCTGGGGGTTGTTACAGGAATTGTTGCCATTATAAAATTTGTAAAAATATGTCTGGAACGTCATCGTTCCCAGACCATTTATACCATTCTGGGCCTGATGCTTGGCTCCCTGTATGCCATTCTCATGGGTCCTACTACCTTAGATGTGCCGAAAGCCCCTGTAAGCCTTTCTACCTTCAGCATCCCCTTCTTTCTTCTGGGCGGGCTGATTCTGGCTGGCCTGGAGCTTTTAAAGGCAAGGCTTGAACCATAATATTGGGGGTATATACGATGATTCGACCGATGAAACGCCTGTGCTGTTTCTTTTTGACACTTGCGGTCAGTTGTTCACTGACTGTTTTTCCCGTTTTTGCAAAACCGGACTGGCCTACAGACACAGGAGTTCAGTCTGAGGCGGGGATTGTTATGGATATGGATTCAGGAGCAGTTCTGTTTGCCCAGAATATTCATGTTCAGCTTCCGCCTGCCAGCATTACAAAGCTGCTTACGGCGCTTGTTGTGACAGAGAATACTTCAATGGATGCGCAAGTCACTTTTTCCCATGATGCAGTTTACAACGTGGAATCGGGAAGCGGAAATAAACTGGCTTTAGAGGAGGGGGACGTACTGTCTGTTAAGGACTGTCTGTCCGTCATGCTTTTGCAGTCCTCCAATCAGGCGGCTAATGCCCTGGCGGAGCATGTGGCAGGGAGCAGAGAGGCTTTTGCAGATATGATGAATGAGAAGGCAAAGTCCCTTGGCTGCCGTGAGAGCAATTTTGAAAATCCCTCCGGTTTAAATGACGAGGCTCAGCTGACCTCTGCCTATGATATGGCCCAGATCGGTGCGGCAGCATTTTCAGATCCGGAAATTCTTGAAATCTGCTCGGCTGAAAAGGCCGCCCTTCCCCCTACGAAAAACAATCCGGAAGGGCGTACTTATTCTCTGGAGCATAAGCTGGTGGTTACAGAGGATGAAACCAGTGAATACTATTATCCCGAGGCAGTAGCGGGAAAGACCGGCTATACCTCTCTTGCAGGCCAGACCCTTGTGACCTATGCGGTAAAGGATAACCGCCGTCAGGTAGCCGTGACCTTAAAGAGCACCCAGAAAACCCATTATTCGGATACGAAAACCATTCTGGATTTTGGCTTTAAGCGGTTTAAAAATGTAAATGTGGCTGAAAATGAAACTCATTACATCACTGGTGAAGAGCCTGTAGAGATAAATGGCGTATCCTATCTGCCGTCGGAGCTGTATCTGGACGATACGGCTGTGGTTACCCTTCCCAATGATGCACAGTTTGGGGATGCAGACCAGTATCTGCAGACAGATATTCCGGAGAACCATCCTGAGGGAGCTGTAGGACGGATTATCTATTCCTATAATGACAGGCAGATCGGTGTGGCCTGGGTGTATACCACAAAGGCTTTAAACAGTGCAGCAGAGCCTTCACAGGAGGCGCCTGAACAGACAGAGCTTCCTTCATCCGGAGAACCATCTGCAAAAGCAGGTATTTCTTTGCCTGGAGGGCTGATTGCCGGAGCGGGCGCTGTTATTCTGGTTCTTGCTGTGGTTTTCGGGATTTCTTTCGCTGTTCAGCAAAAGAAAGAGAAGGAACGTCTGGCCCGGATGAAGGAAAAGCGCAGAAAGCGTCTGGAAGAAATGGGCTGCAGCCAGGATGAGTTTGAGCGTCTGTTAAATGAGAGAAAGGCTGCCCTGGGAAAAAGAACAGCCGATGATGAACCGGAGGAGCTGTCATGAGTTATTTTCCGTTTTTTGCGGATATTGAAGGATGGCTCTGTGTGACAGCCGGAGGGGGGAAGGTCGCGTACCGCAAGGTCTGCGGCCTTCTCCCTTTTGGAGTTTCTGTTCATGCAGTGGCAAAGGAATTTATTCCGGAATTTGACTGTCTTGAAAGAGAAGAACCCCGCCTTCGTCGGAGCAGGCGCCCCTTTTGCGAGGATGACCTTAAAGGGGCGGATCTGGTAATTGCAGCTTCCGATGATATAGAGCTGAACCGGGCCATTGCAGCGTGGTGCAAAAAGAAAGGAGTTCCTGTTAATTCGGTTCAGGGAAAAAAAGACAGCAGTTTTATTTTCCCATCCCTGTTTACAGATGGTCCGGTGACAGCGGCTGTGTGTACAGGCGGCGAAAGCCCCGTACTGGCTCATCTTTTAAAGGAGCGGATTGCCCGTGCCATACCGGAGCATATGGGAGAACGGGCAAAGCTTTTGGGAGAACTGCGCAGAGAGATGAAAAACCGTTTTCCGGATTCCTATGGGATGCGCAGGGGATATTCCATCCGGCTTGCAGAAGAACTGTTTAACCGGGAAAAGCTCCCTTCATCTGAGGAAATACAGGCATTATTAAATGAATTTTCCCAGACAACGTATATTAAAAAAGAGGAAGAACATAAATGAACTATACACTTCGCATTGGCAGCCGGAAAAGCGTTCTGGCTCTGCGCCAGGCAGAAATCATTGCCGCCCAGCTGAAAAATAAGTTTCCGGGCCTTCAGACAGAGATTCTCACAAAGGATACTCTGGGAGACCGGATTCTTCATTCTCCCCTTCAGTCATTTGGAGGAAAGGGAGTGTTTGTCTCCGAATTTGAGCAGGCTCTTTTGGAAGGTTCTATCGATCTTGCGGTTCATAGCGCCAAGGATATGCCGGTTTCTCTGCAGGACGGACTGGTTATTTCCGCGCTGTCTGAGCGTGAGGACCCGGGGGACGTACTGATACTTCCCAGAACCTCCCTAAAGCGGGAGAATAAGGAGATCCGCATCGGTACGTCAAGTCCCAGACGCCAGATGCAGATTCGCGAGCAGTGGGGGACAATCTGCGGCAGCACGGGGTGCTTTGACCATGAAAGCAGGCCGGTGTGTCTGACGCTTCGGGGAAATGTGCAGACCCGCTTAAAGAAGCTGAAGGAGGGGGCCTGCGATGGGATTCTTTTAGCGGCAGCAGGATTAAAGCGTCTGGAAATTGAAGAGGGGGAGGACTGGCGTTTTATTCGCCTGAGCCCCGAGCGCTTTTTGCCTGCGGGGGGACAGGGGATTCTGGCATGGGGAGTTTTATGCAAGCAAAGTGTGCGACACATTTGAAGAAGCAATCGATTTGG
>CAUCBQ010000113.1 GCA_958441075.1 uncultured Clostridiaceae bacterium | reverse complement strand
TGGTAAATATCCTGGAAGCTCTGGGCTGCTGCTGTACCCGCAGGGGAAGCAGTGTGTTTATTGATGCCGGTGAGATAAAAAAAACACAGGTGCCCCAGGGATATGTCCGGTCCATGCGTTCCTCCATCATCCTGTTGGGTGCTCTTCTGGGCCGTATGGGACAGGGAAGCTGCTGTTATCCCGGAGGCTGTCTGATCGGAGCCAGACCCATAGATCTTCATCTCATGGCCTTAAAAAAACTGGGGGCTGTGATTTGCGAACAGGATGGAAGGATAGAGGCCTGTACAGGGAAGGACGGGCGACTTAGCGGTACGGAAATCGTTTTTCCCTATCCCAGCGTAGGAGCTACAGAACAGGCTGTTTTAGCTGCTGTGCTTGCAGAAGGAGTGACGGTAATTCATGGAGCTGCTATGGAGCCGGAGATCTGCCAGCTGTGCAGCTTCCTTAATAACATGGGAGCCGTGATCTGCGGCGCAGGCACAAAGACTCTGATGGTTCAGGGAGTCCGATGTTTAAGAGACAGTGCCTTTCGGGTGGAGGGGGACCGGATTGTGGCGGGAACCTATGGGGCGGCGGTAATGGCAGCTGGAGGAGATGTGATTTTAAAAGGAATACGCCCGTCTGCCCTGAAGCTTCCTCTGGCCCTTTTGGCCCGTTCCGGCGGAAAAATTACAGTTTCCGAATGCAGGGGACGGCTTTGGGCTACAGGAATTGGTTCAGAGGAAGAGGGAAGAATCCGGATCTGCAGTGAAGGAATTCCGGGGCCCCTTGCTCTTAAAACAGGCCCTTATCCGGAATTTCCTACGGATCTTCAGTCTCCATTTATGGCCTTTCTGGCTGCTGGACGGGGAGTCAGCCGAATTGAAGAAAGAGTTTTTGAAGGGCGGTTTGGTACAGCTGGAGAACTTGAAAAAATGGGAGCCTTAATTCGTCTGGAAGGAAAAACGGCAGTTATTTACGGCGCCGGTATCCTGAAGGGATCGGCAGGAAAGGCAGCGGATCTGCGGGGAGGCGCAGCTCTTGCAGTAGCGGCTTTAGCTGCAAAGGGGGAAACTGTTATTGAAAACTGCGAACACATTGAACGGGGGTATGAGGACATCTGCCGGGATCTGTCGGCTCTTGGAGCCAGGGTCCAATGGATAGGAGAGTGATATACGGCATGGGAAAAACAAAAGAAAAACAGCATATGGTTCTGGGGATTGCCGTGGCAGCTGTTCTGCTCACGGCTATCCTTGTACTGTCTGTCCGTATCCAGAAGATCACTGTATCGGGAAGCAGCCGTTACAGCGCAGAGCAGGTGGAGGAGCTGCTTTTCTCAGGCCGCATGGGAAAAAATTCAGCCATAGCCTATCTGAGGGACAGACTTAATCCCCATAAGCAGCTTCCCTTTGTAGAGGATTATAAAATTGTGTTTCACGGTCCCTTTCATGCAGAGGTCATTATTTACGATAAAAGCATTGTAGGCTATGTATCCTATATGAGCAGCTATATGTACTTTGACCGGGAAGGCATTGTAGTGGAAAGTTCCGGCAGAAAGCTGGAGGGTGTTCCCTGGATTACAGGTATGGATCTGGAGAGAGTGGTTCTCTATCAGCCGCTTCCTGTTGCGGACAGCCGGATTTTTGAGGAAATATTAAACCTGACGCAGCAGCTGTCTCTTTATGAGATTATGGTGGATCAGATTCGTTTTGACGCCTACAATCAGCCTACGCTGACCATCGGACAGATGGATGTGATTCTGGGAGACATGGGAAATATCGACAGTAAGCTTTCTGTTTTAAATGATATTCTTACGGATCAGCCTCAGCTGAAAGATATCCGCGGAACTCTGGAGCTGAGTGAATACAGTGAGACAAATGACCGGGCGGGGATTACATTTAAAAAGAAATAAAATACAAAATTCAGGGTTGATTTTTTTAATAAAATCAAATATAGTATTAGTTAGGCTAAAAGCATGACATATATACAAAGAAACATCTGGAGAAAAGAGAACAAATGCATTTTTAAAAGCAGGCTTTGAGAGCCGGGATGCATGAAAGGGATAAGGAGGATAAGTATCTTGTTAGAGATTAAAATAAATGAGTCAGAAAATGCTGCAAGAATCATCGTAGTAGGTGTAGGCGGCGCAGGCAATAATGCAGTAAACCGTATGATTGATGAGAACATCGCAGGTGTGGAGTTCATCGGTATCAATACGGACAAGCAGGCCCTTCAGTTCTGTAAGGCTCCTACAGCTATGCAGATTGGCGAGAAGCTGACAAAGGGACTGGGAGCAGGCGCAAGACCGGATGTGGGCGAGAAGGCTGCGGAGGAAAGCTCCGAGGAGATTTCCCAGGCATTAAAGGGTGCGGATATGGTATTCGTTACCTGTGGTATGGGCGGCGGAACCGGTACCGGAGCAGCGCCGGTTGTTGCAAAGATTGCCAAGGATATGGGCATTCTGACAGTCGGCGTAGTGACAAAGCCATTCCGTTTCGAGGCAAAGGCCCGTATGACCAATGCTTTAAACGGAATCGAATGTTTAAAGCAGGCAGTAGATACTCTGATCGTTATCCCCAATGACCGCCTTTTGGAGATTGTTGACCGCCGGACCACAATGCCGGATGCTCTTAAAAAAGCTGACGAGGTGCTCCAGCAGGCAGTTCAGGGAATTACAGACCTGATCAATGTTCCGGGACTTATCAATCTGGACTTTGCAGATATTCAGACCGTTATGATCGACAAGGGCATTGCGCACATCGGTATCGGCAAGGCAAAGGGCGACGACAAGGCAATCGAGGCTGTAAAGCAGGCTGTTTCCAGCCCGCTGCTTGAGACTACTATTGAGGGTGCAAGCCATGTAATTATCAATATTTCCGGTGATATCAGCCTGATCGAGGCAAATGATGCTGCAAGCTATGTACAGGAGCTGGCAGGTGATGACGCAAATATCATCTTTGGCGCTATGTATGATGAAAATGCTCAGGATGAGGCAAGCATCACTGTAATTGCTACTGGTCTGGATGAGCATAATTCCACCTCCTCTGTGACAAAGGCTATGGCAGGCTTTACAAACTTTAAGGCAAAGGCTCCTGCAGCAGCATCTGCTGCTCAGACAGAGCGTCCGGCAGCTCCGGAAGCAGCAGCTACTGCTTCTGCAGGCTTCACAAGACCGGCTCAGCCTTCCTTTAACCGCAGCTTTGGACAGCAGAGCGCAGGAAACAGCGCACCTTCCTTTACAGCGCCCAGATTTGGACAGGGTACAGGCAGCTTCAGCTCAGGCACAGCTTCTTCCGCGGCAGCGGCACCTGCAAACAACAGCAGTGCAGGCAGCGCAGCTGCTCCGGCCCAGAACCAGACCCCTTCCTTCCGGCCTGCTGCAAATAAGGAAATGCAGATCAATATCCCGGATTTTCTGAAAAATAAAAGATAATCAATTTCAATAAACCGCTTTGACCGGTGAAATGGATGAATGTACAGCATCATCCGTTTCACCGGTTTTTTGTCGAAAAATTCTTTTTGTTTTCCCCCTTCCTTCGACAGTATTTGCATATGAGAAACGTTATAATATCCACAGGACAGCTTGATATAGGAGGTGAGGCCCAGATAAGTGGTTTATACAGTCTACATAGATGAAGTATTTGCTGTAAATATGGCAATGGACCTGATGGTGCTGGCAGCAGTTAATCAGGTACTCTGTTACCGGGCAGGGGCTGTACAGATCGTGAGGGGTGCGGCATTGGGGGCAGTCTGGTCCTGTGTAACAGCCATATTTCCGCAGATGCCGCTTATTTTTAAGGCTGCTGGGACCTACGGGGCGGCAGGCGCTGCTATGGCAGTGACAGCATTTGGCGTAAAAGGGATAAAGGAGATCGGACAGGCGGCAGCAGGAATCTATCTGGCCGCCGTAATCCTGGGCGGAGCCATGATGGTTTTTGAAGAGCAGATGCAGCCCGGAGGGCTCTTCTTCCGTTTGTCCTGTGTTCTCAGGGTATTGGGAATACCAGATCTGTCAGGTCTGCTTATGATTGTGGGAGGTGCAGCAGCTGTTTTTGGCGCAGCCTGCTGGATCAGAGGGCTTACAGTATCTCTTTTGCAGAAAAAGGCTCTGTGCAGGGTAACTCTGCGTCAGGGCAGCAGAATGTATACGGCTGTGGGGCTGATTGATACGGGAAACCGCCTGAGAGAACCGGTAAGCGGCAGACCGGTTCATGTGGCTGTCAGGGAAGTGATAGAAGAATTATCTCCCAAAGTCAGGGGAGTGACCTATGTGCCCTATCGCAGCGTGGGAGGAGAAGGCCTTCTCCCGGCAGTAACATTGGATGAAATAAAAGTGGAGCAGGAGGGAAACTGCTATACACTTATGAAACCTCTGGTGGCTGTGGTGAAACAGCCCCTTTCTCCTACAGGAGAATATGAGGTTCTGATACAGAATGCAGACAGCGGTGCCAGGAGACAGGAAAGCTGCGGCGCCGCAAAACAGGAGGAAGTAAGATGATTGTTAAAGTATCCATACCTAACCGTTTTCATTTTAAAACGGCTCCCGGTTTCCGTACCATGCTGATGCAGAAGCAGGGAGAAGTTCATTATATCGGAGGCGCTGATATTCTTCCGCCGCCTCTTGAGGCCGAGGAGGAGGGCCGCATGATCGGTCTTTTAGGAAGCACAGAGGATCACCAGGCCAGATCCTCCCTTATTGAACATAATCTGCGTCTGGTTGTATATATTGCAAAAAAATTTGACAATACAAGCGTAGGAGTGGAGGATTTGATTTCCATTGGCACAATCGGTCTCATAAAGGCCATTAATACATTTAAGCCGGATAAGAATATCAAGCTGGCTACCTATGCGTCACGGTGCATTGAAAATGAGATTCTCATGTATTTAAGACGCAACAGCAAAACCCGTCTGGAGGTTTCCATCGACGAACCCTTAAATGTAGACTGGGATGGAAATGAACTTCTGCTCTCGGATATTCTTGGGACGGATGAGGATGTGATCTGTCAGGGAATCGAAGATGAGGTGGAGAAGGATCTTTTAAACACAGCCATCAGCCATTTAGAGCCAAGAGAGCGGAGAATTGTGGAGCTTCGTTACGGCCTGTCGGATGAGGACGGTGAGGAAATGACTCAGAAGGAAGTAGCTGATCTTCTCGGCATCTCCCAGTCCTATATATCCAGACTGGAAAAGAAGATTATGAAGAGACTGAAAAAGGAGATTGTCCGTTTCGAGTAGATGGCTGAAGAACAGAGCATGAGTATAAAAATACGCCGCAGGTTCCGTGCATACGGAGACTGGGGCGTATTTTGCAGTGCAAAGGAAGGATTTTATCGCAGCTGCACCATATTATCCTTAATCCTAAAGGTTCCAAAGCTGCGGATAAAGCTGGAAATCCGGCTGAAGCCATACTGCTTTACGTCAAAATCCGGGAATTTCTTTTTGAGCTCTTCGTGGATAATGCTCAGATTATCTACATGGCCCTTGTTGCTCTGGATCAAACGGATGATTTCTTTTTCAATATCTGCTTTGGCAGTGGAGGCGGATTTTTCCTGGACAAAGTAGCCGCCATGGAGCTTTACCACCTGAAAATCACTGTTGTTTAAGCTTTCCAAAAAGGTGGAGAGCTTGGAATAACCGTAATTGCGAACGTCAAAATCAGAGAACCGTTTGGTAAGGAAATTCCCCACTTTTGCCAGGATAATGGGCTGGTTTTGACTGTTATTTTCAATCAGAAGCTTGGTGATCGCCTTTTGGATTTCGTCAATACCGGTGATAGTTTTCTGGATTTCGTCAATGGAAGGAACTTCTGTTTTGGAGACTGTGAGGGCGCTGATCCTTCCTCTGCCGGAAGGTGCTGCTTCCGCTGTATCCTCAGATGAAATGATTTCCAGAAGCTTAAAGGTATCACAGGCTGCCCGGAAGGGTTTTGGAGTCTTCTGTTCTCCGATGCCCATAACAAACATACCGGCTTCTCTGAGCCTCTGGGCCAGCTTGGTAAAATCCGAATCACTGGATACAAGACAGAAGCCGTCTACATTTCCCGAATACAGGATATCCATTGCATCAATAATCATAGCGGAATCGGTGGCGTTTTTGCCGGTAGTGTAGCTGTACTGCTGGATGGGATTGACGGACCAGTCCAGGAGTACATTTTTCCATGCCCGTTTCTCGTTATCCGTCCAGTCGCCGTAAATACGCTTATAGGTGGCGATTCCGATATCTGATACCTCATCCAGAATATATTTAATATATTTTGGAGATACGTTGTCTGCGTCAATCAATACTGCAAATCTGCGTTCATTCTGTTCCATATGCTGTGTTCTGCCGCTTTCCTAGTATTACCCCCGGCGGGGACTGTTAAAAGTATAATCAGTGTATCACATCCGGATGGCAGGCACAAGAGGTTAAAGGCTTCAGATCCCATGTTTCAGGCAGAATTAACTGCTCAGATAGCCGCGCATGGATTTTAAGGCGTTTTTTTCCAACCGCGATACCTGAGCCTGGCTGATATGGATTTCCTTTGCCACTTCAGTTTGTGTTTTGCCCTCAAAAAAGCGCATATCAATGATGCGCCGTTCCCGGTCCGGCAGCCGTTTCATGGCTTCTGCAAGAGAAAGATCCTCCACCCAGTTTTCTTCCAGATTTTTTTTATCGCTGATCTGATCCATGACATAGAGGGGATCGCCGCCGTCTGTATATACCGGTTCATAGAGGCTGACCGGAGTCTGTATGGCATCCAGGGCATAGGTGATATCTTCTCCCGGAATACCAATTTCCTGGGAGATTTCCATCAGGGAAGGTTCCTTGGAGTGGCGGCGGGTGAGCTGTTCTCTGGCATAGAGGGCTTTGTACGCGGTATCCCTGAGAGAACGGCTGACACGGATGGAGTTGTTGTCCCG
>CAUCBQ010000112.1 GCA_958441075.1 uncultured Clostridiaceae bacterium | reverse complement strand
TACCGTCCTACAGGTTCTCTGATTGCTTTTGAGGCTGGTGAAGCCATTACCTACGGTCTGTTTAACGCTCAGGAGAGAGGAACTCTCTTTATCGGCCCCGGCGTAAAGGTATACTCCGGTATGGTTGTGGGTCAGAGTCCCAAGGCAGAGGATATTGAAATCAATGTCTGCAAGACAAAGAAGCTTACAAATACCCGTTCCTCCAGTGCGGATGAGGCCTTAAAGCTGACTCCGCCAAAGATCATGAGCTTAGAGCAGAGCCTGGACTTTATTGACACAGATGAGCTTCTGGAGGTAACCCCGGAAAGCCTGCGTATCCGCAAGAAGATTCTGGACCCTCTTTTAAGAAAGAGAGCTTCCTTTAAAAAGTAAGTCGTGTTTTAGAGTAAACAGGGATATTTCCCCGGAAATTCTGGAATATAGTTCCAAAATTTCCGGGGGATTTTGCATTTTGAGCAGTTTTTCATAAGATGTTTCGGTCGGAACCGCATAATTTTCAGGATTGTCGAATCCGTGCGATGACTTAACCTTTGTTTTTCGTCTATTTCTGGTTATAATTGCATAGATTAAATATGTGCATACGGGTAAATTGTAACCCGGAATGAAATTGGAAAATAAGAGGAGAAGTACAATGGCAGAAAAAATGATTGAAAACAATAGGGTGAGCGTGATTGGAGAAATCGTATCAGAGTTCTCATTCAGCCACGAGGTGTTTGGCGAAGGTTTTTACATGGTGGACTTATCAGTCAACCGTCTCAGCGAGCAGGCTGATGTGATTCCCTTAATGGTGTCAGAGCGTCTTATGGATGTCCACAAAGATCTGCGGGGAAGCACAATTGAAGCAGTAGGACAATTCAGATCCTATAACCGCCATGAAGGCGTAAAAAACCGCCTGATGCTGTCTGTCTTTGCCAGAGAAATTCGTTTTCTGGATGAATTTACCGATTATACAAGAACCAATCAGATTTTCCTGGATGGCTACATATGCAAGCCGCCGATTTACCGGAAAACACCCCTTGGCCGTGAGATTGCAGATCTTTTGCTGGCAGTCAACCGTCCCTACGGCAAGTCTGATTACATACCCTGCATCAGCTGGGGAAGAAACGCCCGTTTTGCTTCCGGCTTTACGGTAGGCACCCGGGTCCGTATCTGGGGAAGAGTCCAGAGCCGGGAATATACGAAAAAACTCAGCGAGACAGAGTGTGAAAAGCGGGTGGCATACGAGGTTTCCATCAGCAAGCTGGAATGCGGAGAGGAATCGAATTCATAAATTCTCTTACAATTTTCTTACGGAAAATATAAGAAATATTTGCATTATTTCTTATATTGTGCTAGAGTGTGTGTGTTGTAAATTCATTTTCCAGACACACACACGAAAAGTGTCCGGAAGGCAGTATGAGGTGCATAATGATGAAAGACAGTATGATACAGGTGATCTGCGGACCGGGTAAGGGGAAAACGGCCAGCGCTCTGGGAAGGGGCATCAGCGCTCTGATCCATGGAAAAAATGTGATTATGGTTCAGTTTTTAAAGGGTTCCATGGATTCGGACAACATGGAAGTTCTGAAACGTCTGGAACCGGAATTTAAACTGTTCCGTTTTGAAAAGTCCCCTGTGGTCTTTGAGCAGCTATCCGATGAGGAAAAGGAGGAGGCCAGGATCAATATTCGAAACGGGCTGAATTTTTCCAAAAAGGTGTTGGCAACCGGAGAATGCGATATCCTGATTCTGGATGAGATTCTGGGGATTCTGGATGAGGGAATCCTGACGATGGAAGAGCTGTGTGTTCTGATCCGTCAGGCAAGGCAGTCAGAAGCAGAGCTGATTATGACGGGAACTGTTTATCCGGCTGCTCTGGATGAGTGGGTAGATGAGGTTACAAAGCTTCAGACCCGATTTGAGCAAGTTACCTGTTGACATCTATTTTTAATAATGATAGGATAAGATTATAAACAGAGTAGAGGCTGCGCTGATTATGAGTACCGGTTTGGATGTGGCAGGCACAGAAGAAAAGCCGTGAAAGGGAAAAGCGCCGAAGGAGCGGTTATCCTGCAGGATCGTTTCTGGGCGCAGGATGAAAAATTCTGTGACTGTCATCCGGGTGGATGGAGAGCTACCAGAAGATATGTTCCGCAGGAAAGCTGGGATTGTATGGAAGGGCTGAAACATTTACCTCAGCCCTTCTTTTTTCGCTGATGGCATATTCGGCAGCAGCCTTTGCGGAAATATGTACACTTTGTTTATCATGTGCATTTACTGATGGTAAATAATATTGCAGAAAAAGGAGAAGATAACCATGGCTGTTTTTGAAGGAGCAGGCGTTGCTCTGATTACGCCTTTTAAGGAAAACGGAGAAGTAAATTATGATAAGCTGGAAGAGATTGTAGAGGAGCAGATTGCAGGCGGTACAGATGCGATTATTGCCTGCGGAACTACAGGCGAAGCATCTACCATGACCCACGAAGAGCATCTGGATGTAATCGGCTTTATCTGTGATGTGACGAAAAAGAGGATTCCTGTTGTGGCAGGTACCGGCTCAAACTGTACCCAGACGGCTGTTTACCTGTCAAAGGAAGCAGAGGCAAAGGGAGCAGACGGCATCCTGGTTGTATCTCCCTATTACAATAAGGCTACTCAGAAGGGACTGAAGGCTCATTTTACCGCTGTGGCAGATGCAGTGAAGATTCCCATGATTCTTTATAATATTCCCGGCAGGACCGGCGTGAATATCCAGCCGGAAACCATAGCTTCCCTTTGCCGAGAGGTGGACAATATCGTAGGCGTAAAAGAAGCTACAGGCAATTTCTCAGGTATTGCACAGCTGATGAACCTGACTGATGGATGCTGTGACGTATATTCCGGAAATGATGATCAGATCGTGCCGCTTTTATCTCTGGGCGGAAAGGGTGTTATCTCTGTCCTTTCCAATGTAGCTCCCAAACAGACCCATGAGATCTGCGCCTCCTATTTTGCAGGAGATGTAAAAAAGAGCGTCCGGATGCAGTTAGAGGCCATTCCTTTAATCGATGCCCTGTTCTGCGAGGTAAATCCAATTCCTGTAAAGGCTGCAATGAATCTGATGGGTAAGAAAGTGGGACCTCTGCGTATGCCTCTTACAGAGATGGAGCCTGAGCATCAGGAGATTCTTAAAAAGGCCATGAAAGAGTACGGCATTCTGGCATAACACATTTGATGGGGCTTTGGGGCCCTGTACAAATGAGAATCAGTAAAGAAAGGATACCACAGAAAATGACCAATATTATCATGCATGGCTGCAACGGAGCTATGGGCCGGGTGATTTCCTCCATGGCACAGGAGATGGAAGGAATCAGGGTTATTGCAGGTATTGACCTGAATACAGAGAAGAAATATGATTATCCTGTATATGCTTCCTTAAGGGAGTGTACAAAAGCCGCGGACGCAGTGGTGGATTTTGCTTCTGCCAGGGCAGTAGACGGACTTCTTGACTACTGTCTGGAAAAAAAGCTTCCTCTGGTGCTCTGTACGACAGGGCTTACAGAGGAACAGTTAAACAGAGCGGTGGAAGCCGGAAAAACGATCCCTGTTCTGCGTTCTGCCAATATGTCTCTTGGTGTAAATCTGATCCTGAAGCTGGTGCAGGATGCGGCAAGGGTATTGGGAAACGCCGGTTTTGATATGGAAATTGTGGAAAAGCATCACAATCAGAAAAAGGATGCACCCAGTGGGACTGCTCTTGCAATGGCGGAAGCGGTAAATGAAGCTATGGGCGGCCTGTATCATTTTGTAACCGACAGAAGCAGTGTCCATGAAAAAAGGAATTCAAAGGAGATCGGCATTTCCTCTGTACGGGGAGGCTCTATTGTAGGAGAGCATGATATGATCTATGCAGGAAAGGATGAGGTAGTGACCATCAGCCATACTGCTTATTCAAAAGCTATTTTTGCAAAAGGCGCTCTGGAGGCTGCAAAGTTTCTGTCCGGAAAACAGCCGGGGCTTTACACCATGACAGATGTGATCGGCCTGTAAAAAGGAATAAAACTCTTTTTGGAGCTCATACTAAGTGTATCTGAACGTAAGGTTTGGATACACTTTTTTAACAGGGCGACGGACAGACACCGGAGCCTGGAGCACGAAAGGAGAATGTATGATGAAAAAAATCCGATCTGTTATGGCGGCACTGTTAATTGCCGTGCTTGCGGTATCTCTTACGGCCTGCGGCAGCAGGGATTCCAAGCAGCCTACAGCCTCGTCGGGAACGCCGGGAACCTCTGCTCCATACAGCGCAGGGAGCGAAGATGAGACAGGCCAGAGCGGAACTGTCAGCAGTTCTGAGGAAATGGACAGCACATCCCGGTCTGAAACAGACACGACCAGAGAAGGTGTCATGGATGGGATCGCAGATGATGTGAGAGAGGGTATGGAGGACATAAAAGAGGATGTAACGGATATGACAGAGTCTGATCCTTCTGACAGATCACAAAACCGGTAAATAAAATCCACTGACCAGCTGAGAATCCCCCTGAGTATTTAGAGAGCAGATACATCTCCTAAAGTTTCAGGGGGATTTTTTTGTTGCAGTCCGGCCCAAATACGTCTATAATGCAGTCAGGAGTGTGTGGGAAAGGAAACCATGAACAAAGGAGAACAGAACCGCTGCTTAAAAAGAAGACGCAAAAAGACTGTACGCAGATGGAAAGCCATAAGAAAGCGAAATCAGCGTGAAAGGAAGAGGAGGAAAGGCAAAAAAGGGCGGTATTTCGCCCTGGCATTTACATTTGTCTGTATAAGTCTGGGGACAGCCTCAAAAAAGGGATGGAAGGCCAGAGAAAGCGCGGCAGAAATCAGTACAGACTGGCTGCCTGCACTTCTGGAGTTTTGCCCGTTTTATGAGGAAGAGCTATACAGTGAAGAAAAGGCAGTCAGCCGGACAGAGCAGGGTGTTTCCCTGTTTTTGAAGGAGGGACGTATCGTATTTTTTCGGATTCGTGAAGAACCCTGTGATAATTAGAAGAGCACAGGTAATTTATTAGCAATTTTAATAACTGTCCGTCTTGTGTTAAAAAAAAGAAAGTATTATAATTTCTTCTGAATGACTGGATATTTATATATAAAACTTATAAAAGAAAGATATGGAGGATGAGACATGAGCAATCATGATAAGTATGTAAGTCCGCTTTCCGAGCGTTATGCCAGCAGGGAGATGCAGTATATTTTTTCTCCTGATATGAAGTTTAAGACCTGGAGACGGCTGTGGATTGCCCTGGCTGAGACTGAAAAGGAACTGGGACTTGGCATTACCCAGGAGCAGATCGACGAGCTGAAGGCTCATGCTGATGAGATCAATTATGAAGTGGCAAAGGCCCGTGAAAAAGAGGTGCGCCATGATGTGATGAGCCATGTGTATGCATATGGTACACAGTGTCCTAAAGCAAAGGGCATCATCCATCTGGGAGCGACCTCCTGCTATGTGGGAGACAATACGGATGTGATTATCATGACTGAGGCATTGAAGCTGGTCCGCAAAAAGGTTTTGAATGTACTGGCAGAGCTGGCAAAGTTTGCAGATGAATATAAGGATCTTCCCACTTTGGCGTTCACCCATTTTCAGCCGGCCCAGCCTACTACCGTAGGAAAGCGGGCAACGCTCTGGATGATGGAATTAAAGCTGGATCTGGATGATCTGGATTACCTTATCGGTTCCATGCGCCTTTTAGGCTCAAAGGGAACCACAGGCACACAGGCCAGCTTTTTAGAGCTCTTTGACGGAGACCATGAGCGCTGCCGCAGACTGGATCAGCGGATCGCAGAAAAGATGGGCTTTGAGGGCTGTTATCCCGTATCCGGGCAGACCTATTCCAGAAAAGTGGACAGCCGCGTCTTAAGCGTACTGGCCGGAATTGCACAGAGCGCCCACAAGTTCTCCAATGATATCCGGCTGCTGCAGCACTTAAAAGAGGTGGAAGAGCCCTTTGAGAAGAATCAGATCGGCTCCTCTGCCATGGCTTATAAGAGAAACCCCATGCGCAGTGAAAGGATCGCTTCTCTGGCAAACTATGTGATGAGCGATATGATGAATCCCATGCTGGTAGCTTCTACCCAGTGGTTTGAGCGTACGCTGGATGATTCCGCCAACAAGCGCCTTTCTGTTCCTGAGGGCTTTCTGGCTGTGGACGGTATTCTGGATCTGTACTTAAATGTGGTAGACGGTCTGGTGGTATATCCCAAAGTGATTGAAAAGCATCTGATGGCAGAGCTGCCCTTTATGGCTACGGAAAATATTATGATGGACGCCGTAAAGGCCGGCGGAGACCGTCAGGAGCTCCATGAGCGCATCCGCCAGCTTTCCATGGAAGCTGGAAAGAATGTAAAGGAGCAGGGCGGAGACAATAATCTGCTGGAGCTTATTGCCGCAGACAGCGCCTTTGGTTTATCTTTGGAGGATCTTAAAAAAGCTATGGAGCCCTCACGGTATGTGGGCCGTGCACCCAGACAGGTAGCGGAGTTTCTGGAGGAAGTAATCCGTCCCGTATTAGAGGCCAATAAAGAGGCTCTTGGCATGACTGCTGAGATCAATGTATAAAAAATGATTCAAAGACCATGAATATCAATCTGGAATATTACAGAGTATTTTATTATGTATGTACAGAGGGCAGCCTGACAGCGGCTGCCCAAAGGCTGTGTATTTCCCAGCCGGCAGTCAGTCAGGCCGTACGTCAGCTGGAAAAAGAAGCGGGCGTACGGCTTTTTTTCCGTACCTCCAAGGGTGTACGGCTGACCAGAGAGGGCGAGCTTTTATACCGGTATGTAAAAACAGGGGTAGAGCAGCTTCTGGAAGGAAGCCGGATGCTGGAGAGGATGCTGGACATGGATATGGGAGAGGTGCGGATCGGAGCCAGCG
>CAUCBQ010000111.1 GCA_958441075.1 uncultured Clostridiaceae bacterium | reverse complement strand
GGACAGAGAGCTTCGGGCCAGAGGGCTGCGGTCAAGGATTGTACTGCAGATTCATGATGAGCTTTTGATCGAGGCGCCTTTAGAAGAAGAGGAGGAGGTAAAAAATCTCCTTACAGACCGCATGAAACACGCAGCCAGCCTGCAGGTTGCCCTGGAAGCAGAGGCTCAGACCGGAGCTTCCTGGTTTGATGCCAAATAAAACAGGAAGACCCGCAGAATGCAGAGGAGGAAGACAGTGATGGAAGAAAGACATCCTTTTATTCTGGGCCTGATCGGAGGAGTGGGGGCTGGCAAAAGTACAGTTCTCACTCTTCTTAAAGATCATTACGGCTTTCATATAATTCAGACAGATCTTACAGCCAGACAGCTTTTGGAGCCGGGAGAGGAGGCGTTTAAAGAGGTCGTTGCTCTTTTTGGTCCGGATATTTTAGGGCCTGACGGAAGGATTAACCGGGCTGAAATGGCGGAGCGGATGTTTAAAGATCCTGAGAAACGCAGACAGGTAAATGATATTACCCATCCTCTGACCTGGAGGGCAGTTCTTAGGGAGGCATATGCCTGCGGCAGTAATCTGGTTGTCATAGAAACAGCCCTTCCCTCAAAAGAATTTCGTGACAAGTGCAGTGAAATGTGGTATCTTTATACATCAGAAGAAAACCGTACAGTCCGTCTGATGGAAAGCAGGGGTTATTCTCTGGAAAAATCAAGGGCGATTATGGAAAGCCAGGCTTCAGAAGCAGAGTTTCGTGCTCTGGCGGATGAGGTGATCGACAACAACCGGAGTCAGGAATATACAGCCGATCAGGTAAAAAGGCTCTTAAATGGACGGGAAGGGATAAGATATACATGAGAATGGTAAGCATAGCAAGCGGAAGCAGCGGAAACTGCATTTACATCGGTTCTGACCAGACACATATTCTGGTAGATGCAGGAATCAGCAATAAGAGGATTATGACCGGGTTAAATGAACTTGGGCTGGCAGGAAGTGATATGGCAGGGATTCTGGTTACCCATGAGCATTCGGATCATATCCGCGGCCTGGGGGTGATCTCCAGAAAATACCACCTGCCCATTTACGGCACCAGAAAAACACTGGCAGGAATTGCATCCTGCAGCAGTCTGGGAGCTTTTGACAAAGAGCTTTTGACGCCCATTGAGCCGGATGTGGATTTTATGGTGGGAGATCTGAAAATACACCCCTTTAAAATCGATCATGATGCAGCAGACCCGGTTGCTTACCGGGTAGAGTATCAGGAAAAATCCGTGGCAGTGGCAACGGACATGGGTCATTTTGACGAATATATTGTAGAGAATCTTCAGGGCCTTGATGCGGTGCTTTTAGAATCCAATCATGATGTGCGGATGCTGGAAACAGGACCTTATCCCTATCCCTTAAAGCGCAGAATTCTGGGAGACCATGGACATTTGTCAAATGAAAATGCAGGACGCCTTTTAAGCCGTATTCTTCATGACCGGTTAAAAAAGATCTTTTTAGGCCATTTGAGCAGGGAAAATAATTATCCTGAGCTGGCCTATGAAACGGTCCGCCTGGAGATTGACGAGGGAGACTGCCCTTACGGCGCATCGGATTTTTCTATTTCCGTAGCGGCCAGAGATCGGATGAGTGACATTGTTTACTTATAATTACTCTTGCTTTTATTAACAAGTTTAATATATAATGTAGCCATTACAATGAAAGAGGAGAATGAATATGAGCAAAGCAATCATTACTGTAGTTGGAAAAGACACCGTAGGCATTATTGCAAAGGTATGCACCTATCTGGCAGAGCATCACATCAATATTCTGGATATTTCCCAGACCATTGTACAGGGATATTTCAACATGATGATGATCGTGGACATAAGCGCTCTGGACAGTTCCTTCGGACAGGCGGCAGAGGAGCTTGAACAGCTTGGAGGGGGGATTGGCGTTTTCGTTAAGATCCAGAGAGAAGAGATCTTTACAAAAATGCACAGAATCTGATAACCGGAAAAAAAGGGAAGGAACAGACGGGCTATGATAAATATTTATGAAGTAAATGAAACAAATAACATGATTGAGCATGAAAAACTGGATGTCCGTACCATTACTATGGGTATCAGCCTTTTGGACTGTGCAGACAGCGATCTGAATGCTCTGAATGAAAAGATTTACAGAAAAATCACTGCGCTGGCAAAAAATCTGGTCTCTACCGGAAAAGATATTGAGCGTGACTTTGGAATTCCCATTGTAAATAAACGTATTTCCGTCACCCCCATTGCTCTGGTTGGCGGAGCAGCCTGCAAAAAGCCGGAAGATTTTGTGACGATTGCAAAAGACACTGGACCGTGCGGCAAAGGAGGTAGGCGTTAACTTTATCGGCGGTTACTCTGCCCTTGTAAGTAAGGGGATGACCGCAGCGGACAGGAATCTGATCCTTTCCATCCCTCAGGCTCTGGCTCAGACAGAACGGATCTGCAGTTCTGTCAATGTGGGGTCCACAAAGACCGGGCTGAATATGGATGCAGTAGAGCTTATGGGGCGGATTGTGAAGGAAACGGCTGAGGCTACAGGGGATAATGATTCTCTGGGCTGCGCCAAGCTGGTAGTATTCTGCAATGCCCCGGACGACAATCCCTTTATGGCAGGTGCGTTCCATGGCGTTACAGAGGCGGATGCCATTATCAATGTGGGAGTCAGCGGTCCCGGTGTTGTGAAGGTAGCCTTGGAAAAGGTAAGGGGAGCCAATTTTGAAGTGCTCTGTGAAACCATTAAGAAAACAGCCTTTAAGATTACCCGTGTAGGCCAGCTGGTAGCGCAGGAGGCTTCCAAACGTCTGGGTATTCCCTTTGGCATCATTGATCTTTCTCTGGCTCCTACGCCTGCTGTAGGCGACAGCGTGGCAGAGATTCTGGAAGAAATCGGTTTAGAGAGAGTAGGCGCCCCCGGCACTACAGCGGCCCTTGCCATGTTAAATGACCAGGTAAAGAAGGGCGGCGTTATGGCGTCCTCCTATGTGGGCGGTTTAAGCGGGGCCTTCATCCCGGTCAGCGAGGATCAGGGCATGATTGATGCGGTAAGCCTGGGAGCCCTTACCATTGAAAAGCTGGAGGCCATGACCTGTGTCTGCTCAGTAGGCCTTGATATGATTGCTATTCCAGGGGATACCCCGGCTTCTACCATTGCCGGCATCATTGCAGATGAGGCTGCGATCGGTATGGTAAATCAGAAGACAACCGCAGTACGCCTGATTCCTGTAATTGGAAAAAAGGTAGGAGATACGGCAGAGTTCGGCGGACTTTTGGGATATGCCCCCATTATTCCTGTAAATACATTTTCCTGTGAGAAGTTCGTGACAAGAGGCGGACGTATTCCGGCTCCGATCCACAGCTTTAAGAATTAAGAGGCAGGACAATGGAGCTGTATCTTATACGCCATGGCCGCCAGAGCAGCAGGCTTTGTAATGTTAATGTAGATCTTTCTCCGGAGGGCCGCCGTCAGGCAGCCCTTCTTGGGCGTCGGCTTAGAGAATGGGGGATTGACGCTCTTTATTCCAGCAGCCTGATCCGGGCAGTACAGACAGCTGAAGAAATGAACCGTTTTTTACGCCTTCCCCATCAGATTTGTCCGGAGCTTGGAGAAATTTCTTTTGGGGAAATGGAAGGACTTTCGGACGAAGAGATTGCAGTCCGGTTTCTGGAGTTTAAAGAGAGGCAGGCTGCCATGACAGAAGATTTGCCTTATCCGGGAGGCGAGTGCGCGTCAGATGTGATCCGCAGGGCAGGCCCGGTTCTGGAAAAGCTTACGGAAAGCGGTCATGAGAGGATTGCTGTAGTAACTCACGGCGGAGTGATCCGGGCCATGACGGCCTGGTACCTGAAAATGCCTCTGGAAAACTGGCGGCTTCTTGGGAAGGATCTGGAAAATACAAGTATCACACAATTAAAATGGGATAAATGCCATAGACGTTTTACGCTGGAGCGCTTTAATGACTACGCCCATCTGGAAGCCTGTCCGGAGCTTTTGAGAAAGAACTGGAAGGAAGATTGACACAGACAGAAATAAAAAGGAGTGTTCCTATGGATCAGAATGAACGTAAAAAGCTGGAAGAAGGGCTGGAGATGTTTTTGGATGAAGGATTGGAACGGCTGCTTTTAAGCCACCCGTCAGATCCCGCCAGGTGCAGCCGCAGCCGGATGCGCCCTCTGCTTTTAAAGGGAGAACTGGTATTTCAGGCAGAGGAACAGGTGGGAAAACAGGCGTTTCACCGAAATTTCACCCCCAAAGAAGCGGTTTCCTATGTATGCCAGATGCTGGAGAATAACTTCAGACAGGCAGAGATGAGCGGAATACACGGAACCGGAGTAGTGCTGGTGAGCAAAAAGGGAAAGGTAACCGTAAAAATCCGTAAAAAGAAATGCACAGAAGCAGTCGGATCTGAGAAGATTCGTCCACGTTTTGAAGGGCAGGAAAAGGAGCCGCGTCTTTTGGAGCACAACCGCAGAAAGCGCCATATTCTGGAAGAAGGAATCCCTGTTCCCTTTTTGGTGGATCTGGGGGTTATGACGGCAGAGGGGAAAATTGTCCGCAGCCGTTATGATAAATACCGCCAGATCAACCGTTTTCTGGAATTTATCGAGGATATCCTTCCTAATCTGGACTCCAGCAGGGAGTCTGTGATTCTGGACTTTGGATGCGGTAAATCCTACCTGACCTTTGCCATGTATTACTATCTGAAAGAATTAAAAGGTTATCCGGTCCGGATTATCGGCCTTGATCTGAAGGAGGATGTAATCCGCCGCTGTGATGCTCTGGCAAAAGCCTATGGCTATGACCGCCTGAGCTTCTTCTGCGGGGATATTGCTTCCTATGAGGGCGTAGACCGGGTGGATATGGTAGTAACCCTTCACGCCTGCGATCTGGCTACGGATTATGCTCTGGAAAAGGCTGTGGGCTGGGGCGCAAAGGTGATCCTGTCTGTTCCCTGCTGTCAGCATGAGCTGAATCGTCAGATTGAAAATCCGCTGATGAAGCCGGTGTTTGGCTACGGTTTGATCAAGGAGCGCATGGCTGCCCTTTATACCGATGCCATCCGGGCTCAGGTACTGGAGTATCGGGGGTATCGTACCCAGATTCTGGAATTTATCGATATGGAACACACACCGAAAAACATCCTCATCCGTGCCGTCCGTCAGGGAAATGACGCTGCCTCTCAGAAGGCACGGGAAAAGACAGGAATGCAGCTTGGGCAGCTTCTGGAATTTCTGCAGGCAGATCCGGCTATTGTGCGGCTGCTGGCGCCGGAACTGAGGATGAAAGAAAACGACGGAATTGCTGAATAAATAAGGAAGTATGGGATCAGTCGATCATATAATGCAGATAGGCTGATTAAATTCGTTTCGTCCGATCGGACCGTATTTTGCAGCTTCCATACTTTGACGCACATGGGAAGAGAACAGATCCTGCCTGAAAAGTTCCAGGGCTTCTCCGGTGAGGATTTGCGAAACATTTGCGGTTTTTGTGATAAGCGGGATTTCTGACTGTTTCTTTAAAAGGGACAGCAGAGGTCCCGCTTCTTTTCTGAAGCCCAGGATTCTGGCATAGGGGGCATAGCCCAGCTGTCTGGCTTTCAGCACCTTTTCATCTGTGATTCCCAGAAGAATATGGGTCAGGGCGCGGCTGATTCGCGTATAGGTATACTGTTTTGTCTTTAGCTGGCGGATTCTTCCCTCCCACCCCTCATACTGTAACAGCTGTCCGCCAAGACGGTCTGCCAGCTCCTTTGAAACATCTGAAAAAGCGGTAAGATCTGCCCCCTCATGGGCCAGAGCAAGAAGGCGGTAGTTTAAAAGCTCTCTGCAGTCTTCAGGTCCCAGAATCCGGCCCTGGGAATAAAGGGGCAGAAGCTGAGAAGGAACGTGGGCTTTCAAAGAGGCCGGGACATCCTCTGCCGGGGGCTGTTGGGACGTCTGAAGCGCAAGAAGGCTTTTTCGAATAGCCGATGCAGATGCCTGCCCCAATTCCATAGCTTCATCGTGATACCCCTGTCCTTTTCTTTGGATGGTTACAGGCCGGATGGAGCTGTGGCAGCGAAGAATCGCCTTGCAGTATTCAATTCCCAGAAGATTGTTCGGTGATCCCAGAAGCTGGTTTAATGGTTCCTTTTTAAACGGTGCCAGTGAGTCCATGGAAAGAAGGGCTCTGTTTCGGGCCTGAGGCCAGCTTAAGCCCTGTTTCATGGCTTCCTGCAGGCGGGCTGAAAAATCAGGGCTTTCATCAGCCAGAACCTTTGCCGCTGCCAGGATTTTATCCAGATTTCCGTCCTCGCTTCCAAAACAAAGGTGGGTTACAGCTCCCAGCCGGCTTAAAAGCTTTACGCCGCAGGCGCTGAAGTCCTCAGCGCTGCTGACCGCAAAGACAGAAGGAAGCTCAATCACCAGATCTGCGCCTCCCATTAAGGCCATTTTTGTGCGCAGATATTTATCAAAAACAGCCGGTTCTCCCCGCTGGACAAAATCCCCGCTCATAACCGCAATGCAGTAATCCGCAGCTGTATTTTTTTTCGCTTCCTGTATATGAAAATAGTGTCCCCCGTGAAATGGGTTATATTCCGCAATAATTCCCGTTATGTTCATAAACTGCTCCTTTGGCGGCAGATTTGCCGTATTCTTCTTACTATATTACCTGTTTTTGTAAAATTATCAACCGGCAACCTTGCAGATCGGAATATAAAAAGCAAAGACACAGAATTTCCACAATTCTGTCACAAATCCAACAATTCTGTTTCATATGATTTAGACATCAAAAGGAATTACATGAAAGGAGCATTCGTTATGTACGAAGAAAAAGATAGAGATCAGATGAATCAGGATGAGAGAGAAGAGGGAAGGGTAAACTGGATCACACCGGAAAGGCTGGAGGAGGGACGTACC
>CAUCBQ010000110.1 GCA_958441075.1 uncultured Clostridiaceae bacterium | reverse complement strand
TGCAGAGCGCATGATGGATTCTGCCAGACGTTTGGAGATGCCTGTGTTCCCCAGGGAGCGTTTTCTGGAAGCTCTGGATCAGGTGGTAAAGGCGAATGCGGCCTGGGTTCCTCCTTACGGCAGCGGGGCAACTCTTTATATACGCCCCTATATGTTTGCTTCTGGTCCTGTGATTGGCGTTAAGCCCTCTGACGAGTATCAGTTCAGAATGTTTGTAACGCCGGTGGGCCCTTATTTTAAGGGGGGAGCAAAGCCCATCACCATCTGTGTCAGTGATTTTGACCGGGCAGCGCCTCACGGAACAGGCCATGTGAAGGCTGGCTTAAACTATGCAATGAGCCTTCATGCTCATGAAACAGCTCATGCAAAGGGCTTTGATGAAAATATGTTTCTGGACCCGGCTACCAGAACCTATGTGGAAGAAACGGGCGGAGCTAATTTCATCTTTATTACAAAGGACAAAGAGGTGGTTACGCCAAAGTCTGATTCCATTCTGCCGTCCATCACAAGACGTTCGCTCATGTATGTGGCAGAGCATTATCTGGGCTTAAAGGTCACACAGCGGCCTGTAAAGCTGGAGGAATTAAAGGATTTTGCAGAATGCGGCCTCTGCGGCACAGCGGCTGTGATTTCCCCTGTAGGAAAGGTAAATGACCACGGTCGGGAAATCTGCTTCCCAAGCGGTATGGAGGAAATGGGCCCTGTTACAAAACAGCTGTATGATACGCTGACCGGTATTCAGATGGGACGCCTGGAAGCGCCTGAAGGCTGGATTCGAAAAATCATGTAAGGATCACAGACAAGCCTTTCGGAATATACTGTTAACAGATGGTATATTCCGGGAGGTTTTTTATTTATGAAACGAATTATGAAAATGGTTTGGACCGCAGGGCTGATGCTTTTATTTGCCGCAGGGCTTACGGGCTGCTCTGTTTCCAAAGAGAACAGGGATAAGGTGCGTGATCTGGAATTTCAGACGGCTCCTCAGCCAGAGCTGCCGGCAGAGCTTTCGAAGCTGATTTCTGAAAAAATGCCCCAGCCCTTTAAGCTTACCTATACAGACGATAAAAATCTGTACATAGCAGTAGGGTATGGAGCCCAGCCTACAGGCGGATACAGCATCAGCATCAGGGAGCTTTATCTGACGGAAAATTCCATTGTCCTGGCAACGGAGCTTATGGGGCCGGAAAAAGGGGAGAATCCGGGTACAGAGCAGTCCTTCCCCTATATTGTGCTGCGGACCGAGCTTTTAGAAGAGCCGGTTATTTTCCGATAGGAAGAAAATCCTTTTTTTCGCCGGTCTCATATGCTATACTACATCAGAAGCTGCTGTGTATATAGGATACACAGTTGGGAAAGGTTGGAAACAGAAATGATCTTAAAGGATATTTGGCTGGATATAAAAGCAGTACAGGAACGGGATCCGGCGGCCCGCAGTGCATTTGAGGTGCTTTTGCTGTATCAGGGCATTCACGCTTTGATCTGGCATCGGTTTGCACACTGGTTTTACCGACATAAAATGTTTTTCATTGCCAGGCTTATTTCACAGGTGGCCCGCTTTTTTACTCTGATTGAGATCCATCCGGGCGCTCAGCTGGGTCATGGAATCCTGATCGACCATGGAAGCGGTGTGGTGATTGGAGAGACGGCAGTGGTGGGAGATAACTGTACGATTTATCAGGGAGTTACGCTGGGGGGTGTGGGAACCCAGAAGGGAAAACGCCATCCAACCCTTGGGAATAATGTTATGGTAGGCGCAGGAGCCAAGATTTTAGGAGCCTTTGAGGTGGGAGATAACTGCTCTATTGCTGCGAATGCAGTTCTGTTAAAGCCTTTGGAGGACAATGTGACAGCAGTGGGGATTCCAGCCCGCCCTATAAAAAAGGATGGAGTCAGCCTGCCAAAGAAACGGGAAACCATGACTTTGGAGGAGTATGAGCAGATGAAGAGACAGATTTTGACCATGACTCAGGAGCTTGTGCAGCTGCGGGAAGCAGTGAAAGTGCTCTCGGAAAAGCAGACATCCGTAAACACAGTAAAAGAAGGAGTAAGTGCCAGAGATGAAGCAGGAAGCCCCTTATGTTAATATAGAACGAAGCATTATAAAAGAATACAGAAAGACCATCTGGAGACCTTTCGTAAAGGGACTTCAGGAATATGAGATGATTCAGGACGGGGACCGGGTGGCTGTATGTATTTCCGGAGGTAAGGATTCCATGCTGCTTGCAAAATGTCTGCAGCAGTTAAAACGCCAGAGCGATACAAGGTTTGAACTGGAGTTTATTGTCATGGACCCGGGCTATCAGCCGGAAAACAGGCGGCTGATTGAGGAAAATGCCGCTCTTATGAATATCCCTCTTCGGATTTTTGACTCAGATATTTTTAATATTGTGGTGGATGTGGATCAGTCGCCCTGTTATCTCTGCGCCAGGATGCGGCGGGGATATCTTTATTCCCACGCAAAGGAGCTGGGCTGCAATAAGATCGCATTAGGACATCATTTTGATGATGTGATCGAAACTATTCTCATGGGTATCCTTTACGGCGGTCAGATCAATACTATGATGCCAAAGCTTCACAGCACCAATTTTTCAGGCATGGAGCTCATACGACCGCTGTATTTTGTAAAGGAGGAGGATATTCTGGCCTGGAGGGACAGCAATCATCTCCATTTTCTTCAGTGTGCCTGCCGGTTTACAGAGCAGATTGCAAGAGAGCGGGCCGCTGCAGGGGAAAGGGTAAACGGCGGCGATATCGTTCATACTTCCAAACGTCAGGAGATGAAGGAGCTGATTGCAAAGCTGAGAAAGAACAGCCCGTTTATTGATGCAAATATCATGAAAAGCGTGGAAAATATCAATCTGGACGCCTGTCTGGGTTATGTTCAAAAGGGCGTCCGGCATCATTTTTTAGAGACTTATCAGGACAGGGACTGATGAAAATGATTTCGCGGCAGCACAGTGCTGTCTGCAGCAGAGTTATATTTAGCCTGCCATCCGCATAGATTCTTTATGTAAGAGATTATGTGGGATGGCAGGTGTTTTTTATGGAGCTGATAAAGAAACAGATACATATGAATCAGTGGAAGGGAAATGTGTCCACACAAATCACCCTGGATGATGATTTTATTGTACCTGACACCATGGACGATATGGAGCAGGTTATGCTGGATAATGGGGAAGTTCAGGTAGAGCAGGTAAAGCCTATGGGGGATAGGGTAAATGTAAAGGGCCGTTTGGAGTTTCAGGTGCTGTACCGCAGAGAAGGCGGCGGCCTTCAGACTCTGGGGGGAAGTATTCCCTTTGAGGAGATGATCAATGTTCCCCAGCTGGAGGATAAGGATACAGTGGGTCTGTCATGGATGCTGGAGGATCTGAACACGGATATGATCCATTCCAGAAAGCTGGGGGTTCAGGCCATTGTTACTCTTCAGGTACGGATCGAGGCGGTACGGGATACAGAAGCGGCTTCAGATGTAAAACAGGGCGATCAGGAGCTGCCTGTTGAAACGCTGAAGCGTCAGATTACAGCTGCATCCATGGCAGTTCGGGGAAAGGATACTTACCGGATTCGGGAGATTGTGGGACTTACAGGCGGGAAGCCCGGAATCGGCCGTCTTTTGTGGAAAGAGATGAAGCTTCGGGTATTGTCTGTCAAGCCTCTGGACGGTTTTTTGCATCTGGATGGGGAACTGACGGTTTTTGTGATCTATGAGGCTGAGGATGAGACAATGCCGGTGCAGTGGCTGGAGGAAACAATTCCGTTTTCAGGTGATATGGAGGCGGAGGGGGTAAAGGAGGACCAGATCCCCATGATTACGGTACGGCTTTCACATCGGGAGATTGAAGCAAAACCGGATTATGACGGGGAAATGCGTGAGTTGGAGATTGATGGAGTTTTGGAACTGGACATCCGCCTGTACGAAGAACTGGAAACAGAGCTGCTGTGTGATGTATATTCCAATAGCCGGGAGCTGACGCCGGAGAGGAAGGAAACGGTTTTTGACCGGATACTTACAAGAAATGTGTGCCGTTCCAGAATCGGGGAAAAGGTTAAGCTTCCTCAGGGGGAACGGATTCTGCAGATTTGCCATCACAGCGGTACGATAAAGCTGGATGAGGTGGAGCCGGGGGAAGACTGCTTAAAGATAGAAGGTATTTTAGAGGTAACGCTGCTCTATCTGACCAGCGACGATCAGACTCCGGTTCAGTCTGCAGTAGAGCAGATTCCTTTTAAGTGTACGGCAGAGGCCAGGGGAATCCGGGAGGACAGCGTATATCAGCTGGATGCAGGACTGGAACAGCTCACAGCTGTAATGGTGGGCGGAGATATGGTGGAGATTAAAGCGGTGGCGGCTTTGGATTTTCTGGTTTTGCAGCCTGTAAAGGAGCAGGTGATTACAGGTATTTCTTCCGGCCCTCTGGATTTAAAAAAGCTTCAGGAGCTGCCGGGGATCGCCGGTTATATCGTCCAGCCCGGAGACAGCCTGTGGGCCATTGCAAAAAAATTTCATACTACAGTGGGCTGTGTTATTTCTGCCAATGAGCTTGCAGAGGAAGAGGTAAAGCCCGGACAAAGGCTTCTTCTGGTAAAAGAGGTGGCTGGGAAATAAGAGCAGCCCTTGGCCGTTCATGACGATTCATTTCATGAACGGCCTTTTTTATGACAAACTGTAGTGAAAATGCATTAAAATATAAAAACAATAAATAAAATATTGGAAGGTATTGACATTTTGAGTGCGCAATTATACAATGAGAAAGTAGACAGTCGACAATTTATAGTAATCGTACAAATCAAAATAAAGGAAAGGTGATGAAGTTTGAAAACCATTAAGATTTCGTATTACACTTCCAGTTTGGATCTTCATATAGATGAAAAGAACCTGGAAGCAGTGATCACAGCCCGTACGGATGAGTATGATGCGGGAAAAAGTGAGGAAGATCTGGTAAGGGAAGCTCTGGAGCATCCTGTGGGAACTCCCCGGCTCAGTGAACTGGCAAAAGGGAAAAACAGGGTTGTACTTGTTACTTCAGACCACACCAGAGCAGTGCCAAGCAAACTGACCTTACCCCTGCTTCTTGAGGAGATCCGGAAGGGAAATCCGGAGGCTGACATTACGATCCTGATTGCTACAGGCCTTCACCGTCCCACCACGGAGGAAGAGCAGAGAAGGATGTTCGGCGATCAGATTGTAGATCATGAAAAAATTGTGGTTAACAAGGCTTTTGAAGAGGATGATTTTTCCTATGTTACCGGTCTTCCATCCGGGGCAGAGCTCTGGGTGAATAAGCTGGCTCTGGACTGCGACCTGCTGATTACAGAAGGCTTTATTGAGCCTCATTTCTTTGCAGGATTTTCCGGAGGGCGCAAGAGCATTCTTCCGGGCATCTGTAATGCGGCTACAGTAAATGAGAATCATTCCTACAAGGCTATATCCAGTCCATATGCGGCAACGGGAGTGCTGGAGCATAATCCCATCCATGAGGATATGGTATATGCCGCCCGTGCAGTGAACGTTCAGTTCATTTTAAACGTGGCATTAAATGGTGAGAAGAAGGTTATCGCAGCTTTTGCGGGAGATCTGGAGAAGGCCCATGAAAAGGGTGTGGAATTTGTCCGTGATCTGGCTCAGTGTCCGGGCATGACAGGCGATATTGTTATCACCTCCAATGGCGGTTACCCTCTGGATCAGAACCTGTACCAGAGCCCTAAAGCAGTGGCTACGGCAGAAGCCTGCTGTAAGGACGGCGGCGTGATTATCATGTGTGCGTCCTGCTTTGACGGTATGGGAGGCACTCATTTTGAAAAGCTGATCGTACAGGGAACGGTGGACGAAATTGACGCATATCTGTCAAAGATTCCTCCCAGAGAAACCATTCCGGAGCAGTGGTGCGCTCAGATTTACTCACGTATTTTAAAGAAACACAAGGTCATTCTTGTGACTACATATCTGGATCATGAGATGGTGAGAAAGGCCAATATGATCCCTGCATCTTCACCGGATGAGGCTCTTGAGATGGCCTATGAGATGATGGGAAGAGATGCAAGGGTGATCGTGATTCCTGATGGTGTGGCAGTGCTGGCAGTAAAGGAACAGGAGGAATAATATGGAGCTTAAGCTGGCGTTAAAGGTAGATGACCTGGACAATGTAGCTACCATTTTTGCCGACGGAATTACAGACGGCACAGTGGTAGAGGTCCGGGACAAAAAGGGGCAGAAGGAAGAGATCTGCGTTCACGGAAATGTGCCCTACGGCCATAAAATTGCAGTGACGGATATTCCAAAGGGAGCCCACATCATGAAGTATGGAGAGTCCATCGGAGCTGCAAGTATGGATATAAAAAAGGGCGACTATGTCCATGTGCATAATCTGGATGCGCTCAGAGGCAGAGGCGATCTGGAGGAGGTGAAAGAATGAGCGAATATACATTTCAGGGATACCGCAGAGCGAATGGCAAAGTAGGAGCCCGCAATCTTGTAGCTGTAATTCCCAGCGTAATCTGTGCCAACGATGTAGGTCAGGCAATCTGCCGTCAGGTTCAGGGAACCATCGGATATTTCCACCATCAGGGCTGCTGTCAGCTTCCCATTGACTTAAAGCGGGTGACAGATACTCTTTCCAATCTGGGCCAGAGCCCCAATGTGGGTGCTGCTCTGATCGTCAGCCTGGGCTGTGAGGGAACAGACCATGAGCGTATGGTGGAGGAGATTCGGGCAGCAGGAAAGCCTGTAGAGATTATCCGTATTCAGGAGCTGGGAGGTACTTCCAGAGCTATTCAGGCAGGAATTGATGCGGCTCAGAGACTTGTTCAGGAGATTTCCGGTCTTCAGAGAGAAACGGTTGATATTTCAGAGGTAGTTATGGCGATTAAATGCGGTGCTTCGGATACTACCTCCGGCATGGCTTCCAACTGTGTGATCGG
>CAUCBQ010000109.1 GCA_958441075.1 uncultured Clostridiaceae bacterium | reverse complement strand
ATCATATCATGCAAGATTCTCGCGGAAACATTTGGATTGCTACTAAAGGGGATGATGATACGCCTGTGGCCTCATAAGCCAGACGGGAGCTTTTATAATCTGCAATAACCATTCCGTCACGGGAATACTGGCGGTATACATGACCTGCTTTAATTGTACGACTCATCTGTAATTTCACCCTTCCTTTTGTAATTTGGCTGTAGTCATTATATCAACTATTACTTTTTTTGTCTATACAGCATAAAGTGTGCATAGACTGCCTTACTTTGGGTGTGCACAAGTCTAATCCTCTATGGCATGAATCCCCGTGGGTACAGGCCGTATACCTTCTTCCAGACCGGCTGCCGCCTCTGTTTCACCTGATTCTGTCCAGGAAACTGAGAGTTCTGTATCCGGCTCCGGAGCTGCCAAATCCTTTCTCTGAACTGCAATGGGCCTGCATGAAATACCGTTAATTTCCACATGCTCATTGATGGCAATGACAATGCAGGGACGTCCGTCAATCATCCTGTTTTCCACCAGATAGGTTTTATCCGGCGCCACCTTAATCGTTACATCCGGCGTTTTTATTTCAAAGGTTTTCGTATTTACCACATTGGCTGCCACAAAGCTTGTCTCCGGTGTATTTTCCACATCTTTATAACGCTCGTCAAACTCTTTCAGCTTCTCCTGAGACGCGCCGTTATTTTCAAGGAGCTTTTTTACCTGGTACTTATCCAGAGTCAGAGGCACCGGCTCATCCTTTGTCTCTTCTACCAGCTCACTTAAATTTTCATGAATACTTTTCACAGTTTCAAAGTCACAGTTTTCCCCCAGAGTTTCTTCCACAATTGCCTGAAAGGTTTCCTTCTGGCTTCTGGCTGACATGGGAATCCCGCAGCCTAACACCTCGTCAATCAGGCTGTCCGGCAGCTGCTCCGGATTTTTGGCATAAAACAGCAGGCTGTGAATATCCGTATTGCGGTCATTAAAAGCAGGGAACAGAAAGCTGTTGACAGGCGCCTCCACCAGCCAGTCCCTGATGCGGTTTTCAATGGCATTTGTCATGGAATTATAGCAAAGCCCTGCCTTTGACAGCTTTACAGGGCAGATGGTGCACTGGATGAATTCATATACATAATCAGATGCGTCAAACATTTCCGATCCATCTGTGGCCTTTGCAGGTATGTCATAGGCGCAGTGGATCAGGATAATGTAATAATTCTCACCATAATCAAAATTGGCAATAATCTTATCATAAAATTCCTCAATCAGGCCATCATCCTTAAGCTCGCTGTCTCTCAGCTTCAAAAGAAAATTCTGGGTACCGCCCTCCGCCTCTGTATGTAAGGGAAACTCCATATTCAAAAGATTTTTTCCCACGGTTCCTGAAAGCCCGTTTCTGAAAATGGTAAAATATTTAAAAGCCTCCTCTTCAGGCAGGGAAAGAAACGCTTCCTTTAATTCGGTCTTTTTATTCTTCTCCGAATCCACATAGCAGCCGCAGATCCGGCTGATGGCACAGTTTGCAGGGGTAAAAAGTTTTTTGATCTCATTGCATTCCTTCTTATTCATAAATTCCTGTGTCTCCTGTTCTGATCATTGATATAAGTGACGCTGCATAACAAAAAACCGGAATACTCTACAGTACTCCGGCTTTCTTGCGGGTTGGGCTATTCTTTCAAATAGTCAGCAGGGGAAGAGGGGCTCGAACCCCCATCTACGGTTTTGGAGACCGCTGCTCTACCATTGAACTATTCCCCTATTTGATTCTTTGTTTTGCTGTTCTCTCGAACCTCAGTTATAATACCATAGCGCCGGAAAAGTGTCAACTGTTTTTTTGAAATTTTTTAAATTATTTTTATTTTTTAAATTATTGCTCAAAAAACGGGCGGGGGAACACAAAAGCTCCCCCTGTTTTATTTCTATAAAAGCCCAATAGCCTCCCGCACATTGGACACGCCGATCATCTTAAGCCCTTTTATGGGCTTCATCTTATCCAGGCAAACCTTTGGAAGCACACAGGAGGTAAAACCCATTCTGGCGGCCTCGGCAGCTCTTTTATCCGCCTGTGAAACGGCCCGGACCTCTCCGGAAAGTCCAACCTCTCCGAATATGAGCATTCCCGAATCCACCGGACGGTCCTTGTAGCTGGACATAAGGGCCATAATGATGGCAAGATCCAGGGCCGGTTCATTCATCCGCATACCGCCTGCAATGTTTACATAGGCGTCCAGCCGGGACATCTCATAGCGGCACCGTTTCTCCAGCACTGCCATGAGAAGATTCACACGATTATAGTCTGTTCCTGCCGCTGTACGCCGGGGCATTCCGAAATTTGTCTCGGCTACCAGCGCCTGAACCTCCAGAAGAATGGGACGGCTTCCTTCCAGCGAACAGGATACCACTGCTCCGGAAGCATTCTCCGGCCGCCCGTCCAGCATATATTCAGACGGATTTTCCACCTCCATAAGGCCTTCCTCTCTCATCTCAAATACGCCGATTTCATTGGTGGAGCCAAAACGGTTTTTCACGCTTCTTAAAACCCTGTAAACCGCATTTTTGTCCCCTTCGAAATAGAGCACTGTGTCCACCATATGTTCCAAAACTCTGGGACCTGCCACTACGCCTTCCTTTGTCACATGGCCTACTACAAAAACAGCAATGCCCCGGCTCTTTGCAAGCTGCATCAAAAGCCCTGTGGATTCCCTAACCTGGCTGACGCTTCCGGGAGCAGAGGATATTTCCTCCCGGTACATGGTCTGTATGGAATCGATCACTGCAATCTGCGGTTTCTCCAGATCAATGGCCTCACTGATGCGGTCCAGATTTGTCTCGCACAAAAAGCGCAGATCTCCTGTTACACTTCCGATACGGCTGGCCCGCATCTTGATCTGTTTTAATGATTCCTCTCCTGAGATATAGAGCACCCTTTTTCCGTCTGCTGCCAGCCTGCGGCAGACCTGTAAAAGAAGCGTGGATTTTCCAATTCCCGGATCTCCTCCCACCAGTACCAGCGAACCGGCTACAATGCCGTCTCCCAGAACACGGTCCAGTTCTTTAAAGCCTGTGGGAATCCGATCCTCTTCCTCCAGGCTGATCTCTGATAAAAGGGCGGCTCTCTCTCTTTTTCCGGCGCCGCTTCCGCCTGGTCCTGCCAGCCTGCCTGATGGAGCTGCTGTGCGGGCCGGCTTTGCCACCGGTTCCTCTACCATAGTATTCCATGCCTTACAGGCCGGACACTGGCCCATCCATTTGGAAGATTCATATCCGCATTCACTGCAGAAAAATGCGGTTGTTCTTGCTTTTGCCATGTTTCTCTCCCTGTTCTCTTATCCTTTGAAGACCAAATTGAACCCCGAAAAAAGGAGGCCGCTTCCGGCCTCCTGACGTTTTGCCTGCGGGAACAGGCAGAACCAAATCCTACGCTCTCTTTACAGCCTTTACCTTTACAGCCGTTCCCTCTTCCAGCTCTACGCTGACACTGAGCTTTCCGCTCATATTGGTCTTCATGCTGCCTGCTGCCACTCCGTCTACATATACCTCGTAGTCTGTATCATCCTCCAGCTGTACGGTAATCTGGGCATCCTTAGCGCCCTCTACAGCAAACTCCACGCCTTCGTCTGACACGCTGAAATGCTCTGCCACCGTACCGGGAACGGATTCATATACGAACATATCGTTGCGCTCTAATTTCGTAATCTCATAGAAGGTCTTTACCTTGTAAACATCCCCCTGATATTCAAAATCGGACTTTTTTGCTTTCTGTCCCAATGTGTAATTACCAAAACTGATGGTGCCATCCTGCTCTGTGCGGATCAGCTCTTCAACAACTGGCATCTTTTTATCCTCCTGTTCATTCATCCCGTCCGGGGACGGAACTGCCATTCTCCGATCCCTGACTGAAAGGGATACTGTGTACCCTGATTATACAACAACCTGCTGAAAATAACCAGTTAATTTTTTCTTACTTTGCTTTATTTTCCGAAATCTGTTTTTCCCCTTCACCGGAAACGGACTTCTTTCTGGATACTGCCTTTTTCTTCACTGAAAAGTTCAGCTGATCCTCCAAAAGCCCTACCTCGACCTGAGCATTTTTTCGTACCTTTTTATCCAGAACAGCCTCTGCCAGCTTATCCTCCAGAAGGCTCTGGATGGTACGTCTTAAAGGCCTTGCGCCGTATTTGTCATCATACCCCTTGTCAATAAGATAATCTCTGGCTGCTGTATCCACAGATAAAACGATTCCCAGCTGCTCCCTGCTGCGCTTTATAATGCCCCGCAGCATAATATCTGCAATACCCTTCATATGTTCTCTGTTTAACTGATGGAACACAATGATTTCATCAATACGGTTTAAAAACTCCGGCTTAAACAGACGTTTTACCTCATCCATTACACGGCCCTTCATAAAATCATAATCGGCCTTTGCATCTGTAGCCGTTCCAAAGCCCAGACGCTTGGGGGAAATGATGTTTTCTGCCCCTGCATTAGAGGTCATGATAATAATGGTATTCTTAAAGTCGATCTTTCGTCCCTGGGCATCTGTGATGTGGCCGTCATCCAGAACCTGTAAAAGAATATTAAACACATCCGGATGGGCCTTTTCGATCTCATCAAACAGAATCACAGAATAAGGATTCCTGCGAACCTTCTCACTGAGCTGTCCGCCTTCCTCGTATCCCACATATCCCGGCGGGGAACCGATCATCTTGGAAACGCTGTGCTTTTCCATATATTCAGACATATCCACACGAATCAGGGCTGCTTCGGTGCCGAACATAGCTTCTGCCAGAGCCTTGGAAAGTTCTGTTTTTCCCACTCCCGTAGGGCCGAGGAACAAAAAGGAACCAATGGGGCGCTTCGGGTCTTTGAGCCCTACACGGCCTCTGCGAATAGCTTTTGACACGGCAGTTACCGCCTCCTCCTGCCCCACTACCCGTTCATGGAGAATGCCTTCCAGATTTTTAAGACGCTCCGATTCTTCCTCAGCCAGTTTTTTCACCGGAATCCGGGTCCAACCTGCCACAACGTCCGCAATCTCATTTTCACTTACAGTCAGCCTGCGGGTTTCCTTTTCCTTCTGCCACTTTTCCAGAAGAGTATTTATTTTTCCCCTCAGCTTCTCCTGCTTCTTTTTAATTTCTCCTGCTTTTTCGTATGCCTCTTCCCGAATCGCCTCTTCCTTTTCATCCTCCAGCTTTTCAATCTGTCCCTCTAAATCCCTGACTTTCTCCGGACGGGTGTAGTTCATAAGCCGTACACGGGAAGAAGCCTCATCAATAAGGTCAATGGCCTTATCCGGCAGAAAACGGTCATTAATATAGCGGCTGGACAGCTTTACAGCAGCCTCCAGGGCGTCATCGGTGATTTCTACCCTGTGATGGTCCTCATAGCGGCTGCGGAGGCCCTTTAAGATGGCAATTGACTCCTCCTCGCTGGGCTCGTCTATGGTTACGGGCTGGAACCGGCGCTCCAGAGCTGAATCCTTTTCAATGTACTTGCGGTACTCATTGATCGTAGTGGCCCCGATCAGCTGAAGCTCCCCTCTTGCCAGAGAGGGCTTTAAGATATTGGAGGCGTCCATGGCCCCTTCTGCCCCTCCTGCGCCGATAATGGTATGGATCTCATCAATAAAAAGGATCACATCCTTTGACTCCACTACCTCGGCGATTACCTTTTTGATCCGTTCTTCAAACTCGCCTCTGTATTTGGACCCGGCTACCATACCGGACAGATCCAGCGTCATCACCCGCTTATCCCCAATGGTTTCCGGCACATCTCCAGCTGCGATCATCTGAGCCAATCCTTCTGCCACCGCCGTCTTTCCCACTCCCGGTTCCCCGATGAGACAGGGGTTATTCTTTGTCCGGCGGCTTAAAATCTGGATCACCCGCCGGATCTCATTTTCACGGCCGATCACAGGGTCCAGCTTCCCCTCCGCAGCCATTTTTGTGAGATTGCGGCTGTAGCTGTCAAGGGTAGGAGTTGCATTTCCCCGCCGTCCGGCTTTTGCCCCCTGCATCTCCTCCTTTACTGTGGGGGCGTCCTCTCCCATGGCAGCCAGAAGGTCAATGTATATCTTCTGCACACTGACGCCAATGGTATTTAAAAGGCGGCTGGCAACGCAGTCCCCCTCCCGTAAAATGGCAATCAGCAGATGCTCTGTTCCGATCTGGGCTGCTTTAAACCGCACAGCCTCCCGATAACTGTTTTCTATCACACGGCGGGCTCTTGGGGTATAGGCCGCCGCATCCGCAGTCTGAAGGGTAGGATTAGGGGAAATCAGCTGACTTACCAGCTCAATAACCTTATCCTCCTCCACACCATTTTCTTCCAGCACCTTGGCCGCCACGCCTGTTCCCTCCTGCAGAAGGCCAATGAGCAGATGCTCCGTTCCCACATATCCGTGGTTTAAGCTTTCTGCCACGCCCACTGCAAGGCTTAAGGCTTCCTTTGCCTGTGGTGTATATCGTTCCATAACTTTTATGTCCTCCTTATGCGCTTTCGATGATTCTGGGAAGCCGCTCCCTGATATATGCGGCCCGCACGCAGTCCGACTCTTCCTTATCCAGAGGCCGGCTGGCCCACAGCGCCAGATTAGCCGGTTTTATACCAATCATCAGACTGTAAAGGCTTCTCTCCTTTTCAAAGGAAATAACACCGTCCTCCTCTCCCGCCATCAGCTGGGATAAAAAGATTCTGGCATCCTTTTCCGTAATCCTTCTGGCATATTTTAAAATACCATAGGACTTCCAGGTTTCATCCTCTCTCTCAAGGCGGCGGGCATTTAAAGCAGCATTTCTCACCCGAAGCTCCTGATTATTTAACTGAGAGGCCGCCTTTGCCACCTGCTCAATAATCTCCCTCTCCGACCGTCCCAGGCTTCTCTGGTTGGACAGCTCATACATATTTCCATAGTTTTCGCTTCCTTCTCCAAAAAGCCCGCGGATGGCTGTCCCCAGCCGCCCCATATCACCTACGATGCTCTGAAATTTCCGCACCTGGGACAGCATTGGCAGGTGAAGCACCACACAGGCCTTTAAGCCGGTACCCACATTGGTGGGAAAGGTGGTGAGA
>CAUCBQ010000108.1 GCA_958441075.1 uncultured Clostridiaceae bacterium | reverse complement strand
GGCTGTAATTACGGTATCTGCCGGCGGCCAGTCTGCCTCTTCTGCAGTTACTGTAAGCGATGAAAACGTACCGGAAATTCCTTCTATCCCGAATAATAGCGATTCTGACGGCTCTTCCGGTTCCGGAACCTCTGTAAGCGGCCCTGGCTCCTCTGTATCCGGCCACACAATCCTTGATTCTAAAAAAGGATATGTAAATACGGTATCTGGAATTATAACAGGAAGCGGAACAAACAATAGTCATTGGATTCAGGAATCCGGCAATCCATCTCAGTGGAAGCTTCAGTATGCAGATGGAACATTTGCCGCAGGCTCCATGAAAACAGCTGAAAACGGCACTGTATATGAACATCCCGCATGGGAAATGATCAACGGGGCCTGGTATGCCTTTGGCGCTGACGGATACACAAAATCCGGTTTTCTCTTTGACCATGAGCAGAACAGCTGGTTTTTCATTGATATCAATTCCGGCATGAAAACCGGATGGCAGCAAATCGAAAACAGCTGGTATTATTTTAACCCCATTTCTGACGGTACCATGGGAAAACTGTATACTTCTGCCACAACTCCTGACGGTTATCAGGTAGATGAAAACGGCAGATGGATTCAGTAAGAAAACGCTGGATCTGAAAAAAGCGTGTGCTTCTCCAACAAAAGAAAGCACACGCTTTTTTCTTACGGTTCGGTTTCCGCCCGATACCGGTTACTATTATACATCAGATGAAAATACATCTCCATCTTTGCATCCTCTCCTCTCCGGTCACGGATGGCCTCAAAGATCCTCCTGTGTGAAGAAAGGGTCTGCTCATACTCTGTTTCCTGAACCGAAACGGCAAACATCCGCACCCCCTCTGTAATCACAGGCACCAGATTTGTCATGATCTGATTGTGGCTGCAGTTAGCAATCTGCTCATGAAACTTGGAATCCTTCACGGAATAATCCTTCCGCTGAAAAATCAGCTCTTCCAGCTCTCCTTTGATCTGCTCCAGTTTCTGCAAATCCTCTTTTGTGGCATTCTGGGCTGCCAGCGCCGCCAGCTGAGGCTCCAGCATCAGACGCACCTGGATCAGATCCTCTGTCAGCCTGCGCCGGTCCTCCATCATGGAAAAACCCAGAGGATCATCCACAACGCCTCTTTTTTCGGAAATAAAAGTACCCGATCCCTGACGTATGGTAACAATATTTCTGGACATCAGAATGCGCAGCGCCTCCCGGACGGTATTGCGTCCCACTCCCAGAGTTTCCATCAGCTCTGCTTCCGTTGGAAGCCTGTCCCCAGGCTCAAACCCCTCCTTTTGTATCATCTCCAAAAGCGTCTGCGCCGCCTTTTCACCCAGCGTCTGTTTTTCCATGTAATTATCCCTTCCTATACACGCACGATCTTATAGCCTGCCGCCTTGGACAAACGGTTCATGATAGCCTGTCCCAGATGATCTTCCCCAAAGCTTTCCGAAAAAATAACCTCTGCCTTCAAATCATCAAATTCCCGCAGTACACCGTACAGATTGTGGGCCACTGATTCCTGGCTCTTTCTTGCTCCAATACTGCGGACAATCCCTTCCGGATAAGCATTTCTGGACTCATCCGTACAGATAATTCCCACCCGTACTCCGGTGTCAATCTGCTCCTTTGCCAGCTTCCACACCATAGAAACCATGCGTTCTATCTGATCATGGGTCATATGAGCTTTTTTATCTTCCATCTCAGGCTCCACCAAAGTAAGCTCTGCTTTGGGGGCATAGTGCTTATACTTCATTCCGGGAGCCTTAGGATGTACGCCTTCTGCCATGGGGCCCAGAATCGCAGGATCAACTGTCACTTCTCCCAGAGTTTCTCTTAACATTTCCATAGTGATAGCTCCGGGCCGAAGCACTACCGGCACTTTTCCCGACACGTCCACAATGGTAGACTCCACGCCGATCCCCACGGGCCCTCCGTCAATCACCATATCGATTCTTCCATTCATATCCTGCCATACATGGTCCGCAGTAGTTGGGCTGGGACGGCCGGAAGTGTTGGCACTGGGAGCGGCAATGGGCACTCCCGCCAGGGCAATCAGACGGTTTGCAATGGGATCTGAGGGCATCCGCACCGCTACCGTATCCAGCCCTCCGGTGGTTCCGTAAGGCACCCGGCTGCTTTTGGGGAAAATCATGGTAAGCGGCCCGGGCCAGTAAGCTTCCATCAGCTTTCGTCCTGCCTCAGGCATATATTCTACAAGGGGTTCTACTTCTTCCGGACAGGAAACATGAGCAATCAGAGGATTGTCAGAGGGCCGTCCCTTAGCTGCATAGATCTTTCCTGCTGCATCTTCATCCAGGGCATTCCCCCCCAGTCCGTATACAGTTTCTGTAGGAAAGGCCACAAGTCCGCCCTGACGGATGATTCCTGCTGCCTCCAAAAGCTCCTCATCCTTTACATTCTCTGTATCCTTTATATAAATTCTCTTTGTTTCCATTACGTCTGTACCTCTGTTTTCTTTCCTGTATTTCCCTCATTCTACCACGCAGCACGCGGAAAAACAATCCGTTTGGACTCAAAAAACAGCCGCCCTGCGGCGGCCGTTTTTAACCAAAATGCAATTTATTCGTATTTTCCCACAGTTCCGATACGAACCAGAGCCCTGTGAAGCTTTGCCTCGATCATCTGACGCTCCACCTCAGACAGGCCGGACTTGTTCATCTTTTCCTCCGCCCGTGCCTTTGCACGTTTTGCACGCTCCAGATCGATCTCATCGCTCCATTCCCAGGTAGTAGGAATCAGACGGCACTCTCCGTTCATCACGGTCAGCATACCGCCGATACAGGCGGCTGTGCGCTCTGTACCATCCTCCATTATCACATGAGCGGTTCCCATGCCTACTGCCGTACAGTAGTTCATATGACGGGCCATGATCGCCAGATCTCCGTGAATCGTACGGCAGGAAACGCTCTGAACCTGTCCGTCAAAGATATTTCCGTCCATGGTTACGATCTGCAAATGGAAGGCTGCCATAAAGCCTCACCCTCCCTTCTACTGTGCCTTTTTCGCTTTCTCAAAGACATCGTCAATAGTTCCCGCAAACAGGAAGCAGCTCTCGGGAATCTCATCGCACTCGCCGTCCAGAATCTTCTTAAAGCCACGGATGGTTTCTTTTAACGGCACATACTGTCCTGCCATACCGGTAAACTGCTCTGCAACAGAGAAGCTCTGAGACAGGAAGCGCTGTACCTTTCTTGCTCTGGATACAGTCAGCTTATCATCCTCTGACAGCTCATCCATACCCATAATTGCGATAATGTCCTGCAGTTCTTTATATCTCTGAAGCACTCTCTGCACAGATCTTGCCACCTGATAGTGCTCCTCTCCTACTACCTCCGGTGAAAGGATACGGCTGGTAGACTCAAGGGGGTCCACAGCAGGATAAATACCCTGGCTGGCAATATCTCTGGAAAGAACCGTAGTTGCATCCAGATGGGTAAATGTGGTAGCCGGAGCCGGGTCAGTCAGGTCATCCGCAGGTACATATACAGCCTGAACAGAGGTAATAGACCCCTTCTTTGTAGAGGTGATACGCTCCTGCAGAGCGCCCATCTCCGTAGCCAGAGTAGGCTGATATCCTACCGCGGAAGGCATACGTCCAAGCAGAGCGGATACCTCGGAGCCTGCCTGGGTAAAACGGAAAATATTATCAATAAACAGAAGTACATCCTGATTCTTCACATCACGGAAATATTCTGCCATAGTCAGGCCGGAAAGGGCAACTCTCATACGAGCCCCCGGCGGCTCGTTCATCTGACCATATACCAAAGCGGTCTTGTCGATAACGCCGCTCTCCTTCATCTCGCCGTAAAGGTCATTTCCCTCACGGGTACGCTCGCCAACGCCTGTAAATACAGACAGGCCGCCGTGAGCCGTAGCAACGTTGTGGATCAGCTCCATAATAAGAACCGTCTTTCCTACGCCGGCGCCGCCGAACAGACCGATCTTACCGCCCTTTGCGTACGGACAGATCAGGTCTACTACCTTGATACCTGTCTCCAGGATCTCTGTAGCCGGCATCTGCTCTTCATAGGAGGGAGCCGGACGATGGATAGCCCAGCGCTCCACATCCTCAGGAGCAGGCTTCTCATCTACCGGATCACCTAACAGGTTGAATACACGTCCCAGACACTCATCGCCTACGGGAACGGTAATCGCACTTCCCGTATCTACTGCATCTGCACCGCGCACCAGTCCGTCCGTAGAACTCATGGCAATACAGCGCACTACGTCGTCACCAACCTGCTGGGCAACCTCTGCCACCAGGCGATGACCATTTACATCAATCTCAATCGCATTCAGCAGCGCAGGCAGCTCTCCTTCCCTGAAACGGATATCCAGAACAGGACCCGTTACCTGCACTACCTTGCCTATATGTTTCTCAGTCATATACAAATCTCCTTGTTATCCACCCTTTGGCATGTTCTGCCAAAAAATGATGCATATCATCCCCGCACAGATACTCGCGGGGCCGTCTATCCCGCAGATCAGGGCTCTTCCGCTCCTGCCACAATCTCTGTGATCTCCTGAGTGATGCTTGCCTGACGGGCGCGGTTATAGTAGAGACTCAGCTGTTCGATCATCTCGCCGGCATTCTTGGTAGCGGCGTCCATGGCGGTTCTTCTGGCAGCCAGCTCACTGGCTACAGACTCGCACATAGCTCCGTAAAGAAGTCCTGCCAGATACTCCGGCACAATGGAGTCAAATACAGTTTCCGCATCCGGCTCGTACAGAATCAGAGAACGGATCTTTTTTACATCCTTCTCTTCCCCGGAGAAATCCTCCAGAGGCAGCATGCCGGATACGCCGGGACGCTGTGAGAGCATGGAAATAAAATTGGTATAGCCCAGTGCCGCATGGCCAAAGTCGCCTGATTTAAAGCCTTTGCAAAGAAGCTTTGCAATAGTAAAGCAGTCGGAAACAGACAGATCTCCCACCTCAGCAAACTCTTCTGTGAGAATCTCCACCTTACGGCGCTTATAATACTCTACCGCCTTTTTTCCGATGGGAAGCACAATACAGTCCTTTCCTGCCATCTGCGCTTCCATCTCTTTAAACAGGTTGGCATTGTAGCCGCCTGCCAGACCTCTGTCTCCGGCAACTACTACATAACACCAGCGGCCGCTTTTTCCGGACCTGGTATAAACCGATGAAAAGTCCGTATTGCCTGCCGCAATGTCAGCCAGCGTATCCCTTAAAGTATGAAAATAGGGACGGCTGGCATCTGCCCGTTCCTTGGCCCTGCGAAGCTTGGAGGATGCCACCAGTTCCATTGCTTTGGTGATCTGCATGGTGCTCTGTATGCTCTTCATACGGAGCTTCACGGCTTTCATATTTGCAGCCATGGTCTTCCTCCTTTTATCTGATTATCTGGCCTTTAAAAAACGGTCTGTGTAATCCTTAAGAGCCGTCTTTAACTTCTCTTCTGTCTCGCCCTCCAGCTTACCTGTAGAGCGGATTCCTTCCATAGCGGACACACCTGCAGCATCACTGTCTAAGAAGGTGTAAAGTCCCTCTTCATAGGACTGAATATCCTCTACCTCAACCTGAGTTAAGATACCGTTTACAACGGCATACAGGATTGCTACCTGCTTCTCAACCGGAACCGGCGTACTTCTGCCCTGCTTTAATACCTCTACAATACGGGCGCCCTGAGCCAGACGGGCTTTGGTATCCGCATCCAGATCAGAACCGAACTGAGCAAAGCTCTGAAGCTCTCTGTACTGAGAGTAAACCAGCTTTAAGGTACCGGCTACCTTCTTCATAGCCTTGATCTGTGCATTTCCTCCTACTCGGGAAACAGAAATACCCGGGTTTACAGCAGGCATAATGCCGGAATGGAACAGCTCTGTCTCAAGGAAGATCTGTCCGTCTGTAATTGAAATAACATTGGTAGGAATATAGGCTGATACGTCACCTGCCTGGGTCTCAATAATAGGAAGGGCTGTCAGAGAACCGCCTCCCTTTTCATCAGAAAGCTTTGCTGCGCGCTCAAGCAGTCTGGAGTGCAGGTAGAATACGTCGCCCGGATAAGCTTCACGCCCCGGCGGACGGCGGATCAGCAGTGAAAGTGCTCTGTATGCAACTGCATGCTTGCTTAAATCATCATAGATGATCAGAACGTGCTTTCCCTTGTTCATAAAGTATTCACCCATAGCACAGCCGGAATAAGGAGCAATGTACTGTAATGGGCTTGTTTCAGAAGCAGTAGCTGTAACTACAATGGTGTAATCCATAGCGCCGCCTGCCTGAAGCTCAGATACCAGGTTTGCAACGGTAGAGCGCTTCTGTCCGATGGCAACATAAATACAGATTACATCCTTTCCCTTCTGGTTTAAAATTGTATCCGTAGCTATGGTAGTCTTACCAGTCTGGCGGTCTCCGATGATCAGCTCACGCTGTCCTCTTCCAATCGGGATCATGGAGTCAATTGCCTTGATTCCTGTCTGGAGAGGCTCCTTTACGGGCTGTCTGTCGCAGATACCGGGAGCCGGAGACTCTACGGGTCTGTATTCACTTGTTTCAATAGGGCCTGCTCCGTCAATGGGCTGACCAATAGCATTTACAACGCGGCCGATCATAGCCTCGCCTACAGGAACAGATACGACCTTTCCGGTGCGCTTTACTGTCTGTCCCTCGCTGATCCCCTGGTCAGATCCGAATAATACAACAGAAACATTTGTTTCTTCCAGGTTCTGGGCCATTCCGAAGGTGCCGTCTTCAAATTCCAGAAGCTCGCCGGACATACAGTTTGTAAGTCCGCTGACTCTGGCAATACCATCGCCGACCATGAGGACGGTTCCCGTCTCGCTCTGCTCAATGGCATTCTGGTAATATTTGATCTGGCTGCGGATGACCTTGGATATCTCTTCAGGTTTTAATTGCATTCCATTCACATCCTTTATACGATGATTTCCGTAACTTTCTTTCGCAGTCCTGACAGACGTTCCTGCAGGGTACCGTCAAGCTGCCTTCCCTCCAGCTCTGCCCTGATGCCGCCCACTACCTGCGGGGCAACCTTAAGGGTCAGCTGAATGGTTTTATTGCTAATCTTTTCCAGTCTGGCTTTGAGTGCCTCTTTCTGTTCTTCCGT
>CAUCBQ010000107.1 GCA_958441075.1 uncultured Clostridiaceae bacterium | reverse complement strand
AACTCCGGAGCTGTTTGATAAGACGGTAGACCTGATTAACAATATTATTTCACCAGCCACAACCAGACTATTTACGAAAATCCATCTCCGGGCAACAAAAAGGGCGGTATTTCCACGTTGGAGGATAAATCTTTAGGCTGTACCCAGAAGTCCGGAAGCGCACTCGTAAAGGGTGTTTTGGAGTACGGAGAGCCGGTTAAGGTAAAGGGATTAAATCTTCTGAGTGCTCCCGGAAATGATCTGGTCGCATCTACGGCTCTGGCTGTATCCGGCGCCCATATGGTACTCTTTACCACCGGCCGGGGCACACCCTTTGCATCTCCGGTTCCCACAGTAAAGATTTCCAGTAATTCAAAGCTTGCAGGCCACAAGAATAACTGGATCGACTTCAACGCAGGCCGTATGGTTGAGGACAAGACAAAGGAAGAGCTGGCAGAGGAGCTGCTTGGCTATGTGCTGGAGGTTGCTTCCGGGCGTAAGGTAAAATCTGAGGAAGCGGGCTTCCACGATATGGCTATTTTCAAACAGGGCGTAACCCTGTAAAATGGACCGGGCAGGTAGTTCGGGCCGGATATAAAAGGAGACTCGATGAAATTAAACAGGACTGCACTGCGGACGGTGGATATATTAAAACTGGTGTCAAAAAAGCCGGACGGCATTACGCTGGATCAGATCTGTGAGCAGCTTTCCATCCCAAAGACAAGCGCCTACGATATTTTGACGACTCTGGTGCATACGGGGATGGTCCATGTGGCCAGGGAACAAAAGCAGCGTTATACTATTGGGCTTACGGCCTACCGGGTGGGAATCAATTATACCAACAATATGGATTTTATTGGTACTATAGATCCTGTGTTAAGGGCCTTTTCAAAAGAGGTGGGAAAGACGGTATTCTTCGGAGTCCGGGCAGATGATGAAATCGTATATATCTGCAAATACGAGCCGGAAAATCCGATTATTACCACTGCAACCGTAGGAACCAAAAATCCCATTTACTGTACCTCCCTTGGAAAAGCGATTCTGGCTTATTCAGAGGAGGAGGAGCGGCTGGCTCTTACGGAGCGGATTCATTTCAGACCGTTTACAGGGCGCACCATTGGGGATAAAGCCCATTTTCTGGAGGAACTGGAACGGGTAAGGGAAAAGGGCTATGCTCTGGATGCAAGGGAGCTGGAGGAGCATATGGAGTGCGTGGGCGCTCCGGTATTTGGCCCTGACGGAACGGTTATGGGTGCTATCAGCGTTTCCAGCCTTTATAAGCCTACGGAGGATTATGAAGCGCTGGGGCGCAGGGTCTGTGAAAAGGCCGCAGCACTTTCCAAGCTTCTGGGATATATCGGGAGAAGGTGACAGGCGGCTTTGCGTGTAAAAATGTACATTTTTTCGCAGGTTTCCTGTTGACAAATCATGCGGTAACTATTAAACTTTAAGTATAAAATCGTAAATATGAAGTTTATTCGTATTTACGAATCGAGATGAAAGAAGGAGAAGAGAAATGAAAAAAGAACAAGTTCTGGCAAGACTGAAAGAAGACTGTCTGGTAGCTGTGGTTCGTGCAAAGAACCTGGAGCAGGGCGAGAAGGTAATCGATTCTATCGTAGCCGGCGGTATTAACTTCATCGAGATCTGCATGACCGTTGATGAGGGCAGCCCCATTGATCTGATCGCAAATATGGTAGAGAAGTATAAGGGCAATGATAAGGTAGTAATCGGTGCAGGTACTGTTCTGGACCCTGAGACCGCAAGAATGGCTATCATGGCAGGTGCTAACTATGTAGTAAGCCCGGGCTTAAATCTTGAGACAATCAAGATGTGCAACCGCTACAGAGTGCCTATGCTGCCAGGCGTTATGACTCCAACCGAAGCTATTGCAGCTATGGAGGCAGGATGTGACGTAATCAAGATCTTCCCAGGAAACATCGTAGGACCGGCAGCAATCAGCTCCTTCAAGGGTCCCCTTCCTCAGGGTGAGTTCATGCCATCCGGCGGCGTTGACGTTGACAACGTTGACAAGTGGATCAAGGCAGGCGCATACGCAGTTGGAACCGGAAGCAGCTTAACAAAGGGCGCTAAGACAGGCGATTTCGCAGCTGTTACCGCAAAGGCTAAGGAGTTCGTAGATGCAGTAGCTGCAGCAAGAGCTAACTAAAATCACTTCACTGATACAAAGAAGCCACCGCCCGGATGATCCGGGCGGCGCAGATAGATAAGAGAATAAGGAGATTATAAAAATGGCAAAGATCGTTACCATGGGCGAGATCATGTTAAGATTATCTACCCCAAACAATGAGAAATTCATCCAGGCAGACGAGTTTGATGTTAACTACGGCGGCGGCGAGGCTAACGTAGCAGTATCTCTGGCTAACTATGGCCATGATGTTGAGTTTGTTACTGCAGTACCTGCAAACCCAATCGGTGACTGTGCAGTAGCAGCTTTAAGAAAGTACAATGTAGGCACAAAGCACATTGCAAGAAGCGGTGAGAGACTGGGTATCTACTTCCTGGAGACCGGTTCTGCAATGAGAGCTTCCAACGTAGTTTATGATCGTGCAAACAGCTCTATCGCTACAGCAACAGCTGATGAGTTCAACTTTGATGAGATCTTCGAGGGTGCTGACTGGTTCCATTTCACAGGTATCACTCCAGCTGTCAGCGATGCAGCAATCGAGCTGACTGAGGCAGCTTTAAAGGCAGCTAAGGCTCACGGCGTAACTGTTTCTGTAGACTTAAACTTCCGTAAGAAGCTGTGGTCTTCTGAGAAGGCTCAGAAGGTTATGACCAACCTGATGCAGTATGTAGATGTATGCATCGGCAACGAAGAGGATGCTGAGAAGGTTCTTGGCTTCAAGCCAGGCAACACAGATGTTACCTCCGGTGAGCTGGAGCTGGCAGGCTATGTTGATATCTTCAATCAGATGGCTGACAAGTTCGGCTTCAAGTATATCATCAGCTCTCTGCGTGAAAGCCACAGCGCTTCTGACAACGGCTGGTCTGCATGCATTATGGATGGAAAGACACGTGAGTTCTACCACTCCAGAAAGTATCATATCACTCCAATCGTTGACCGCGTAGGCGGCGGCGACTCCTTTGCAGGCGGCCTGATCTGCGGTCTGGCTGACGGTAAGGATATGAAGGCAGCTCTGGAGTTTGCAGTAGCAGCTTCCGCATTAAAGCACACCATTCCTGGCGACTTCAATCTGGTTACCCGTGCAGATGTTGATAATCTGGCAGGCGGCGACGGATCTGGCCGTGTTCAGAGATAATCAGTTTACGAACACAATATATACTCTGTAAACAGCGGAGCCTGTTTGAAAATTGCGTTTCAAAGATGGATTTTCAGACAGGCTCCCTGTCATTTAATGAAAAATATTCAGGAGGATACAATTATGGCAGAATATAAGAGAAGAAGCTTTGATCTGCTGACTCTGGGGCAGGTTCTCTTAAGGCTTTCCCCGCCGGATAACGACCGTCTTTCAAGAGGCGATACCTTTGTAAAGCAGGTAGGAGGAGCAGAGTTAAATGTAGCGGTAGGCGCTTCTTTGCTGGGACTGCGCACCGGCGTTATCTCCAAGCTTCCCTCTCATGATATCGGAAGCTTTATGAAGGGAAAAATCCGTTCCTTTGGCGTCAGCGATGACTTTTTTATGTACGATGATTCTCCTTCCGCCCGTGTAGGTATCTATTACTATGAAAATGGAGCATATCCCAGAAAGCCCAAGGTAATCTATGACCGTATGAACAGTTCCTTCTTCAGCCTTAACATTGACGAGATTCCCGATGAGGTCTACACTGCCTCCAAATGCTTCCATACCACTGGTATTACGCTGGCTTTAAGCCCTCAGATCCGTGAGACAACCATTGAGATGATTAAGCGTTTCAAACAGGCCGGAACCCTGGTTTCCTTTGATGTAAACTTCAGAGGGAATTTATGGAGCGGGGACGAGGCCAGGGAGTGTATCCTGAAGATCCTTCCTTACGTTGATATCTTTTTCTGCTCCGAGGATACAGCCCGTCTTACCTTCTTAAAGACAGGAACAGCGAAAGAAATGATGAAGAGCTTTACAGAGGAGTACCCCATTTCTATTGTGGCTTCCACCCAGCGTATTGTACACAGTCCCAAGAGACATACCTTCGGCTCTGTGATCTATGATGCGGCAAGAGATACCTATTATGAGGAGGAGCCATACAGGGATATTGAGGTCGTAGACCGGATCGGAAGCGGAGACGCCTATATTTCAGGCGCTCTTTACGGACTTTTAAGCAGCGGCGGCGACTGTTCCAGAGCGATTGCTTTTGGAAATGCCACGGCAGCAGTGAAGAATACGATTCCTGGAGATCTTCCTTCTTCTAATCTGGAAGAAATCCAGACGATTATCAAGGCTCACAATCAGACCGGGCCTCAGAGTGAGATGGCAAGATAGCAGAACCTGTAATTTAATTCTTACGTCAGAAATGTTAAGAATTACTTTATTGGATTTTGCTGGAAAATGGTATATACTTCAAACTGTAACCAGCCGGAAGTTATGATTAAAGGAGTGATTACATTGAGAAGATACCATTTTTATGCAGCAGCAATCTGTGCCGCAGCGGTCATTGGTACCAGCGGCTGTTCTATGAATACAAAAGCAGAAGGCACCCAGACACAGGCTGAAATGTCTCAGACAGAGGCCAGTGAGAGCGCTACAGTAGTAGAAGCTGTCACTGGACCTATTGAGAGTATGGAAGAAAAGTCAAAAGAAGATCCGCAGGCTTTGCGGATTTACGGTTCTGCCCTTCATATGGAGGACGGACGTCTTTCCATTGATAATCAGTCCGGGGTGAGTTTTGAGGGAGAGATCATCCTGAACATATCTCAGGAGTCCACCCGGATTCTGGATGCGGCCTCTGGCGCGCCCTTGGCGTTAGAGGATATTGAGGATGGAGAGACGATTTACGTTTATGTAGGTCCTACTATGACTATGAGCCTGCCGCCTATGACGAATGCAGATATTATTCTTGCAGATATTCCGGCAGATTTTAAGGTTCCGGATTATGTGGAGATTGATTCTGTAGTTACAGATGCGGAAAGCTCCCAGACGGTGCTTACAGCTTTGGACGGCACAGAGTATGTTCTGGCAGAGGACTGCGATATTTTTCCATACCTTACAAGGAATATGGTAACTCTGGATGATTTGACTCAGGGGAAAAAGGTGATTGTCTGGTCAGGAGATGACAATACAGCTACAAGAATTATGGTATTTGCAGACTGAACCCTATAAAAAGGGATCAGGCTCTGCCGGAAGGAACCGGCGGCCTGATCCTTTTTTATTAATTTCCGCATTCAATACTGATTTCATTAAATTTTTCCAAAATATTATCGATTTTCGTTTCTTCTTTTTCTTTCCCGGATTTATCCATAATGGCTGTACCCTGATGCATCATCAGCAGGCGGTTTCCGTATTCCACTGCATAGCGCAGATTGTGAGTTACCATGATGGTAGTCAGGTTCTTTTCTTTGACAATCCGGTCTGTAAGCTCCATGATGGTTTCAGCCGTTTTAGGGTCCAGAGCAGCTGTGTGTTCATCCAGGATCAGAAATTCAATAGGAGTCATGGTGGACATAAGAAGGGCCATAGCCTGACGCTGTCCGCCGGAGAGAACTCCAACTTTTACATCCATTTTATCTTCCAGACCCAGTCCGAGAGTGTGCAGGCTTTCACGGTAAAAGTTCAGCCGCTGTTTATTTGTACCGGGGCGCAGGTTAAACCATTTCCCCTTGTTGTCTGCCAGCGCCATGTTTTCTGCAATGGTCATAGAAGGGCAGGTTCCCATAGCCGGATTCTGATATACGCGGCCGATACGGCGCTGGCGCTTGTATTCCGCCATTTTTGTAATATCCTCATTGCCGATGCGGATGGTACCTTCATCCAGGGGAGTGCTGCCGCAGATGATATTTAAAAGGGAGGTCTTTCCTGAGCCGTTGCTTCCCACTACGGATACAAATTCGTGATCGCGGATGGTCAGGTTAAAATCTTCAAACAGGCACATTTCATTCACCGTACCTGCATTGTAGTATTTATGAATGTGTTTTAATTCAAGCATGGCTTTTTACCTTCTTTCCGCCCGCAGGACTTAATACAAGGATGATTAAAAACAGCACAGAGGTAATCAGCTTTAAATCAGAAGCAGTAACCGGAATGGACAGATTCAGACCGCCGATGTGAAGATCACCTACAAGAAGAGCGGCAGAAACGCAGGCCTTATAGAGGATGGAGCCGATGATAACGGCAGTGGTGGATTTTACAACCCCAAACCGTTTAAAAAGCTGTGTTCCGATGATTACGTTGGCAAGACCGATTACCATGGTGCCCGTACCGGTGGAGATCTCAAAAAACCCTTTTTGCTGGCAGTATACACAGCCGGCCAGAGCGGCAAAGCCGTTGGCAATGGCAAGACCGATGATTTTTACAAGTCCCTTGTCCTTTGCAAGAGAGGTGACTAATACTTCATTATCCCCTGCAGCCCGAAGCAGGTAGCCGGATCTGGTTTTTAAATAAGCGTCCAGCAGCACCTTGCAGACCGCTGCCAGCACCAAAAGGATCATCGTGGTCGTATAGGGTCTCAGGGCTTCGGGTACATTTGCAGAGAGAAATTCATTTGCAAAGATCGTTTCCTTGCTGAATATGGGAAGATTGGCCTTTCCGGTAATCCTCAGATTGATGGAATAGAGGGCGGTCATGACAATGATGCCGGAGAGAAGATCCCGTACTTTAAGCTTCACATGGATCAGTCCGGTGACGCATCCTGCCAGAGCACCTGCCAGGAAAGATACGAAAAGAGCTGCGCCGGGAGAGAGAAAGCCTCCTGCGATTCCCGCAGCCGTGACAGCGGCTCCCAGAGGAAAGGTACCGTCAACGGAAAGGTCTGGGAAATCCAGGATCTTATAGGTAATGTAAACGCCCAGAGCCATAATGGCGTAAACCAGGCCTTCTTCAAGAATACCCAAGATGATTGTCATGATCGTCCTCCAAATTATTCTGTAATAGTATCAAACATTTCAGCGGCAGAGCCGGTGAGTGATTCAGGAAGTGTGATTCCAAGTTTTTCAGCTGCCATGGTGTTGCCGTAAAAAGCAGCTTCCCTGATGGTTTCATAGTTT
>CAUCBQ010000106.1 GCA_958441075.1 uncultured Clostridiaceae bacterium | reverse complement strand
TCTGGAAATCAACGGTCAGGTAAAGACCATATCCGATCTGCTTGAGATGGTGGAGGAAGACGCCGCATTTTACAGTATGTCAGGCGGCGGCGTAACGTTGGGCGGCGGTGAATGTACGGCCCAGCCGGAGGCAGCCAGAGAGCTTCTTATGGCCTGCAAGAGTCAGGGAATCAATACAGCCATTGAAACCTGCGGACACACAAAGCCGGATAAGCTTTTTGCTATTGCGGAATATGTAGATCTGTTCCTTTTTGATATTAAGCATATGGACCCCAAACGCCATAATGAATTAACAGGAATTGGAAATGAACTGATTTTATCGAATCTGAAAGAACTTTTGACAAGGCGTTATAACGTAAAGGTGCGTATGCCCATGCTGAAGGGGATTAATGACAGCAAAGAGGAAATTGACCAGGTCATTCAGTTCCTTCTTCCATTCAGAGATGATCCCAACTTTAAGGGCGTAGATCTTCTTCCTTATCACAAAATGGGTGTGGGAAAATACGGACAGCTGGATAAGCCGTATCCTATTGAGGGAGATCCAAGCTTAAGTCAGGAGGATTTGGACAGGATTGAAGGCTGGATGAAAGCATATGATTTCCCTGTAACCGTAGTACGCCACTGACAGGTAAGGAGGAGCCATGACAGAAGGAATCATACCTGCCGGGCGTGTGATTGAAGAATCGGTTCCGGGTAAACAGGTAACCATTGCCCATGTGATCGCTTCTCCGGTACCGGAGATCTATGAATGTCTGGGAATCGAGGGCAGAGGAGCCATTGGTATTCTGACCCTTTCTCCCTTTGAGACAGCCATGATTGCGGCAGATATTGCAGCGAAAGCCTCCGATGTGGAGATCGGATTTTTAGACCGGTTTACCGGTTCTGTGGTGATCTCCGGAGATGTGGAAAGCGTGGATACAGCCCTTAGGGCTGTAACGGATACTCTGAAACGGGTGCTGGGATTCGCAGCCGCGGAGATAACGAGAACGTGAGAAAGAAACGAATCATGATTATAGGGCCCGGGAAAAGCGGAAAAACAACGCTGGCGGCCTGTCTGGAAGACAGCAGGGATATTCGCAGGGTCCAGAATATGGTTTACAGAAAAGTTACACTGGATACGCCGGGAGCGTATCTGGAAAGTCCATGGATGCACCATCATCTCATTGCGGCGGCTCAGGATGCTTCCTGTGTGGTGATGACGGCGGATGCAAACGGAAAAAGAGAGGTATATCCTCCGGGATTTGCAAAAGCTTTCAGGGTTCCGGTGATCGGCGTGATTACACGCTGTGATCTTGCAGAGGGAGACTGCAAAGGGGCTTCCCGCCAGCTTATGCGGGCAGGGATTAAGCCGCCTTTTTATGAGATCAGCATCCATGATACAGAAAGTATAGAAAAGCTTCGGAGCGTTCTGGCCCCTTACAGGCCGGAGGATTCGGAACTGGAAAAATCAGAAGAAAGGAGGGAAAGATGATGGGACAGTTTTTAATGAGTACCAGGATTTATACAGGAGAAGCTTCTCTGGAAGAAATCGGACATCTGGGACTTGGCAGGGCATATATTATCTGCGATCCTTTTATGGAGAAGTGCGGACGGGCCGGTGAGCTTGCCGCCATGCTGAATCAGGCAGGAGCAGAGACAAGAATTTTTTCAGAGGTTGTGCCTGATCCGTCCATTGAAGTGGTTGCAAAGGCCATTCAGGGAATGAAAGAGTTTGGTCCGGATGGAATTATTGCTCTGGGCGGCGGCTCAGCCATTGATACCGCCAAGGCAGCCGGTCATCTCTACGGCTCCATGAACGGAGAGGGAAGACCTCTTCTTGCAGCCGTTCCCACCACCAGCGGAACGGGAAGCGAGGTAACATCCTTTGCGGTGATTTCAGATACAAAAGCTCAGGCAAAATATGCTCTGAGGGATCAGGCTCTGGTGCCGGATGCAGCATTTTTGGACCCAAGGCTGACTGCCTCTGTTCCGCCGGCTATTACAGCAGATACAGGAATGGATGTGTTAACCCATGGACTGGAGGCCTATGTTTCCACAAAAGCAGATGATTTTACAGACGCCTGTGCAGAAAAAGCCATCCGTCTGGTATGGGAATATCTGGAACGGGCTGTTTTAGACGGCTCTGATATGGAAGCCAGAGAGCATATGCACAATGCTTCCTGTCTGGCAGGAATTGCATTCAGCAACGCTTCTCTGGGGATCTGCCACAGTATGGCCCACGCTCTGGGAGCACGTTTCCACATTCCCCACGGCAGAAGCAATGCTCTGATTCTTCCTCATGTGATCGCATATAATGCCGGTCTGGAGGATGCGGGAGAAAATGAGGCTCTGCTTCGATATGAAAAGATTGCAGATATGCTGGGAATTGGAGGCGGTACGTCAAAAGCAGCCGTACACGGTCTGATCCGCCATATCCGGAATCTGATGAAACGGATTGGAAGTCCTGCTTATGTGACAGAGCTTTCGGTTGAAAGAGAGGCTTTTGAAGAAGCGGTTCCTCAGATGGCAGAACAGGCGTTAAAGGATAACTGTACGGCTACGAATCCCAGGAAACCTGAAAAACAGGAGCTGGAATACCTTTACAAGAAGCTTTGTAAAGGGGGAATCGTATGAGATTTATCACAGAAGAGGATTTAAGGCAGCAGTTTCGCAGGGAACGGTTTACAGAATATGAGCCTGAGCCGGGGACACGGCTTACGCCGGGAGCGAGGCAGTTTTTAAGCGATCGGGGAATCCGTTTCACAGAAACGGAAAATGGCTGGAGATCAGGAAACGGACAGACCGGCTTTGGAAAAAAGGAAGACGGGGACAGCCTGAAACAGAATGGACAGCCAAAGGAAACGGAAGCAGAGACCCGTTTACAGGGAGCTCATCCGGCAGAAGAGCTGACCTGCTGGCAGCTTGAGCTTGGAAGCCTTCAGGCTGATTTCCTTCAGGCAGGACTGGAGCTGCAAAGAGAGGATGTTCTTGCTTCAAAGGAGATATTTGAGCTGGAACGGAATCTGTCCAGGCTTGCGTCTGGGGAAGAGACAGCCGAAGGAGAAAAACGCTGGGAAATGCTCTGTCCCGCATGTACGGGAATCGGTCCTGAAAACAGCAGAAAGCTTCTGGGAGACTGCTTTGAAATCACAGGGTTTCATGCCCAGTCACCCAATGGACGGGTTGTAATCCGGCTTCATGTGCTAAGAAGCAGATTGAGAAAGCTGGAACGGGAGCTTCCCGATGACAGGAAGGAAATGGCACACTGTATCATCAACCGTTTATCGCAGATGATCTGTCATGGATTTGGAGGAAAAATATGTCAGAAGAATTAGCATTTGCAGAATGTGACCGCCTGGTTCGGGAATTTGAACAGGTGGTAAAAAAGCCGGTAAAGAAGCCTTCTTCCATTTATTATACCGGCGTGGATCTGGGAACAGCCTGTGTGGTTTTAGCTGTTCTGGATGAGAACCGCCGGCCGGTAGCAGGCGCTTACCGGTATGCAGATGTGGTTCGTGACGGCATGGTAGTGGATTATATCGGAGCCATCCGTCTGGTGCGGGAAATGAAGGAAGAACTGGAGGAAAAGCTGGGTACAGAGCTGATTTATGCGGCCGCAGCCATTCCTCCGGGAACCGATGCCCTGGACGGAGGGGCGATTAAAAATGTAGTGCAGGGCGCTGGCTTTGAGATTACGGCCCTGCTTGATGAACCCACGGCTGCCAATCAGATTCTAAAGATCCAAAACGGCGCCGTAGTAGATATCGGAGGCGGAACTACAGGAATTTCCATTATGGAAAATGGAAAAGTAATCAATGTAGATGATGAGGCCACCGGAGGAACTCATTTTTCTTTGGTACTGGCAGGCGCTTATAAGCTTCCCTTCTCAGAAGCGGAGATTTATAAGCGGGACAAGAAGAACCATAAAGAGATCCTTCCGGTGTTAAAGCCGGTGATTGAAAAAGTGGCCTCTATTATCAGCCGCCAGATCGAGGGCTATAATGTACAGGGACTGTATCTGGTAGGAGGAACCTGCTGTCTTTCCGGAATAGAGGATATTATAGGAAAGAAGACGGGAATCCCCACCTATAAACCGGAAAATCCCATGTTCGTTACGCCCCTTGGAATTGCTATGAGCTGTACGGATCAGGAAATGGAGTAAAACATATGGAGTACCGGATCATAAAATCCCCCAGCCGGGGTACATTAGAGATCCTGGCCCGGAGAAAGGGTTCGGGAAGCGCAGTAAAGCTGGAAGATGTGGATGCCGTAGGGCTGGTTCAGGGGCGCCTGATCGAAATGGTCTGCGCCGCTGACGTGGCAGAAAAGGCAGTGGGCGTTACGGTTGAAGACATCCGGGGCACCTGCCCCCAGCATATGATTATGCTGGCAATCTTCGGAGATACCGCTTCTGTGGAAGCGGCTCTGGAGGAAATCCGGCGAAGAGAAAAGGAGGGCTGTGAGGAATGGTAACAGCAAGATTGACAGGAAATATCTGGGCAACACGGAAATCAGACCTCTTAAGCGGCTATAAGCTCCTTTTGGCTGAGGTCATCGGAGGCACAAGAGCCGGTGAGCGTATGGTGGTAATCGACACTATCGGCGCCGGTATCGGAGACAGAGTGATCGTAGCCTGCGGTTCTTCTGCCAGACGGATGCTGGGAAGCGACGAGATTCCGGCTGATGCGGCAGTAGTGGGAATTATTGATGAAGACTGCGCCTTTGAGGATTCATAAGGCGAATCAGGAGAGGATGTGGAAAAATGAAACAGCTGATTTGCGCTGCGGATATAGAGGCACTGAAGCAGGCAGGAAAGACGGTATGCGTCACTGGACCGGATGTGATCGTAACCCCTTCTGCTAAAGATGCGGCAGATACCCTTGGAATTACATTTTCAGACAGGGAACCTGAAAAGGCAGAATGTACCTGTGACGGAGAAGGCATTGACAGCGAACAGATCTATAAGCTTTTAAAGCTGCTTATGGATAAGGGGCTTTTGGGGGAACTGCTGACAAAATGCGGCAGCCGTCCCTATCAGTGTGTAACGCATGAAAATGGATTAAAGGTTGTTCGCGGAAACACGGTAAAGATGGATGTGTTTGACACAGGAGATCCCAATGCCACCGCTTATTTCCAGGAGCTGGTAAGTAAGGAGGAATCTCATATCAGCGCCGGTTTCCTTGTGATCGATCACTCAGAATTTGCCTGGGAGCTGACCTATGAGGAGATCGACTATGTAATAGAAGGAACGCTGACCGTTACAATTGACGGAAAGAAATATACGGCAAATGCAGGAGATGTTCTCTTCGTTCCATCCGGTTCCAAGGTAATCTGGGGATCTCCGGACAAGGCAAGAGTATTCTATGCAACCTATCCGGCCAACTGGGCGGACCTTCTGTAAAGGAGGGCGTAAATGCAGGCGCTGGGTATGATAGAGACAAGGGGAACCCTGGCAGCTATTGAAGCGGCAGATGTAATGCTGAAGGCAGCGGATGTGACTCTTGTAGAAAAGACAAAGATCGGCGGCGGTCTGGTGACAGTTACGGTAACAGGCGACGTGGCTGCTGTAACTGCGGCTGTAGACGCAGGGGCGTCGGCGGCAGAGAGTCTGGGAGAAGGGCTTTTAGTAAGCCGTCATGTAATTCCAAGGCCTCATGAGGATCTGGAAGGATTTTTTGGACCGGAGCCGGAGAATCCGGGAGATCGGAACGAACCGGAGGCAGCGGCTGAGGAAGAGCCGGAAACTGCGGCAGAAGAAACGGAAACCGTATCTGAGGATGAACCGGAGAATGCGGCAGAAGGGCAGGAGGCGGATACCGGGGCCGGAGCAGCTGAGGCAGCCGGACCGGCAGCTGATGCAGAGACTGAGGCGGACGGTGCAGCCGTACAGGAGCCGCAGGTAAGTATTCCTAATCCTGTCACAAGAGCATGGTGTGATGAGCTTTACGATGTTTCAGGAGCAGAGGCAGTGATGTCAGTCCTTAAAAACTGTCATGTAACACAGCTTCGCAAGCTTGCCAGAAGTTATCCGGAGCTGGGAATGGCCGGAAGGGAGCTTTCCAGAGCCAATCGTTCCCGTCTCTTAAAGGAATTAGGACAGTGGTATGAAACACGATAGAAATAAAAAGATCCGGTATCTGACCGGAGAAAGGAACAGATAATGGAGAATTTTGATTTAGATCTGCGTTCCATCCAGGAAGCCAGAAATCTGGCCCGTAAGGGTGAGGAAGCAGCAAAGAAAATGGCCACTTATACAAGCGAGCAGATTGATAAAATCTTAAAGAGCATGGTAGAAGCAGCCGAAGAACACGCAGCCTGTCTGGGAAAGATGGCAGTGGAAGAGACTGGCTTCGGAAATGCAGTTCATAAGGCATATAAGAATCATGCGGCGTCTACATTATTATATGAAGACATCCGTGATATGAAAACAATAGGCATTATCTCTGAGGACCGTGCCAGAGGAACCATGGATGTAGCTGCCCCGGCCGGATTGATTATGGGCATTGTTCCATCTACCAATCCTACCTCTACCGTAATTTACAAATCCATCATTGCCATTAAGGCAGGAAATGCAATCGTATTTTCTCCCCATCCATCTGCGGCTAAGTGTACTTTAAAGGCAGCAGAGGTAATGCGTGACGCAGCCCTTAAAGCAGGCGCTCCAGAGGGAGTAATCAGCTGCATTACAACACCTACCATGGCGGCAACCAATGAACTGATGCACTGCAAAGAGGTGGCTCTTATCATCGCAACCGGCGGTCCGGGAATGGTTAAGGCAGCTTACAGTGCAGGAAAGCCCGCAATCGGTGTAGGCGCTGGAAACTCTCCTGCATATATTGAGCGTACAGCTGACGTTAAGGCAGCCGTAGATGCTATTATCGCCAGCAAGACCTTTGACAACGGAACCATCTGTGCTTCTGAGCAGTCTATTATCTGCGAGCGCTGCAACCATGATGAGGTTGTTGCAGAGTTAAAGCGCCATGGAGCTTACTTTATGACAAAGGAAGAGACAGACAAGGTCTGCCGCCTGCTCTTTAAGAACGGACACGCTATGAATGCCAGGTTTGTAGGCCGCAGTCCTGAGGTGATCGGACAGGCTGCAGGAATCTCTGTTCCGGCAGGAACTACAGTTCTGATCGGAGAGCAGGGCGGTGTAGGAGAGGGATATCCTCTTTCCTATGAAAAGCTTACTACCGTTCTGGCATTCTATACAGTAGAAAACTGG
>CAUCBQ010000105.1 GCA_958441075.1 uncultured Clostridiaceae bacterium | reverse complement strand
CGGCTACGAGCTGACCCTTCGTCTGGAGGATGCGGATCAAATTGAGATTGAGCCTATTGACGTCCGTACCCGCAGCCATGAGGGTGCAAAAAATATTAACAACAGCATTCATCCCGGTCTGGGAGAGGATGGAAAGTATCATGTGAAGGGAGAGGGAAATCCCCTTCCGGAAGGAGAAATTCTTACATATGCTCTGGTAGGCAACCAGAACTGCGGTAAAACCACTCTTTTTAACCAGCTGACCGGGGCCAACCAGCATGTGGGGAATTTCCCCGGTGTTACGGTAGACCGCAAGGACGGTCCTATCAGGGGCTATGCCAATACGCGGATTACAGACCTTCCGGGTATTTATTCCATGTCTCCCTATACAAATGAAGAAATTGTATCCAGAAATTTTGTTCTGGATGATAAGCCAAGAGCTATTATCAATATTGTGGACGCTACAAATATTGAGCGTAATCTCTATCTTACCATGCAGCTTCTGGAAATGGATGTGCCCATGGTAATTGCCTTAAATATGATGGATGAGATTACGGGAAATGGGGGAACCATTGATGTAAATGGTATCGAGGCCATGCTGGGAGTACCGGTGGTGCCTATTTCCGCAGCTAAAAATCAGGGTGTGGATGAGCTGGTAAAGCACGCCATTCACATTGCCAAATATCAGGAGCGTCCGGGCCGTCAGGATTTCTGTGATGAAAATGAATTCGGGGGCGCTGTGCACAGAGGTATTCACGCAGTCTGTCATCTCATTGAGGATCATGCAAGGAGCGCGGGAATCCCCCTGCGTTTTGCGGCTTCCAAGCTGATCGAAGGGGATTCCCTGATTTTAAAGCAGTTAAAACTGGACCAGAACGAGGAGGAAACTCTGGAACACATTATTTTGCAGATGGAAAAGGAACGGGGGCTTGACCGCAGCGCAGCCATGGCGGATATGCGTTTTTCCTTTATTGAACGGATCTGTGAAAAAACCGTGGTAAAGCCAAGAGAGAGCAGGGAGCATATCAGAAGCCGGAGAATTGATCAGGTTCTGACTGGAAAGTATACGGCGATCCCCTGTTTTATCGGAATTATGGCTGCGGTCTTTTACCTGACCTTTAATGTGATCGGAGCATGGCTTCAGGGGATTCTGGAAATAGGCATTACGGCTCTCACAGAGTGGGTGGACGGAGCTCTTACAGCGGCTCATGTAAATACGGTCCTTCACGGCCTTGTGATTGACGGTATCTTTTCCGGAGTAGGTTCTGTGCTTTCCTTCCTTCCTATTATCGTAACCCTGTTCTTTTTTCTGTCTATGATGGAGGACAGCGGATACATTGCAAGAGTAGCCTTCTTTATGGATAAGCTGCTGAGGAAAATCGGCCTTTCCGGCCGGAGCATTGTGCCTATGCTCATTGGCTTTGGCTGTACGGTTCCTGCGGTTATGGCTACCAGGACCCTTCCCAGTGAGAGAGACCGCAAGATGACCATTCTCTTAACGCCCTTTATGAGCTGTACGGCAAAGCTTCCGATTTATGCCTTTTTTGTAAGCGCATTTTTCCCACGTCATGGAGGTCTTGTGATGACAGGGCTCTATATTTTGGGAATTGTGGTGGGGATTTTAGCGGCGGTTGTATTTAAGAGTACCCTGTTTAAGGGGGAGGCGGTTCCCTTTGTAATGGAGCTTCCAAACTACCGTCTTCCGGGCTTTAAAAATGTAAGCCAGCTTTTATGGGAAAAGGCAAAGGATTTTTTACAGAGAGCCTTTACGGTTATTCTGGTAGCTACTGTGGCTGTGTGGTTTTTACAGGGCTTTGATTTCCATTTTAATCTGGTGGAAGATTCCTCAGAAAGTATTCTGGCTGTTATTTCCGGCTGGCTGGCTCCGCTGTTTGCGCCTCTGGGGCTGGGAGACTGGCGGATCATTACCTCGCTTGTCAGCGGCTTTATGGCAAAAGAGAGCGTGGTATCTACTCTGGAAGTTCTCTTTGCAGGCGGTGTGGATACGGCTCTTACAACACTGGCAGCCGCTTCCCTGCTGGTATTCTGCCTGCTCTATACCCCCTGTGTGGCAGCGATTGCCGCTGTAAAGCGTGAGCTGGGCGGAAAATGGGCAGTTCTGGTGGTGTTCTGGCAGTGTGCCATTGCCTGGATTGCAGCTATGATTGTTAAGATCATCGGAAATCTGATGGGAGTGATGTAAATGAATCCATGGAATCTGATTACAGGGCTTTTAGTGGCAGCTTCTCTGGCGGCGGCTTTAAAAAAGATCTGGAAGGATAAGAAAAAAGGAAAAACCGGCTGTTCCGGAAACTGTTCCGGCTGCAGCCAGCGGTGCGGACAATAAAAGAAGGTATGTGGGATCTGGACAGCCAGATCCCATTTTTAGACAAAAGACAGGACTGGAGATGATGAGACATGATCGGAACAACACGTATGATAGCCGGAATCGGGGCAGCCATGCTGGCAGCGCCTCCTGATACGATGGGAGGCTGCCTGCAGGCTCTTTTGGGAGGAGCGCTGGGCGGCCTGATCTGCGATCTGGATGTACAGTCCAGCACTTATTGCCAGGATGCGCGGGTGGTAAGAAATACGGCTCTGCTTTTAGGAGCCGGAATACTGTTTTTAGACTGGAAGTGGAATACCGGAATCTGGAATCACATAGGCTCCCATCTGGGAAGCGGGCAGCTTCTTGGCCTTGGGATTTTTCTGGGAGTGACGATGGTGGGAAAGCTGTCCGCTCACAGAAGCTTTACTCATTCTTTTCTGGCTCTGGGGCTGTTGACGGCAGCCTTTTATTTTCTGTATACGCCTTTGATTCCCTACGTGGCGGCGGGCTTTCTTTCCCATATGGCATTGGATCTGTTAAATAAGAAGCCGGTGGAAATTTTATATCCATGGAAAAGGGGGTTTTGCCTGCGGCTGTTTTCTGCTGATGGACTGGCAAACAGCCTGATCTTTGCAGGTAGCCTTGTCTTTGTAGCTGCTTGGATGGGAATGACCATTGGGAAGCTGATTTTGGAAGCGGCAGGCCGTTTTTAGGGTGCGGGATCGGAATTGTATGAGATTACGGATTTTGGAGTTATAAAAAATAAATTTCGTTTAATTTGATATGTGACAATGGTTCATTCCTGTGCTACAATGTCATAACTGAAATCAGTAGGAATGGAAAGGAACTCTGAAATGGAACAGGATATGACAAAAGGAAGCCCTTTTCGGGTGCTGATCATGTTTACGCTGCCGCTTGCGATTGGGAATATCTTCCAGCAGCTTTACAACATGGCTGATACCATTATTGTGGGGCGCTATGTGGGTGCGGATGCGCTGGCAGCGGTAGGATCAACGGGAACGGTTATGTTTTTATTAAACGGCTTTGCCCAGGGGATTACAGCCGGTTTTGCGGTACTGACCTCCCAGCGCTATGGGGCGAAAAAGCTGGACGGGGTAAAGCAGAGCGTATCAAACGGAGTTCTGCTTTCTCTGATCGGAGCCGCAGGCTTTACGGCAGCCAGCCTTTTCTTTATGCGCCCGCTGCTGCGTCTGATGAATACGCCGGAAAATATTTTCGATCAGGCATATGAATACATTTCCCTGATCAGTCTGGGCATGGTGGAAAATGTATTTTACAACCTGTTTTCCTCATATCTGAGGGCAGTGGGAAACAGCCGTATGCCTCTGGTTTTTCTGGTGCTGTCTGCCTGTTTAAATGTGGTTCTGGATCTGCTCCTTATTATCAGCTTTAAAATGGGAGTAGCCGGAGCCGCATGGGCGACCAATCTGTCCCAGGCGATTTCTGCCCTGCTGTGTGCGGTTTATATCCATAAGAGGGTGCCGTCTCTTATGCCGGAGAAGCGCCACTGGAGATTTCACCGGGGAGATACCCGCTATCAGCTGGCAACGGGAATCCCCATGGCATTACAGTTTGCCATTACCTCCTCCGGCACTATGGTGATGCAGTCCGCAATTAATCTGTTTGGTTCTGAGGCGGTAGCCGCCTATACGGCGGCAGGCAAGATCCATGGTCTGCTGACGCAGGGAATGGTAGCTATGGGACAGACCATGGCAGTATACAGCGGTCAGAATTACGGGAAGGGTGATGCGGTCCGCATTCGTCAGGGCGTTCGGGCGGCATTGACGATTGAGATTATTTATTCCATTTTATCCGCCGTGATTGTATCTGCCGCTCTGGGACCAAGTCTGGGTCTGTTCTTCTCAGGAGAGGTAGATATGGCTGCTATGATGCCCTGGGCCAGAACCTATACGACCATCTGTACCCTGTTTTATGTTCCCTTATGCACGATTTTTATCTTTCGGAATACAATGCAGGGCTGCGGCTACGGATTTCTTCCCATGATGGGCGGAGTGGTAGAACTGGCTGCCCGCCTGATCGTAGCGGTGATTGCAATGGATATTCACAGCTACTGGCTGGCCTGTGCCTGCGACCCTGCCGCCTGGGTGGGAGCCGGACTGTTTACAGGCATCTCCTACCTGTATGTGATTAAGAAAATTGAGAAAAGTCTGGGCGGAGGAATATCCGTTCAGAATACATAAAAAGATATGATCCCGTAAAAATCAGGTTTGCAGGACTCCGGATTTTTGCGGGATTATTTTGCAGAAATATGGTATGATAGTGAAAAAGGAGGTCTTGCCATTGTCCGGTTCACAGCAAAATCATACGTATATAGCTATTGACTTAAAATCCTTCTATGCCTCCGTAGAGTGTGTGGAGCGGGGGCTGGACCCATTAAAGACCAATCTGGTTGTGGCAGATTTAAGCCGCACGGAAAAGACTATCTGTCTGGCAGTTTCTCCTTCTCTTAAAGCTCACGGTATTTCAGGGAGGGCCAGGCTTTTTGAGGTAGTGAAGAGGGTAAAGGAAGTAAATGCCCTGCGCAGATATAAGGCTCCGGGAAGGAGATTTTCAGGAGAATCATGGGATGATGAGGCGCTGAAAGCAGACCCGTCTCTGGCGCTTTCGTATATTACAGCTCCGCCGCGGATGGCAGAATATATGAAATGGAGCACCCGGATCTACAATATTTACCTGAAATATATTGCGCCTGAGGACATCCATGTGTATTCCATTGACGAAGTGTTTATGGATGTAACCCAGTACCTGGAAATCTACGGGCTGACTCCGGCCCAGCTGGCAGGACGGATCATCCGGGATGTGCTGGCTCAGACCGGCATAACGGCAGCTGGAGGAATTGCTCCCAATCTGTATCTGTGCAAGGCGGCGCTGGATATTGTTGCAAAGCATGTGCCGCCGGATCAGGACGGAGTGCGGATTGCCCAGCTGGATGAGATGTCATACCGCAGACTGTTGTGGGATCACCGTCCTCTGACGGATTTCTGGCGGGTGGGAAAGGGCTATGCCCGCAAACTGGAAGAAAACGGAATGTATACCATGGGAGATGTTGCAAGATGCTCTCTGGGAAAAACGGGAGAGGCCCACAATGAGGAGCTGCTGTACCGGCTCTTTGGGGTCAATGCAGAGCTTTTGATCGACCACGCCTGGGGGTGGGAGCCATGTACGATTAAGGATATCAAGTCCTATAAGCCCCAGACAAACAGTCTTTGTTCCGGTCAGGTGCTGCGCTGCCCCTCCTCCTGGGATCAGGCCAGGCTGATTGTGAAGGAAATGGCAGATCAGCTGGCGCTGGATCTGGTGGAAAAGGGAATGGTTACGGATCAGGTGGTTCTTACGGTGGGATACGACAGGGAAAATCTGACCGATCCTTCCCGAAGAGAAGCCTACCAGGGAGAGGTGGCAAAAGACCGGTATGGACGTCCGATTCCAAAACACGCCCACGGTACCCGAAATCTGGAACAGCCTACTTCTTCTGCAAGAAAACTCAGGGAAGCCTGTGCAGCCCTTTTTGACCGGATTACAGATCCGGGCCTTTTGATCCGCAGGCTCTATGTGACAGCCGGACGGGCCGTGCCTGAGGGGGAGATAAAAAAAGAAGAGGTCTATGAACAGCTGGATCTGTTTACGGATTATGCGGTTTTGGAGGAGCAGAAGAAAAAGGAAAAAGAGGCGCTGGAGCGGGAAAAAAAGATGCAGCAGGCCATGGTGGATATTCGGAAAAGATTTGGGAAAAATGCAATTTTAAAGGGGATGAATCTGGAAGAGGGAGCGACTGCCAGAGAGAGAAACAGTCAGATTGGAGGGCATAAGGCGTGAGTGGAAGAAACAGCCGTTTTCATATGGTTCCGGATGAACAGTGGGAGCGCCGGGTCAGGGAAAGCATGGAGGCAGGAAGAGAGTGGGGAAATCCGGCGGGAAGGGGGCAGGGCAGAAAAGCTTTGTCCCATGCTTATGACGATATCATTTCTCTCCCCCATCATGTATCCTCTGTTCATCCATCCATGTCTCTCCATGACCGGGCAGCTCAGTTTTCACCCTTTGCTGCATTGAGCGGCTTTGAAGGGGCGGTAAAGGAGACTGCCAGACTGACGGACAGGGAAAGAGAGCTGGATGAGGGGGAAGAGGACAGGCTGGATAAAAGACTCAGACAGATCCGTCAGCACCTTTTAAAGAGGCCCCGTGTTTCTCTTACATGGTTTAAGCCGGATGAGAGAAAGGCCGGGGGAGCTTATGAAACAGCTGTGGGAAACGTAAAAAAGCTGGATACGGTTCAGGGGATTCTGACCCTTGAAGATGGAAGACAGATCCCCTTAAAACAGCTTGTATGGATTGAGGAGGATTCCGGGGCATAGAGCCTTTTTGAGAACGTCAGGCCCCTGAGCCTGTTAAGAGCAGCATCCGCCGCAGCTTCTGTACTGGCAGCCTGTAGGCGTTACGGCGCAGCCTCCCATGGCAGTTTCGCGCAGCTCTCCCGGAAGCTTTTTTCCCACGGTATACATGGCATCCAGCATTTCGTCAAAGGGAATCAGCTGGACAATTCCGGCCAGTGCCAGCTCGGCGGCAATCATGGCATTTGCAACACCGGAGGCATTTCTCATCTGGCAGGGATATTCTACAAGTCCGCCTACCGGATCGCAGACCAGTCCAAGCATATTCATAAGAACTGTGCTGGCAGCATAGAGACACTGGCGGGGGGAGCCTCCCATAAGCTCCACAGCAGCAGAGGCAGCCATAGCAGAGGCTACGCCGACCTCGGCCTGACAGCCGCCTACGGCTCCTGCTACAGTGGCATTGCGCATGGCAAGATAGCCGATGGCCCCGGCATTAAACAGGGCGTCAGCAGCCTGACGGTCAGAAAATCCATGCTCTTCCTTTAAAGAAAGCACTACTCCGGGGACGATTCCTGATGAGCCTGCAGTGGGAGCCGCTACGATCAGGCCCATGGAGGTATTGACTTCCAGCACAGCCATGGCAT
>CAUCBQ010000104.1 GCA_958441075.1 uncultured Clostridiaceae bacterium | reverse complement strand
TGTTGCCCGGAGATGGATTTTCGTAAATAGTCTGGTTGTGGCTGGTGAAATAATTTTTAAAATTGTTAATCAGGTCTACCGTCTTATCAAACAGCTCCGGAGTTTCACAACGGTTCATCAGAAGGGTCTCAGCGCCGAACATCTCAGGAACCTCGGTCAGAATCGTTGTACCGCCCTTGCTTACTAAAAGATCGGAAAATGCCCCTACTACCGGATTGGCCGTAATGCCGGAAAGTCCGTCAGAGCCGCCGCATTTCATGCCGATGATCAGCTCGCTGGCATCAATCTTCTCTCTGGAAAATGCTCCGGCATAGGCTGCCAGCTCTCCGATGAGCTTCATGGCTTCTTCCATCTCGTCCTCCACATCCTGACACTGAAGGAACTTCACTCTCTGCTCATCGTACTCTCCGATATAATCCATGAGCACAGGGATATTGCTGTTTTCGCAGCCCAGTCCCAGAACAAGCACACCTCCTGCATTGGGATGGTGAATCATATCTGCCAGAACCTTGCGGGTATTTTCCTGATCATCTCCCATCTGTGAGCAGCCATATGGATGCTGGAATGCGATCACATCTTCTACATTGCCGCCCACGAACTTCTTTGCAGCGGTTTCCAGAGCCTTTGCAATGGAATTGACACAGCCTACTGTGGGAATGATCCAGATTTCATTGCGGATACCGGCTTTTCCGTCAGCTCTGCGATAGCCTTCAAAATAAACGTGCTCGGCAGGCTCCACGTCCTGATGTCCCTCAGGCTCATAATCGTAAGTAAGGACATCTCCAAGGGCAGTCTTTACATTGTGAACGTGAACCCACTGTCCCGGCTGAATATCCTCCTTTGCAAAACCGATGCGAAAGCCGTACTTTATCACTTCCTCACCGTTTTTTACCGCTCTCAGCGCAAACTTATGGCCCTGAGGAATATCTTCCATAAGGGTCACTGCGGTTTCTGCCACCTGCAGTACCTCTCCCTTATTTAAAGGACGCAGTGCAACGGCAACGTTGTCATTCTGATTGATCTTTACAATGTCCTGCATGATCTTTACATTCTCCTGTTCTTTATTGGTACTCTCCGGCCTGACGGTTTTGGGGATGCCTGTCAGGTCTATGTAAGTGCTTACATTCATTTTATCTACTTTCCCGTAAGAAGTCAATAAAAAAATAGAAAACTCTTGCAATATTTACTGAAAAAATGTATAATAAAGTCAGCTTGTAAGCGCTTACAGAATGTGAGGTTGTTCCATATATGAATATATATGATGTATCAAAACATGCCGGAGTATCCATTGCCACGGTTTCCCGTGTATTAAACGGCAATCCCAATGTCAGCGAACGCACCCGCGAGAAGGTTCTTAAGGTCATGGACGAGCTGGGCTATACGCCCAATGTATTTGCCAGAGGCCTGGGGCTTGACACCATGCAGACCATCGGGATCATGTGTTCCGACTCTTCAGATCCCTATCTGGCCGGCGCCATCTATTATCTGGAACGGGAACTTCGCAGTCATAACTACGATTCCATTCTTTGCTGTACCGGTTATGATCTAAAAGTTAAGCAGAAGTATTTTAATCTGCTGCGCTCCAAGCGTGTGGACGCCATTATTCTGGCCGGTTCAAAATTTGTAGAGCTGCGTCCAAAGGATAATGATTATATCTTAAAGGCAGCCGGCGAGATCCCCATTATGCTCGTAAACGGCTATCTGGAGGGGGAGAATATCTACAGCACAGTCTGTGATGATTATTCTGCGGTATATGACGCAGTTTCCCGGCTGATCCGTTCCGGAAGCAGACGGATTCTTTATCTGTACACCAGCTATTCCTACAGTGGCCTGAACAAGATGGACGGATATAAAGCAGCCCTTACTTCCTGCGGCCTTTCCGTACGGGAGGAGCTGATACATCAGTGTCCCAAGAACCTTGAGGATGCCAGAGACCTGCTCCTGAGACTGTCAGAACAGGGCCTTGACTTTGATGCAGTCGTAACTTCGGACGATTCCCTGGCAGTCGGTGCAGTTAAATACGCTCATGCCAAAGGCATTTCCGTTCCGGACCAGCTCAGTGTCATCGGCTATAATAATTCTCTTTTATCCCGCTGTACGGACCCTGAGATCACCTCCATCGACAGCAAGGTGGAAACACTATGCACAACCACAGTAAATGCACTTATGGGAGTTTTCAGCGGCGAATCTGTGCCCAGCCGGACTACGATCGCTTCTGATCTTATAAAAAGAAACACCACAAACTTTTAACATTTAAGGAGGCTCTACTAAAATGAAACAGTTTTTAGACAAGGATTTCTTATTATCCACTGAAATGGCTCAGAAGCTCTATCATGACTACGCTGAGACCATGCCTATCCTGGACTACCACTGCCATATCAATCCTCAGGAAATCTGCGAGGACCGCAAATTTGACAACATTACTCAGGTATGGCTGGGAGGCGACCACTACAAATGGCGTCAGATGCGTTCCAACGGCGTTGATGAAAAATACATCACCGGCGACGCTACTGACAGAGAGAAATTCCAGGCCTGGGCCGAGACCCTTCCAAAACTGATCGGCAACCCTCTGTACCACTGGAGCCATCTTGAATTAAGAAGATACTTCGGCTATGAGGGCTACTTAAACGGCGATACAGCTGAGGAAGTATGGAATCTGTGCAATGCAAAGCTGCAGGAGGATTCCATGACGGTACGCAACCTGATCAGACAGTCCAACGTAACCTTAATCTGTACCACCGATGATCCTGTTGATTCTCTGGAATACCACAAAAAGCTGGCTGAGGATACCTCCTTTGAGGTACAGGTTCTTCCTGCATGGAGACCTGACAAGGCCATGAATGTGGAAAAACCAACCTATGCGGCGTATATCAGGCAGCTGTCCGAAGTAAGCGGCGTTGAAATCAAAGATTTCGCATCCTTAAAAGAAGCTTTAAAGAACCGTATGGACTTCTTTAATTCCATGAAGTGCTGCGTATCTGACCATGCTCTTGAGTATGTAATGTATGCTCCTGCTTCTGAGGCAGAGGTAGACGCCATCATCGCAAAGGGCTTAAAGGGAGAGGCTGTTTCCCGCGAGGAGGAGTTAAAGTACAAGACCGAGTTTATGCTGTTTGTTGCAAGGGAATACAATAAAATGGGATGGATCATGCAGCTTCACTACGGCTGTAAGCGCGACAACAACGCCTATATGTTTGAGCAGCTTGGCCCTGACACCGGCTTTGACTGCATCAACAACTATGCTCCCAGCGCACAGATGGCTGACTTCTTAAATGCCTTAAGCGCTACCAATGAGATTCCAAAGACTATCATCTATTCCCTGAATCCAAATGACAACGCCTCCATCGGCACCATCCTTGGCTGCTTCCAGGAGAAGTTCCCGGGCAAAATTCAGCAGGGTTCCGCATGGTGGTTCAACGATCACAAGACCGGCATGACAGAGCAGATGATCTCTCTTGGAAATCTGGGCTGCCTTGGAAACTTCATCGGTATGCTGACCGACTCCAGAAGCTTCCTGTCTTACACCAGACACGAGTATTTCCGCCGCATTATGTGCGAGCTTATCGGCGGCTGGGTAGACAACGGCGAGTATCCTGCAGATATGAAGTCCTTAGAGACCATCGTAAAGGGTATCTGCTATAACAATGCTGTAAATTACTTTGGGTTTGATTTAAAGACTGTAGAGTAATATAAACCTGTATGTAAAACCGGGAGGTTCCGAGTTCGGGGCCTCCCGGTTTTATGTTCTTTTGAAAACAAAAAAGACCATCTGTCCGAAAGCCGCAGATATGCGCCTTTCCTCTCGGATGATCTCTCAAAGTGTGAGCAAAACGATAAGCCGGGTTATGTCGTTGGATGGCCATCTATCTAGAACTGCTGTCGCCAGCAGTCTCAAGCAACCTACCCGGAAGCTGACGGGCCGCCATATGCTTCCTGTTTGGTCTTGCTTCGAATGGGGTTTACATGTGCCCCGCCTGTTACCAGCCGGGCGGTAGTCTCTTACACTGCCCTTCCACCCTTACCTGCCTGCATTCACAGACCGGCGGTATATTTCTGTTGCACTGTCCCTGGAGTCACCTCCGCCAGACGTTATCTGGCACTCTGCCCTGTGAAGCCCGGACTTTCCTCTCCTGCGGCCTCTCGGTATCGCAGCAGCGGCCATCTGTCTTACTCACAACTATGTTAGTTTAGCACAAAACCCACAGTGTGTCCAGTTCTTTAAAAATTTTTTTATGAGTACTGGAACATTGACTGGAAAAATTATACAAAAAACAGTTGACCTTATCTTTTGTTAATGATACAATCTGTACAGAGAAAGAAATACGCAGTTGGAGCTTTCTATTTTTTCAGAAAAGCCGGCCCGACCACCGTCCCAGAGTGGTCAGGCCGTTTTTTATTGCTTGCGTTATTCTTTCTTAAATACAACGTTTGGAGGGAATGAAATGAAAGAAACACTTGGTTCAAAAAAAGGGCTGCTTCTATGGGGCGGCCTGTTAGGAGCTGTAGCCGTATGGCTGGCTATTACGGGTAATCCCGGAAATATGGCATTCTGTATTGCCTGCTTTATCCGCGACATTGCGGGCGCTGCCAAGCTGCACACCGCACCCATCGTACAATATATGCGTCCTGAAATCGCAGGTCTGGTAGCCGGAGCTTTTATCATATCCATGGCTACGGGCGAATACCGCTCCACTGCCGGTTCTTCTCCCATGATCCGCTTTCTTCTGGGAATTATCACCATGATCGGCGCTCTGGTTTTCCTGGGATGTCCATTGCGTATGGTAATCCGTATGGCAGCCGGAGATTTGAATGCCTATATGGGACTGATCGGTTTTGTGCTGGGTGTGGGAACCGGCTGTATCTTTTTGAAAAAGGGCTTCAGTCTGGGACGGTCCTATGATACAAAAAAAGAAAATGGCTACATACTGCCGGCTGTCTTTCTGGCTCTTCTGATTTTAAGCATTATCACACCTCTTTTTGCAGCCAGTACAGAAGGACCCGGAAGCCTTCACGCCCCTATTCTGGTATCTCTGGCAGCCGGTCTGATCTTCGGCGCTGCCGCTCAGAAGGCGAGAGCCTGTTTTGCAGGCGGTATCCGTGATGTGATCCTGATGAAAAACTTTGATCTTTTAAGCGTAATTGCCGGACTCTTTGGGGTAATGCTGGTCTACAACCTGGTATCAGGTAATTTTAAGCCGGGATTTGAGGGACAGCCTATCGCTCATGCAGAAACCCTCTGGAATATCCTTGGAACCTATACTGTAGGCTTTGCAGCCGTTTTAGCCGGAGGCTGTCCGCTGCGCCAGCTGATTCTGGCAGGACAGGGTTCCGCTGACGCTGCTGTAAATGTACTTGGCATGCTGGTTGGAGCAGCCTTCTGCCACAACTTTGGCCTGGCTTCCAGCGGAACCGGAACCACGCCTGCAGGACGGACCATGTGTATCGTATGTATTATCGTACTTTTTATCGTGGCAGCTTCCTGTATGAGAAAAACAAAAAAATAATTCAAAAAGGAGAAGGAAATTATGAAGGAAATAGACGTACGGGGGCTCTCATGCCCGGAACCGGTTTTAATTGTAATGGATGAAATGGACGCCGCCCCAAAGGAGCCTCTGGCTGTGCTGTCAGACGCCGCACACACCAGAGATAATCTTTTAAAGCTGGCCCATGAATATCATAGAGAGGCTTCCGTAGAAATGCGGGGAAATGATTATGTAATCACCATCAGCTGATATAATGGTCTGCCATCTGAAGTCCCTTTCGGATGGCAGGCATTTTTCTTCTGGTATATTCATATGCCATTTTTACAGAGGCTTCCATGGTATCAAAGGTAAGAAGGCCGGCTCCGGCCGGCTGAGGCGGTGTTAACAAAACGTCTTCTCCCCGTGAACCGCATTCTTTTAAGCGTCTGCTCATAATGGAAAAGGAATGGGTCAAAACCTCTGTAATGGCGGCATCGGAAGGCGGTTCATAAACACTTCCCACATCCACTGCTAAAACCGGGCCGGCTCCGGCCTTTCTTAAAAGCTTCACCGGAAGACTGGCTGCCACTCCCCCATCTACCAGCAGACGTTTTCCCTGCTGTCTGGGTGCAAAAACTCCCGGAAAGCTGGCGCTTGCTATCATAGCCTGGCAAATCCGGCCTTCCCATTCCCACTGCACATGAGACGCCTTCCGGGGATGTGCCACATTGGTAAATGCTATGGTATCGCCGGAATTTAAGTCGACTGCCGGAATGACAAAAGGAAGAAGGGCCTCATCCAGATTTCTGCCCTCTGTCAGGCTGTGAAAATACGCCAGAAGGCGGTTTCCCTTTAAAAGCCCTGTAAGCGTAATAAAGCGCCCTAAAAACAGCCCCGGAATAAAAGCTGCCAACGCCCCATATTGAGGATCGAGATAGAACCTCCCTCTGCGGGCCAGATAACCTGTTACTGCTTCCAGTTTGGAAGAATCCATTCCGCAGGCGTACAATCCGGCTGCCAGTGCTCCTGCGCTGGTTCCGGCAATCCAGGAGGGTTTCAGATCTCCCTCTTCCAATGCCTTTATTACGCCTACATGGGCAGCTCCCCTGGCCCCTCCCCCGGAAAGAGCCAGACCATATACAATCTTGCCGGACATTCTGCTTCCTCTTTACCATACCATCTTTATATATAAAATATGAGGATACCGGCCTTCTGAGCCAGTACCCTCATTTACTCTTTTAAAACTGCACAACGTCCTTGATCTCTGCAGCCGGTTCTACATTTTCACCGTAAAGAACCGGTCCTTCGCCGTGGTAATCCTTCTGATATTCAATTCCCACCTTGGCCCGAACCTTTACCCACTGCTTCGTGCGGTATTTTTCTGCATCCTTCCATTTGCACATAAAGCCGAGAAACGTCATGTCGGCCTCACAGCAGGTCATAGCCATACGGCCGGGAACAAACTGCCCTTTGGGAAATTTGGGAGATTTTAATACCATGGCGGTAAACTCTACCGTTTTCCCCTTATACCGCTCCGGCTGATCCATACAGTCAATATACCAGATTCCGTAATCCTCCGGTTTGATCTCGATTACATCCGCATTAATGTCATAGGGAAGATCTTCCTCAAGAGTAGCCTGTTCAATCTCACCCTCTGCATCCTCCAGCACAATCTCGCTGTCCCTGCTCATAGCCCGGATAGACCGGCGGTAGGCGGTAAGCTTTTCATCCGGAATCCCGTCGCAGCGGTTCATAATAACAAGCTCTGAGCCACGGAGCATGGCTCCCAGAAGGGGCTTCATATTCTGAACATAGAGATCAAAGGTTGATCCGTCAATAATTGTGATCTGCTGATAAATGGTCCAGTCCTCA
>CAUCBQ010000103.1 GCA_958441075.1 uncultured Clostridiaceae bacterium | reverse complement strand
GCCCTGATTACCAGAGGCATTGCGGAGATTACGAGGCTTGGAACGGCTATGGGCGGAAAACAGGAGACCTTTTCCGGTCTGACAGGAATCGGAGATCTGATTGTCACCTGTGCCAGTATGCACAGCCGGAACCGCAGAGCTGGTATTCTGATCGGTAAGGGCTATACTATGGATGAAGCTATGAAAGAGGTGAAAATGGTGGTAGAGGGCGTGTATTCTGCCAGAGCTGCCAGGGCCCTTTCACAGAAATATCAGGTGTCCATGCCTATTGTAGAGCAGGTAAATGCGGTGCTTTTTGAGGGAAAGGCCGCCAGAGACGCCCTGTACGACCTGATGCTCAGGGACCGGAGAGCAGAGAATGCCGTGCTGGAATGGCAGGAATAACTTTTCGGTATAGCAGGGATCAGGGAAAAGGGTTGACAATACAGGGTTAAATTCTTATAATCGTAAGAAAGCTTTAATACAGCAGAGTATTATAATTATGCAGTAGGCAGGATGGTTTCGGACGGAAGTGCCCCCGGAATTGTATCACACGCCACAGGAGGAGGATATTATGAAAAAGAGACTTTTATGTGCAGGACTTGCAGCAGCTATGGCGGTATCATTAACTGCCTGCGGAGGTTCCGGTTCTACAGCTGAGACAAAGGCTGAGGGCAGTTCTGCTTCTGCGGAGGCAAAGTCTGAGGGCGGTAGCGGAGCTGCTGTGTTTAAGATCGGCGGTATTGGCCCCATCACAGGCGGAGCGGCTGTATATGGAATGGCTGTACAGCATGGTACAGAGCTGGCTGTGAACGAGATCAATGCGGCAGGCGGTATCAATGGCTGTCAGATTGAGTTCCAGTTCCAGGATGACGAGCATGATGCCGAAAAGAGCGTAAATGCGTATAATACTTTGAAGGACTGGGGAATGCAGGTACTGGTGGGGACCACTACATCAGCTCCCTGTCTGGCAGTGGCAGATAAGTCCGCAGCAGATAATATGTTCCAGATTACGCCATCCGGTTCCGTAGTTGAGTGTGCGGCTAATCCCAATGTATTCCGTATCTGCTACTCTGATCCGGATCAGGGAGCTGCTTCTGCAACCTACATTGGAGAGCATAAGCTTGCTTCCAAAATTGCGGTAATCTACGACAGCTCTGATGTATATTCCAGCGGTGTGTATGAGAAATTTGCTCAGGAGGCTCCTGCTCAGGGAATTGAGATTGTAGCGTCAGAAGCATTTACAGCTGACAGTAATAAGGACTTCTCCACACAGCTTCAGAAGGCAAAGGACGCAGGTGCTGAGATGGTATTTCTTCCCATCTATTACACAGAGGCTTCTCTGATTCTTCAGCAGGCCAATACCATGGGCTTTGCTCCTCTGTTCTTTGGTGTAGACGGTATGGATGGTATCCTTCAGGTAGAGGGCTTTGATACCAGTCTGGCAGAGGGCCTGATGCTGTTAACTCCATTTGCGGCAGATGCAACAGATGACCTGACCGTGCAGTTTGTAAAGGCATATGAGGAAGCATACGGCGAGACACCGATCCAGTTTGCAGCAGATGCCTATGATGCAGTTTATGCGGTAAAGGCAGCAATTGAGGATGCAAAGGCAACTCCGGATATGTCTGTCAGCGATCTGTGTGAGGCGATGAAGACTTCCATGCTGAATATCAAATTAGACGGCCTTACCGGTGTTGGTATGACCTGGACAGAGGATGGAGAGCCTCACAAGGAGCCAAAGGCAGTTAAAATCGTAAACGGCGCATATGCAGCCATGGAATAATCCGTATATAACGAAAGACCCGAAAGAGGGGTGTCGCAAGACAGCCCTCTTATCCGTAGTAAACCATAGAAGAGGTGTTTATAATGAGCTTTGTTAACTATTTGATCAACGGCGTCAGCCTGGGCAGCGTATACGCAATCATAGCCCTTGGGTATACCATGGTATATGGAATCGCCAAGATGCTGAATTTTGCTCATGGCGATGTTATAATGATCGGAAGCTATGTGGTATTCGTGGCAACAGGCTCCATGGGGCTTCCGCCTCTGGTGGGTGTGCTTTTAGCAGTTGTAGTGTGCACAGTTCTGGGCGTTGTGATCGAAAGGGTGGCATATAAGCCTCTTCGCGCGGCTTCCCCGCTGGCGGTTCTGATTACAGCTATCGGCGTCAGCTACCTGCTTCAGAACCTGGCGCTTTTATTTTTTGGAGCGGATACCAAATCATTTAAGTCCGTAGTAACCCTTCCGGCCCTGCGTCTGGCAGATGGACAGCTGACGATTACGGGAGAAACCATTGTTACGATCGTAACCTGTATTATCATTATGGCGGGCCTTGTTGCTTTCATTAACCGTTCCAAGGCAGGACAGGCCATGCTGGCTGTATCTGAGGATAAGGGCGCAGCTACCCTTATGGGTATTAACGTAAACGGAACCATTGCCCTGACCTTTGCCATCGGTTCTGCACTTGCAGCCATCGCAGGCGTGCTTTTATGCTCTGCTTATCCGTCCCTGACGCCTTACACTGGTTCCATGCCCGGTATTAAGGCCTTCGTGGCTGCCGTATTCGGCGGTATCGGCTCCATACCGGGAGCATTTATCGGAGGAATCCTTCTGGGAGTAATTGAAATTCTGTCAAAGGCATATATTTCTTCCCAGCTGTCAGATGCGATTGTGTTCTCTGTTCTGATTATTGTACTGCTTGTGAAGCCAACGGGCATCCTTGGAAAGCAGATCAGAGAGAAAGTGTAGGTGTACCGGTATGAAAAGCACAGCAAAGAAAAAAATATTCATCAATAATATGATCACCTATTGTATGGTGATTGCAGCCTATCTGATTATGCAGTTTATGATCAGCGGCGGCCATGTTTCCAGCCTGGTTAAGGGACTTCTGGTGCCATTTTGCATTTATGTTATTATGGCGGTTTCACTGAATCTGACCGTAGGCATTCTGGGAGAACTGAGTCTGGGCCATGCAGGATTTATGTGTGTGGGCGCTTTTGCGGGCGCTCTTTTTTCCAAGTGTATGAAGGGCTCCATTGACCCCACGCTTTCTCTTGTGATTGCAGTTTTCATAGGAGCAGCGGCAGCGGCAGTTTTCGGAATCCTCATCGGTATTCCGGTACTGCGTTTAAAGGGTGATTATCTGGCAATCGTGACACTGGCTTTTGGAGAGATTATTAAAAATCTTGTAAATGCTGTTTATCTGGGCAGGGACAGCGCAGGCTTTCATTTTTCCCTGAAGGACTCTCTTTCTTTAGGACTGGCTCCGGACGGAGAGGTGCTGATCAAGGGCGCCCAGGGTATTACGGGAACTCCCCAGGCGGCTAATTTTACCATAGGTGTTGTTCTGGTACTCATTACCCTGTTTGTTGTTATGAATATCATAAATTCCCGTACCGGACGGGCTATTATGGCAATCCGTGACAACCGGATTGCGGCTGAGTCCATCGGTATTAATATTACAAAATACAAGCTGCTGGCATTTTCCGTATCAGCAGCTCTGGCAGGCGTGGCAGGAGTGCTCTATGCCCATAATCTGACAACCCTAACAGCCCTGCCAAAGAACTTTGGCTACAATATGTCCATTATGATTCTTGTCTATGTGGTTTTGGGCGGAATCGGAAATATCCGCGGTTCTGTCATCGCTGCGGTTGTCCTGTATATGCTTCCGGAGCTTTTGAGAGGGCTGAGCAATTATCGTATGCTGATGTATGCCATTGTGCTGATCCTTGCCATGCTCTTTAACTCCGCACCTCAGTTTGTGGTAATCAGAGAGCGGATTGCTCAGAATTTCAGAAAGAAAGAGAAGGAGGCGGCGTAATGGCACTGCTGGAAGTAAAGAATTTAAGCATTTCCTTCGGCGGCCTTAAGGCCGTTGACGGTTTTCATATTGATATTGAAAAGGGACAGCTCTACGGTCTGATCGGTCCGAATGGAGCAGGAAAAACTACAGTATTTAACCTTCTTACGGGTGTTTATAAGCCCAATGCGGGAAGCATTGTTCTGGATGGGAAAAATATCACCGGCAGAAGCACCATTCAGATCAATCAGGATGGAATTGCCAGAACCTTCCAGAATATCCGTCTGTTTAAGGATATGTCTGTGCTTGACAATGTAAAGGCGGGCCTTCACAACCATCATCGGTATTCGACTCTGGAAGGGATTTTCCGTCTTCCAAGATACCATAAGGTGGAGAAGGAGATGGATGAAGAAGCCATGCGTCTTCTGGACGTATTCGGACTGGCTGGTGAGTGCGATTTTAAAGCCTCCAACCTTCCCTATGGAAAGCAGAGAAAGCTGGAGATTGCCAGAGCTCTGGCTACAGAGCCAAAGCTTCTCCTTCTGGATGAGCCTGCAGCGGGTATGAATCCCAATGAGACAGCAGAGCTGATGGATACCATCCGTTTTGTGAGAGATACCTTTGATATGACCATCCTGCTTATTGAGCATGATATGAAGCTGGTAAGCGGTATCTGCGAGAAGCTTACAGTGCTGAATTTCGGACAGGTGTTAAGAGAAGGCCCTACCAGCGAGGTGCTTCACGATCCGGAAGTAGTAAAAGCATATCTTGGTGAATAGGAGGAGAGGATATTATGGCTATGCTTGAAGTCAGAGACCTGGAGGTATACTACGGTGTAATTCAGGCTTTAAAAGGAATCTCCTTTGATGTAGACCAGGGAGAAATTGTGGCTTTAATCGGCGCCAACGGTGCGGGAAAGACCACGACGCTGCATACTGTTACGGGCCTTTTAAGTGCCAAGGCGGGAAAAATCATCTATGAGGGAACGGATATTACCCGCGTGCCAGGTTATAAGCTGGTGAGCATGGGAATTGCTCATGTGCCTGAGGGACGGCGGGTATTTGCCACCCTGACGGTGCTTCAGAACCTGAAAATGGGAGCTTATACCCGTAAGGATAAAAATGAGATGGAAGAAACCTTAAAGATGATCTATAAGCGTTTTCCACGTCTGGAGGAGAGAAAAAATCAGCTTGCAGGCACTCTTTCCGGAGGTGAGCAGCAGATGCTTGCCATGGGCCGCGCTCTTATGAGCCATCCCAGAATGATTGTTCTGGATGAGCCGTCCATGGGACTTTCTCCTATCTATGTAAATGAGATATTTGACATTATACAGAAGATCAACGAGGATGGAACCACGGTTCTTTTAGTGGAGCAGAATGCGAAAAAGGCGCTGTCTATTGCGGATAAGGCATACGTCCTGGAAACAGGAAGCATTGTCCTTTCTGGTGATGCAAAAGAGCTGATGAATAATGATCAGGTAAAGAAGGCATACTTAAGCGAGTAATACAAGTGAACCCCCTGTGCATATATTATAAAAACATGCAAGGGGGTATTTTTATGGACAATTTTAATGTATACAGGGATATTGAAGCCAGAACCGGAGGAGAGATATATATTGGCGTAGTGGGACCGGTACGAACGGGAAAATCCACTTTTATCAAGCGCTTTATGGAGCTTCTGGTGCTGCCGGCCATGGAGGATGAAAACCTCCGTGCGATCAGCAGGGATGAACTTCCTCAGAGTGCTGCAGGAAAGACGATTATGACCACAGAACCAAAGTTTATTCCAAAAGAGGCGGCAAAAATTTCCCTGGAGGATGGGATTGAAGCCAGGGTACGCCTGATTGACTGTGTGGGCTTTATGGTAGAGGGCGCTGCGGGCCATGTGGAAAATGAGGAGGAACGGCTGGTAAAGACCCCCTGGTTTGACCATGAAATTCCCTTTACCCAGGCGGCAGAGCTTGGAACAAGAAAGGTGATCGGAGACCATTCAACCATCGGTATTGTAGTGACTACCGATGGAAGCATAGGGGATCTGAAACGCCCCGGATACATAGCGGCAGAGCGTCAGACTGTGGATGAGCTTAAAAAGCTTGGAAAACCCTTTATTATCCTTTTAAATTCTGTAAAGCCTTATTCGGAGGAAACGGTACGGCTGGCGAAGGCTCTGGAAGAGGAATATGGGGTATCTGTGCTTCCGGTTAACTGCGAGCAGCTGAAGAGGGAGGATATTTTCCATATTCTGGAACGGGTTTTAAAGGAATTTCCGGTTACGGAAATGGATTTTCATATCCCCAAGTGGCTGGAGATTCTTCCTGCATCCCACTGGCTGAAAGCCCAGGTAATTCAGGCGGCAAAAGAAATTTTGCAGAAGGTAGACCACATGAAGGATGTGGCGGAAAGAATCCGGGAGATGAAGGACGAATCAGGAGCCATAAAATCCCTGACAATTCGGAAAATGGAAATGGCAGACGGCAGTGTGGATCTTGCAGTTGAGATGGACGACAGCTATTATTATCAGATCCTCAGCGACTATGTGGGGCTTTCTATTGGGGGAGAATATGAGCTGATGCAGACCTTAAGCAGTCTGGCCCGGATGCAGAAGGAGTATGAAAAGGTAAAAAACGCCCTGGCTCAGGCCAGGATCAAGGGATATGGAGTTATGATGCCGGAGAGGGAGGAAATTCTTTTGGATGAGCCTCAGGTGATACGCCATGGAAATAAATACGGTGTAAAAATGAAAGCTCAGGCGCCCTCGATTAATCTGATTAAGGCCCATATTGAGACGGAGATTGCACCTATTGTGGGCAGTGAGCAGCAGGCCAGAGATCTGATCGCCTACATCAAATCCAATGCGGGTGAAAGTGAGGAGGGCGTATGGGACGCCAACATTTTCGGCAAATCCATTGAACAGATCGTAGAGGACGGAATTCAGGCCAAGATCGCGCAGATGACAGAGGACTGCCAGATGAAGCTTCAGGATACGCTCCAGAAGATTATCAACGACAGTAACGGAGGCATGATTTGCATTATTATATAAAATTTTCATAAACAGTGCCAATCGTACTGAGAATATGGTATAATACCTACAAGTTGACAGACGATTACATTTTTTATTCAACCACCTTCAGAGGGGAGAATGCATATGAAACTAACCTTTATCGGAGCAAATCATGAAGTAACGGGAAGCTGTCATTTTCTTGAGGCAGGAGACAGTAAGGTACTGATCGACTGCGGTATGGAACAGGGAAATAATCCATACGTTAATGCAGAGCTGCCTGTAAGCTACAGCCAGATTGATTATGTTTTTCTTACGCATGCTCATATTGATCATGCGGGCCTGCTGCCCTGGATCTATGCCAGAGGCTTTAAGGGACGGGTTATTACCACCTACGCTACCATGGATTTATGTCAGATCATGCTCCGTGACAGCGCCCATATTCAGGAGATGGAGGCAGAGTGGAAAAACAGAAAGGCGCGAAGGGCCGGACGCAGCGAGGTGGAGGCCCTTTATACCGTAGAGGATGCGGAAGGCGTACTGAGCCATTTTGAAGGAGTGGCTTATAATCAGATGTTTAAGCTCAATGATAACCTGACGCTCCGGTTT
>CAUCBQ010000102.1 GCA_958441075.1 uncultured Clostridiaceae bacterium | reverse complement strand
CACCGTCTGCCATAACCGCATCCCCAAGCTGTCCTCTGGTAAGCTGATGAAGAACCAGACGCTTCTCACCTGTATTAATCATCTCTCCATTGTACAAAGCTCTGTATTTTTCTGTCAGCTGAGCCTCCTTTGCCAGCTTTTCCAATGCTGCAAGCACCTTTTCGTCTACCTGCTTTGCCGCATAATTATACGCAAGACCTGCCGCCATGGGAACGCTGTATTCCTTTACCCTCGCTGCGCCGTTCTCTCCTGCCATCACCTCTGCAAGCTTGACGCGCTCTACCTGTGCCAGCGCCTCATAGGACTCAAGACTGTCAAAATTCTTCCACTCAATCATCGTTCTTTCTCCTTACCCTGTTTTATCGGATACAGCGATTCATTTCTATACCCCTGAATCTTTATAAATGTATCAGCTAAACTGATTATACCCTGTCCTGCATGAAAATTCAATATAAGAGCCGTCAGAAAACTTACAAATCAGTTGATTCCAGACCCCTTTATAACATAAAATAAATCATTGATATTTTAAAATGCAACTTTTTCACCCGTCCCGCCGTCTAACAGACAGAAACCAAGAAAGGAGGATCTTAGCGTGGATACCAACCCCATCACAAAGCAGACGGAGCAGATACTGATCGACGGATATGAGCGTTTTTACCGTCTGGCCTACAGCTATGTACAGAACCGGGAGGATGCTCTGGATGTAGTTCAGGAGAGTGCCTGCAAGGCCATCCGTGACTGCGCTCAGGTAAAAAATACCGCCTTCCTCTCCACCTGGATCTACCGGATCGTTGTAAATACAGCCCTGGATCTTCTTAGAAAAAATAAAAAGGAAATCCCGGCAGAGGAAATGCCCGAAATCCCATGGGAGGACAAATATCAGGAACTGGATCTCAAAACCGCGCTGAACCATCTGGACGAAAAGAGCAGAACCGTCGTCCTGCTGCGGTACTTTGAAGATATGAAGCTGGAAGATATTTCCAGAGTTGTGGATGAAAATCTGAATACGGTAAAAGCCCGTCTTTACCGGGCCTTAAAAAAACTGAGAATTACTATGGAGCCTGAAAAACTGCAGAAATCTTACGAACAATGAAAGGAGACGCTTTATGGAGCAGAAAGATATAAAACCTTCCGGATACAGACAGTTAGAACAGCTCAGACAGGAATATGAAGCCCTTCCCGTTCCTGATGAAGCCAGAGAGCGGATTCTTAAGGGAATCGCACAGGGAAAAGAGGAGGCAAAAAAATCCCAGACGAAAGGAGTTATCTTTATGAAACTGATGAAACGTACCGGTATGACCGCAGCGGCAGCTATGGTCGCCATCACTCTTCTTACAAACTTAAATCCAAATATTGCAAATGCCATGGAGCAGCTCCCGGTCATTGGTCCCATTGCAAGGGTTGTAACCTTCCGGACCTATGAAAATAAAACAAATGACTTTGAAGCCAATGTCCAGATTCCGCAGATAGAAGCTGCACCTGAAGCTTTGAACAAATCCATTGAAGAATACGCCAATGAACTCATCGCTTCCTATGAACGCGATCTGGCCCAGACCCAGGGCGAGGGCCATTATTCCCTGAATTCCTCCTACCGCGTTGCAACTGATACTGACCGCTATCTGTGCATCCGCATTGATACCACGCTGGTAATGGCAGGCGGAACCCAGTTCACCAAGGTATTTACAGTAGACAAGGCCACCGGAGAGGTGATTTCCTTAAAGGATCTCTTCAAGAACCAGCCGGAAATGCTTGCCTCCATCACCGCCAATATCAAGGAGCAGATGGAAAAACAGATGGCAGAGGACGATTCTGTCAGCTACTTCTACAACACCGATATGCCTGATCTGAACTTCAAAGAGCTTACAGGCGACGAGAGCTTTTATTTTAACAGCGACGGCCTCCTGGTTATAACCTTTGACGAATACGAGGTAGCTCCCGGATATATGGGCGCTGTGGAATTTACCATTCCCTCTGAGGTAGCCGGTACCTTCTGAGCCCACCGGCATTTGATACAAAAAACATACCGCCTTCTGCCGGTATCAGACGCCTGCAGAAAGCGGTATGTTAACTGAAAGCGGAGGAAAAGGGATTTGAACCCTTGCGCCGGTACTGCCGACCTACTGGTGTTCGAAGCCAGACCCTTCAGCCACTTGGGTATTCCTCCAGTAAAACACGGTTTTATCTTAAACCGTGTTTTATTATACACTAAAACCTCTGTTTTGGGTAGTGAATTTTAAAATTTTTTCATCCTTACTCTCTACTCCTCTTTCGGCAGCCAATCCACCTTAAAATAATAAATCAGCATTCCGACCGCACAGACCACCCAGGTCACGGGCCAGCCTGCAAAGACAACGGAAACATTTTCCGTCATAGGAACGGCAATCATCAGATAAATCTGGCGCAGAAGCACAAAGCAGCCCAGCATGAAATACATGGGAACCTTAGAACGTCCGGCGCCGCGCAGAGCGCCATTGAGAACCTGAATAACGGGAAGGAACAGATAGGCGCTTCCAAAAATACGGATCATACTGCTTCCCACTGCGATCACAGCCGCATCCTCTGTAAAAACGCCGATAATAGCCGGCGCCTTAAGACACATAATCACAGAGCCCACCAGAATAATACCGGAACACATAAGCCAGGAGGTTAAAATTCCTTTTTTTACACGCTTATATTCCCTGGCTCCGATATTCTGCCCAACAAAAGTTGTAATCGTCATATTAAAACTCTGAAGGGGAAGCTGCAAAAATCCGTCCACCCGAAGGGTGGCAGAGTATCCAGCCATGGCTGCCGTACCAAAATGATTAATATAGGACTGGACAATTACGTTTGAAAATGAGGTAATACTCTGCTGAATGGCAGCCGGAAGGCCGATGTCCACAATACGCCGGATCATTTTTCCGTCGAAACAGATCTCTCTCAGATTCACACGGTAAATTTCCCGTGTCATAAGAAGCTTTCCCATTACAAGCGCCGCACTCACCGCCTGTGCGATAATGGTGGCAATGGCAGCCCCCTCTACTCCCATGCCAAAACCGCAGACAAATAAAAAATCCAGAAGAATATTTACCAGACTGGCTGCAATGAGATAAAACAGCGGATTTTTAGAATCACCGATGGCCCGCAAAACTCCGGAACCCATATTGTAAAAAAGAGAGAATACCATTCCCCAGAAATAGATCGACAGATAAAGGGACGAATTGGGCATTACGTCTTCCGGCACGCCGATGGCGTGAAGCAGAGGCTTTGTAAAACTAAGCCCCAGAGCTGTGAACACTACGCTTAAAATAGCCGTAAGCGCCAGGGCGCTGTGGATCGCCCGCCGCATCTGCTCCACCCGGCCGCCTCCGTAATACTGGGAGATCACCACTCCCGCACCTGCTGCCAGGCCGGTAAAAAAGCCTACTAGCATATTCACAATGGGCGTAGACGCCCCTACCGCCGCCAGAGCGCTGGTATTCACATAATTTCCAACCACATAGGCATCTACGGTATTGTAGAGCTGCTGAAAGAAATTTCCAACCAGCAGAGGGATGGAGAACAGAAGGATGGATCTGGCGATGCTTCCATGGATCATGTCTGTACTGTCTTTTACATTCTGTGCCATAGCTTTCTTTTCCTTTGTGTGTATTTTTATACATTCTATATAAAATTATACCTCTGCAAAAAGACCTTGTCCACTTTGGTTTTCCATTTTTACACAAAAAAACCTGCCCTACAGCCGAATCTGTATGATCAGCCATAGAACAGGGTTCTTTTTTACAGATAATTTTTAATTAAGCCAGTTTGGACTTTGCCAGCTCAGCCAGCTTTGCAAAGCCTTCTGCATCGTTGATTGCCATATCGGACAGAACCTTACGGTTTAAATCAACCTCAGCCAGCTTTAAGCCGTACATGAACTTGCTGTAGGACAGGCCGTTGATACGTGCTGCAGCGTTGATACGCGCAATCCACAGCTGTCTGAACTGTCTCTTTCTCTCTTTTCTGCCTGCGTAGGAGCTGGTCAGGGCACGCATTACGGACTGCTTTGCAATCCTGTACTGCTTGGAACGGGCGCCTCTGTAGCCCTTAGCCATCTTTAAGACTCTATTGTGTTTCTTCTTTGCATTTAAACCGCCTTTTATTCTTGCCATCGGTAATTCCTCCTTCTACAATTCAAACTTACAGATATGGTAAAATCTTCTTCATTACCTTTGAGTTGGTAGCATCGGTAACGATATCTTTTCTAAGATTTCTCTTCCTCTTAGTGGATTTCTTAGTTAAGATGTGAGACTTGTAAGCTTTATTGCGGACTAACTTACCGGTTCCTGTCTTTTTAAAGCGCTTTGCTGCTGCTCTGCTGGTTTTTAACTTTGGCATTGTAAATTTCCTCCTTGAAAACTTTCTATTTTTAACGTTTTGCAGTTAAAAACATAACCATGCTTCTTCCTTCCACCTTTGAGGGCTTATCAACAACTGCGATGTCAGCCAGACTCTCAGCGAAATCGTCCAGAATGTACTTTGACTTGGACATATGGGCCATCTCACGGCCACGGAAACGAAGAGTTACCTTTACCTTATCACCTTTTTCCAGGAACTTTCTGGCAGCTCCCACCTTGGTGTTCAAGTCATTGGTATCAATGTTCGGGGACAAACGAACTTCTTTGACGTCAATCACTTTCTGCTTCTTTCTGGCTTCCTTTTCCTTGCGGGCCAGTTCGTAACGGTACTTTCCGTAATCGATAATCTTGCATACCGGCGGCTTTGCAGTAGGAGCGATCTTTACAAGATCCAGCTCTGCCTCCTGTGCCATCTTATAGGCGTCTCTTGCAGACATAATACCTAACTGTTCGCCGTTCTCACCGATCAGACGGATCTCTCTGTCTCTGATTTGTTCGTTGATCATTAACTCGCTAATAGTCGTACACCTCCATAGTCATGTTTGTTTGAACGAAGAGCCTTTGCCTCTGTTGGGTAAATGTAAAAAGCGGACAGCTTATGCCATCCGCTTAAAAATCATACTCGTCAGCCGGTCTGGTTCCAGACCCGAAACCATCTCTTATCCAAAAGACAGTTTCATACAGCTTCTGATATAAACCCGGGTCACTGACTCGTGCCAGGGTGAGGCGGATAACCTGCTTTCCTGCATGTTGTTTTCACAACTTTTAAGATAATACCATATTGTTCTGGTACTGTCAACTGTTTTTTCATTATTTTGCCTTATAGGTAGCGCATCTGGTATTTTCGCATTCACAGGCCCCGTTTCCACAGATACAGATCCCGGATGCAGTACAGCAGCAGTCCTCATTATACACACAATTTACTGCATCACAGTCCACTTCCAGGCTGGTTTCCGGAGTCTTGAAAATATTTTTAAAGACTCCGCCCTTATTTTCCTCAAAGCTGGCGCAGCAGGTGCCTTCCGCATCCCTGGCCCCGTGGCCGTCTACCAGGATTGAACCTCTGCAGCAGCATTGATCTGCATTGTGCACGCAGTTTTCCACTGAACATTCCAGTTTCGTCATATTCTATTTCCTCCTGTCACATAATTTTTCCCAAAGCTTAAGCTTCAGGCGTTATGACAGAATTTAGTATGCGCTCCCAGACCCTTTCTCATACAAAACTGCTTTAAGCTTCTGCTCCCAGCCTCCGGTTCAGCTGCCGGATTCCTTCGGCACATCCTCCTTCGGAGCCGTCCATATGGTAAATATCCCCCTCTGTTACAAAGGTATACAGGTTCAGGTTGTCAATCCGCACACTTTCTCCTCCGTTACAGAAGATAGTAAGCTGTTCTGCCGTCTCATCCTCAAATACCAGTTCTTCCGTTCTCCTCTCTCCTGCCCGTATGGTCTGGATACGGTCTCCTGCCCTGACACTTACCGTACTCTCGTCATCTCCCTCCAGAGAAAAACGCACACGGATATCCGTTCCTGTTCTGCCTGTGATTCTCCCCCTTACCCTCTGGGAAATGCTGCTTCCGGAGGGAAGAACTGCCTCCTTCCCATCTGTTCCCTCTTCTGCGTATGCTCCTCCGGTAAAGCTCCAGCCTCTCAGCCCCAGGGCAAACTGGGAATTATAAAGCTTATTGTCTCCGTAATCCCTGTAGGTCCACACACCGTATCCCATGGTCATGGTGCGAAACAGCTCTCCCATTCCGGCCAGATATGTATTTTTTTCCTCCTGCCTTAAACGGGCATTTTTCTCAAACCCCGGAGTATTATCCGTAAAAAGAAACTGATCCACATAAACCGGTTTGTTTCCATTATACCGACGGACCTGGTCCAGAAACACAGGAGCCATCTGAAGGGCCTGTCCGGCAGTCACCAGCTCCCCTTCGTTGGGAAATCCCATGGGAACGCTGTACATAATACCGGTACAGGAGGCAGCCCCGCAGCCAAAGGTACTCCAGTGGGGAACTCCTTCCAGTGTTCCATCCTCCCTTTTTACCGGGTCGGCGTCCAGACGGACCTCCATGGAAAGATCCGGAAATACCTCCTGGGTTTCCTCTAAAAGTTCTGTGAGAAAGCTGTCATAAAACTCATAAAAAAGCCGTCTTCCATAGGAATCCTTCTCCGGAAGCCATATTTGCTCATAGCTTTCAAAGGCCGTTCCGTAATATTCACCCAGCTGCTCCAGAGTATATTTTCCCCTTACATAATCTGTATAACCGCAGCGCTTTGCCATCCTGCATCCTGAAATCCCTTTTCCATAGTTCCCTGCATTTTCCGTAAAATTCCAGAAATCCTCCCAGGTAAGAAAGCCGCCGCAGAAATTTTCGTGGGAAGACGCCTGCCTGTATAACCGCTCTGCATAGGAAAGCCATGCGGCTTTTAGCTGCGGATCGTATAAAAGTCCCTCATACCGGGGCAGAACAGACTCAGGCAGTGCATAATCCCAGGTATATCCCACTCTGAGGATCACTCCCAATCCGTGCTTCCCTGCCTCTTCCATAACGCGGTCCAGTTTTTTCCATGCATAATCCTCATAGGAAACCGGCGCTGTTTCCGGCTGAAATTCTCTCCATGGAACTGCCAGAATGATACTGTTGAAGCCGTCTGCCGCAATCCGGGCCAGCTCCTCATCCATATGGACGCTTTCACTGTTCCAGAAATTGATTACCCAGTCGTCGGAATAATAGGTTGCCGAGCGCAGATGCCCCTTTTCTTTGGAGGCATACTCCGACATCCGTCCAAACCCGCAGGTAAAAAGAATGGCGGTTCCCACAAACAGGGCCGCCGCCCCCCAAGTCTTCCTCTTATGCTTCCTGTACATTTATTTCTCCTTTTTCTCCAGCTCGCGCCATACCGTACACAGCATGGTCCCAAAGCAGGCGGCTCCTCCTATAAAATTAGATATTGGCTCTGCCATAAAGATACCGTCTGTACCCAGATGAAAAACCTCCGGCAAAATCAGAATCAG
>CAUCBQ010000101.1 GCA_958441075.1 uncultured Clostridiaceae bacterium | reverse complement strand
TAAAAAGTCTCTTTGCAGTCTCTTTAAGCTTTTCAGCCAGCCTGAGGCAATACCCCTCTTCCCGGCTGCAGCGCCCTGCCGTTTCCTCCAGAAACTGATAGAAGCCAATACCGCCTGTGCGGTCATAGAAGGAGGACAGGGGCGAATAATAAGAGGCGGCTCTCATAGCAGCAGAGCTGTGTGAGCTGTTTTCCAGACGCATTCTGGCTCTGGATAAGGTTTCGTCCAAAATCTCTCCCAGACGCTTTTCATCTGTAAGCTTCGAGTGCAGAAGGATTTCTTCCAGCATCTCAAAGGCAAAATCCAGCTTTTCATAGAGCACCTTTACGCTGGCGGTAAAGGTACCTGTAAATATTCCGGGCTGTCCTGTTTTCTGGCTGCCGCCTACAGAAAAATCCAAACCGCCGCTGTTTAAATAAATTTCACTGGTAAGATCGCTGTAGCTGTAATGCTCCGTATCCACATAGCCCAGCACTGACTTTAAAAGAGCTCCGTAGGGAAGGTCTTCCTCCGGCAGGACAGAGAGGTCAAAGAGTACCTTCAGATAGCCGATACCAGCGGTGAACAGAGGACTGTGGATCACCGTAATTTTGCTTTCCTCCTTTACCTTATAGGAAAAGCCCTCTGCCTTTTTACCGATATCTGATCGCTGAAGCATGGGAATCTTTTCCAGATCCTCCTGGGAGGAAGGCTCCTCCTGATAGGTTTTCAGCTCCTTTGTCTTTCGAACAATTTCACGCCTCTCTTCCTCCGAAAGAGAATCCCGGTAAGTATTAAGCTTTTCTGCCAGAGCCTTATCCTCCCTGGCTGTCTGATCCACACAGGGACTTACGATTACAAAGGCTTCATGGGGATTATCCAGAAGATATCTGCGGATCAGATCCTCAAAATACCCCTCTGACACTGCTTTTTTCAGAAAATCAAAGGTTTTCTGATACTGGAGATGAAGCATGGGATCTCCGCCATAGAGCCAGCTGTCCATAGACCAGAGACCGTACATCAGTCCTTTGGGCGCAGAACCGTAATCTGCTTCCCTGTAACGGAATTCATAATAATTTAATCCCGCAAGAAGGCTCTTTCTGTCAATTCCCTGATCCGCCAGACGGCGCAGGGTTCCCTTTACCACAGCAAGGAATTCCCCCTTCTGCTCCCGTTCCGCATTTTTGGCAATCACAGAAAAGCAGGGCTGGAGAATCCCGCTGTCATAGCCGCCCAGAATATCCTGACCGATATGAGCGTCAATCAGCGCCTGTTTTAAGGGTGCTCCCGGAGCATCAATCAAAGTATATTCCAGAATCTGGAAAGCCACATAGAGTTCAGGGTCCAGATCCGTTCCCACTACAGTGTTTAAAGACAGATAGGTACGCCCCTTTGTCCCTTCTTCTGCAGTTACTGAATAAGTCGTTTCCCTCTCTATGGGGTTTTTAAAAGGCTCCTGCATGGGAATACGGGAGTCCAGTGTAAACTCCGCTCTGTCATACCGGGATAGATATTCCCGATCCAGCCACTCCAGTTTTTCAGCCATATCCATATTTCCATAAAGATAGATAAAACTGTTGGCAGGATGGTAGTAATTTTTGTGGAAGGCAATAAACTGTTCATAGGTCAGATCAGGGATGCAGGCAGGATCGCCGCCGGATTCATGGCAGTATGGAGTATCCGGGAAGAGAACCGCCTTTGTATACCGGTCCAGCACGCTTTCCGGAGAGGAAAAAGCCCCTTTCATCTCATTGTAAACCACGCCGTTGATTGTCAGAGGGCTCTCTGTATCCTCCATCTCATAGTGCCAGCCTTCCTGTAAAAATATCTTTGGCTCACGATATATGGAAGGATGAAGTACGCCGTCCAAATACACATCCATCAGATTCTGAAAATCCCTGTCATTGCAGCTGGCCACAGGATAAACCGTCTTATCCGGATAGGTCATTGCATTTAAAAATGTGTTTAAAGAGCCCTTTACCAGTTCTACAAAGGGGTCTTTTACAGGAAACTTCTCAGATCCCTCCAAAACACTGTGCTCCAGAATATGCGGAAGCCCTGTGCTGTCCTCCGGCGGAGTGCGGAAGCCAATGGAAAATACCTTATTGTCATCTTCACAGCTCATTAAAAAAATTCTGGCTCCGCTCTTCTTATGCTCCAGAACCATTCCTGTGGAGTTCATCTCCTCAACAGGCCTTTCATCCACCAGACGGTACTGTGAAAGCTGTCTTACACGGTCTAGCATTTTTTTGTCAGTCATTTCAGTCCTCCTTTAAGCAGTCATTCTATCCTACATGTTTCCCATAAGCCTGTCTTTTATAATAGACGCACATTCCCTGACACACAGATGGATGAAAAGTACGGGGTCCGACTGGGCGCTGATTCCGTACACATGTTCAAAGCCCCATCTGCGTGCAGTCATCCTGGCTCTGAATACATGGAAATTACTGGTGAGAACGCCGATTTCCAGAGGCTTGTCATCTACCATAAGATAGGGTTCCCTGCGTTTTTTCTCCCGCTGCTCCCGTTCCAGGCGCAGCCGGTTTCTGTGGCCCTCAATCACAACCCTGCTGTATGCAATATTTTCCACTGTACTCACAGACCGGTCCTCTAAAAGCAGCTGTTCCGGACGGACGCCATTGTAAACCAGATATTTGTACATAGCCTGGGCTTCGCTTATGGGTTCATCCTTTCCCCTTCCTCCGGAAAGTACCAGATAGGTTTCCGGATTTCTCTGGGCATAGTCAATAGCCTTATCCAGACGCTTCTTCAGCGAATTGCTCACCGCATGCTCTTTTACCCTGGCTCCCAGAACAATGACGTAGTCAAGTCCCGGCTCTTCTCCTGAGGCTGCACCCAGAAATACCAGGGTGCAGATCATTGCCATGACAGTTACTCCCATAACACAGGTGGTGACAATGCTCACGGGAACCCATTTGGGAATACGGAACATATGGCGGCTGTAGTACCATTTCCCATAAACAAGAAATACTAAAAGAGCCGCAAAAAACAGCCATATAAAGGCAAAGGAAGTGCCGATTCCTCCATAGACCACAATGATCACAAAGTAAACCGTACACATGGCTGCCAGAGCCAGCAGGATACCATCCACCAAACTTACCGCCTCCTGTCTTTTACTGCTCCGCTTTCTTCCTCAGTATATCATGCACCTGGGCGGGCGCATCCAATTCTATCCAGAGAATCTGCTTGGGATGGGGCGCACTCTCCTGGGAATTACCCTCTGCGTCGCAGATACTCTTTACAAGAGCCTGTACGTTTCTTCCATCAGGCTTCATAATCTCAATGGTTTCTCCCACAGAGAATTTATTCTTCTGCTCAATTCGGAAGCGGCAGCCCTCTGATTCCTCTACAGTTCCCAGATAGGTATAATTCTTTACATAGGTATTGCTGTCATAAATCTGTGCATCTGCTCCCGGCTTTCCAAAATAAAAGCCTGTGGTAAACTCTCTGTAGGTACATTTTCCAATTTCTTCCTTATACCACTCCATATTCTGCTTATAGAGAACCGGGTCCTTTTTATAATCGTCAATGGCTTTTCGGTAGGTCCGGGCCACAGTTGCCACATAAAGGGCAGTCTTCATACGCCCTTCGATCTTAAAGCTGTCAATCCCCGCGTCAATCAGCTCCGGAATGTGTTCAATCATGCACAGATCTCTGGAATTAAAAATATAGGTGCCGCGCTCATTTTCATAAACCGGCATATATTCTCCCGGTCTGGTTTCCTCCACAATGGAATACTTCCAGCGGCAGGGATGGGTGCAGGCGCCCTGATTGGCGTCACGGCCTGTAAAGAAATTGCTCAAAAGACATCTTCCTGAGTAGGAAATGCACATGGCTCCGTGGATAAAGCTCTCTATTTCCATATCCTCCGGAATATGAGCCCTGATTTCCCTTATCTCCTCCAGAGACAGCTCTCTTGCAGAAACTACCCTCTTGGCTCCCAGCTGATGCCAGAATAAATAGGTGCCATAGTTGGTGTTATTCGCCTGAGTGCTTACATGAAGCTCCATCTGAGGAAGAACTCTCTTTGCAATGGCAAAAATTCCGGGATCTGAAATAATCAGGGCGTCCGGTCCCACTTCTTTTAATTCTTCAAAATAAGCCTCTACCCCAGGCAGATCGTCATTGTGCGCCAGAATATTGGCAGTCACATAGACTTTGACCCCACGCTCATGGGCAAAGGCAATTCCCTCTTTCATTTCTTCTTTCGTAAAATTGTGCGCTTTGGCTCTGAGGCCAAATACCTCTCCGCCAATGTATACGGCATCTGCTCCGTAGACAACAGCAGTCTTTAATACCTCCAGACTGCCTGCCGGTATCAGCAGCTCTGTTTCTCTCATATCGTTCTCCTATCTAACCTTTGTACTGACTGTCACTCCGTCTCCAATGGGAATCACAGCAGTTTCCAGATCCTCTCTGTGCTTTAGCTCATACAAGTATTCTCTCATACGGCTGTGGATGGTGCGGTTTCTGCGCTCCACGGCAAACCGTGACTGGATGATATCTCCGTCCTGAAGCACATTATCGGAAATAAGCACCGCTCCCTTTGGCATAAGCTTTAACACCATGGGAAGCCAGTTTAAATACTGTCCCTTGGCTGCGTCCATAAACACAAGATCAAACCGGCAGCCCTTTTCTGCCAGTTCTCTCAGATGCACATCTGCGTCGCCTTCCAAAAGAGTAATCCGCCCGCTTTCTCCTGCCCGTTCAAAATTTCCCCTGGCGATCGGAAGCCGCTTCTCATATTTTTCAATGGTAGTAATGCGGCAGTGCTCCGGCATCACCCGGCACATCTGCAGGGCAGAATACCCCACAGCCGTACCGATTTCCAATATAGCCGCTGGTCTGAGGGCTGCTGTCATGGTTCTTAAAAAAGCCGCTGTCTCCCGCCGGATAATGGGCACAAACTGCTCCAGCGCCTCTTTTTCTATATCATCCAAAACCTGCCCCTGGCTGGTTTCCAGGGACTGGATATAGTCTGTGATTCTGTCATTTACAATCATGTCTTATTCCTCTGCCTCTTCGATCCAGCCGCCGGATTCCTCATCCTCCATATAGATTTCTTCCTGAACCGGATCTCCCTCTTCTTCCATGGCATCCGCTTCCGAAACATCTGTCCCGGAAACAGCTGCCGGCTCTGCCTGAACCGCTCCGTCCTCAGAGGCCTCCGCAGCCTTTCGGGAATCTGTATCCTCACTCACAGCGCGGACCTTGGGGGACGCTTTGCTTTCCTCCTCAGGCTTTACATTCAGCTCCCTCAGGATCTCCTTGGATGTCATAGATGTGCGAAACGTATAGGTTCCAGGATAAATATTCCCGTAATCATAGAAAATACTCTGGAACCAGAATGCAAAGTCATTTGTAATCAGTCCCTTTTTCTTTAAATTTCCTGCAGCCTCTTTTACAGTTTCACCCTCTTTTATCTCGACTGTAATCTCTCTTCCCGGAGCCTTCTCCGGAGCCTCTGCATAGAATATCTCATGACCAAAGGCAAAGCCCCTGACTACAGCCTCGTATAAAAGCAGAATAAGAAGAGCCAGCACCATAAGCTTAATGGAAATGGTGATAATAGCTGTGGTTATTCGATTGATCTCCCTTGTCCGTCTGCTCATGGCCTGTCTCTCCTCCTGCTGTATATCAAACGCTTAAACTTCCATGATGATAGGAAGAATCATAGGATTGCGCTTCATACGCTTCCATAAAAACTCGCTTAAGCTGTCCTTGATGATATTTTTAATCTTTCCCCAGTCGCTTACATGACGGTCCAGACAGTCTTCTACTGCATTGGCCACAATATTATGAGCCTCCTCCAGAAGATCCTCAGACTCTCTCACATAAACAAAGCCTCTGGATACGATATCCGGTCCTGCAAGCAGCTGGTTGGAATGCTTCTCCAAAGTAAGCACTACCACGATAATACCGTTCTGAGCCAGATTCTGACGGTCACGCAGGACGATATTTCCCACATCGCCTACTCCCAGACCGTCTACCAGAATACCTCCTGCGGTCACATGGTCGATCACCTGGCAGCTGTCTTCATCCAGAGCCACTACATCGCCTGAATTAACCAGAATCGCATTATCCTTGGCAACGCCCATATACTCTGCCAGTTCCTTCTGTGCTACTCTGTGACGGAACTCACCGTGTACGGGGATGGCAAACTTTGGATGCACCAGAGAGTAAATCAGCTTTAAGTCCTCCTGACATGCATGGCCTGATACATGAGTATCCTGACAGATCACCTTGGCCCCCTTGGTAGAAAGCTCGTTGATTACATTTGCCACTGCCTTTTCATTTCCCGGAATAGGGCTGGAGCTTAATACAACCACATCTCCCGGCATAATGGAAACCTTCTTGTGGATGCTGGCTGCCATACGGGAAAGAGCCGCCATGGATTCGCCCTGGCTTCCTGTGGTGATAAGAACGGTAGACTCCGGCGGATAGTTTTTGAGCTGGTCAATGTCAATAAGCGTTCCGTCGGGAATATTGATATATCCCAGTTCACTGGCAATATCAATAATGGTTACCATACTGCGGCCTTCCACCACTACCTTTCTGCCGTATTTATAGGCGGTATTTACCACCTGCTGCACACGGTCTACATTGGAAGCAAAGGTAGCCACGATAATACGGCGGTTAGTGTGTTCTGCAAAAATCGCATCAAATGTCTTTCCCACGCTGCGCTCAGACATGGTAAAGCCGGGACGGGTAGCATTGGTACTGTCCGCCATCATGGCAAGCACGCCCTTTTTTCCCAGCTCTGCAAACCGCTGCAGATCAATAGGATCTCCGAATACGGGAGTATAATCAATCTTAAAGTCACCGGTGTGAAGCACGATGCCTACCGGTGAAAAAATTGCCAGAGCGGAGGCATCCTGTATACTGTGGTTTGTCTTTATAAATTCCACTCTGAAACAGCCCAGATTCACGGACTGGCCGTGCTTCATCACACGGCGCTTGGTGGTCTTTAACAGGTTATGTTCTTTTAGCTTATGCTCAATCAGCGCAATGGTAAGCTTAGTGCCGTAAATGGGTACATTTACCTGCTGTAAAATATAGGGAAGGGCGCCGATGTGATCCTCATGGCCATGAGTAATCACAAAGCCCTTTACACGGTCAATATTCTGTTTTAAATAGGTTACATCCGGAATTACCAGGTCGATTCCCAGCATATCATCTCCCGGAAATGCAAGTCCGCAGTCTACTACGATAATAGAATCCTCGTACTCAAAGGCGGTAATATTCATGCCGATCTGCTCTAAGCCGCCTAAGGGAATCACCTTTAACTTGCCTTTGCCGTCCTTTTTTGCTTTCTGTGTGCTGCGCTTTGCAGGAAGAGCTGCCACAGTCTCCTCTGCACTTTTTAAAGGAGCCGGAGTCTGCCTTCTGCCCGTACTCTGTCCCTGTCTGGGAGCTGGTGTGCGGCGTCTGGGGGCCCGTCTGACCTGTTCCTTCTTCTCTCCGGTCTCCGGCGCGCCTTCTGCTGTCTGAGAACCGTCCTCTGTTCCCTCTGTCTTCCTGCCTT
>CAUCBQ010000100.1 GCA_958441075.1 uncultured Clostridiaceae bacterium | reverse complement strand
TATTATATAATATCTGACTGTTTGTGTCAACCGCTTTTTTATGGGTTTTCCGCGGTTTTTCAGGCTTTTTCCCTGTTTTCTTCATATTCCATTCCAATCAGGGTAAGCCCTCTGGCTGGAGCCGTAGGTCCGGCTGCTGCACGGTCTTTTGCATTTAAAATATCCGTGATGTGTTCCGGCGCAATCTGTCCCATTCCCACGCTTATAAGGGTTCCTGCAATAATACGCACCATATTGTAAAGGAAACCGTTTCCGCAGATGCGGATGGTGATCATTCCCTCTTCTGTATGGCTTAATCGGATCTCATAGATGGTCCGCACCGTATCTTTTACCTGGGTTCTCACATTGCAGAAGCTTTTAAAATCATGCTCTCCCACCAGTAAAGTGGCTGCCTGCTCCATTTTCCCCAGATCCAGATCAAAATAACAAAAATGGGAATACAGCCGCTCTGTGGGAAGTTCTATTTTACGGTTCAGAATCTTATATTCATATGTCTTTACACAGCTGCACCGTCTGGGATGCCAGTCCGGCTCCACCTCTTCTGAGGACTGGATACGGATATCTTCCGGCAGACGCTGATTAAGGGCGAAGCAGATCTTGTCCGCAGGCATCCTGTGGCCTGTATCAAAGACAGCCACATTCCCTCTGGCGTGAACTCCGGAATCAGTGCGGCTGGCTCCGATCACCTGAATGGGTTCATTTAAAAGCTCTGTAAGCGTTTCATTTAATATCTGTTCAATGGTAACGGCTCCCGGCTGCAGCTGCCAGCCGTGGTAAGCTGTACCGTCATATGCCACCCGCAGGCGGACACGCTTTGTCATAGTATTTTCCTCCTACAGATAAACCCGTGACGCAATCATTACCACGAAATAGAGGGCAAAAATCATATATGCATCGTGATCTCTCTGGCTGTACTGCAAAGGCTTCATCTTGGTGCGTCCCTCGCCGCCCTGGTAGCATCTGGCTTCCATAGCCATGGCAAGATCCGTAGCGCGGCGGAAGGCAGAAATAAACAGGGGCACTAAAAGCGGCACCATAGCCTTTGCCTTCTGAATCAGATTTCCTGTCTCAAAATCAGCGCCTCTTGCCATCTGCGCCTTCATGATCTTATCTGTTTCTTCTACTAAAATAGGAATAAAACGAAGGGCAATGGACATCATCATGGCAATTTCGTGAACAGGAATCTTAAATGCCTTTAAACAGCCCAGTCCTTTTTCCATTCCATCTGTAAGCTGATTGGGAGTGGTTGTCAGGGTCATGAGAGATGAGCCAATTACCAGATAAATCAATCGTACTGCCATAAAGGCCGCCAGACGCACGCCTTCTTTGGTAATCTTAAAAATCCACAGGCGGAAAATCTCTTCTCCCGGCGTCAGAAACAGATTAAAGCTCACACTGATCAGCAGAAGAATCACTATAGCTTTTAAGCCTCTGAGGATAAAGCGAACCGGCACCTGTGTCAGCCGGATCACTGCTGCCAGCACAAAGGTGGCAATCAGATATCCCCAGATATTATCTGCAATAAAAAGGGATGCGATAAACACCATGGTCCCAAAAAGCTTTGTTCTTGGGTCCAGCCTGTGGATAAGAGAGTCCGCAGGATAATACTGTCCCAATGTAAGTTCTCTCAGCATTTTCCCGCCTCCCCCTTCTTTTTCCAGAGAGACAAAATTGCCTCCCTGGCTTCATCTACTGTAGTAATGCTCTCATCGACTGCAATTCCCCGTGCTTTCAGGTCGTGAACCAGATACGTAACCTGAGGAGCTGCCAGTCCCATGGCTTCCAGCTCCTTATAATGTGAAAATACTTCTCTTGGGGTTCCGTCAAATACCTTTTCCCCATGATTCATAACGAGAAGACGATCTGCATACCGGGCTACGTCCTCCATACTGTGAGACACCAGAATAATTGTCATATGGCGTTCTCTGTGAAGTCTGGAAATCTGCTCCAGTATCTCATCCCTTCCTCTGGGATCTAAGCCCGCCGTGGGCTCGTCCAAAATCAGTACCTCCGGCTGCATGGCCAGTACACCTGCAATAGCCACCCGGCGCTTCTGACCGCCGGAGAGTTCAAAGGGTGATCGCTTATAGTAGCTTTCATCCAGTCCTGCCAAACTGAGGGCTTCCTTCGCCCGAACCACAGCTTCTTCCTTTGTAAGCCCCTGATTCTGCGGACCAAAGCACACATCTGTCAAAACGTCGATTTCAAAAAGCTGGTGCTCCGGATACTGAAACACCAGACCTACCCGGGTACGCAGCTTCTTCATATCATAGCCGTCTTCGTAAATGTTCTCTCCATTATAATAAAGAGCCCCTGAGCTGGCCCGGACGAGCCCGTTTAAATGCTGAATCAGGGTAGATTTTCCAGAACCTGTGTGACCAATAATACCCACAAATTCCCCATCTTCAATTTCAAAATTCACATCAAAAAGTGCGTGCTGCTCAAAGGCAGTCCCGCCTCCGTATACATAATTTAAGTCAACTGCTTTTATTGACATGGTCTATTCTCCTAACCGTTATCTGATGGCGCATAAACAGCTGCATACAGAGCTATCCAGACACCTGCGCTCTATAAAAGGGGTAATAGCTCCTCAACCAGTTCTTCCCGGCTCAGTATCCCGTCAGAAAGGGGCATACCTGCCTCTTTTAATTCAAATGCCAGCTCTGTAGCCTGAGGAACGTCCAGACCATGAGCCTTTAACTCCCTGACTCTGGAAAATATTTCCTTGGGCTTTCCGTCCATTACAATTTTTCCGTCATCCATCACGATGATACGGTCGGCATCAATGGCTTCTTCCATGTAATGAGTAATCAGAAGAACTGTGATTCCCTCCTCCTGATTTAACTGGCGGATGGTCCGAATTACCTCTTTTCTTCCGTTGGGGTCCAGCATGGCAGTCGGTTCATCCAGAATAATACACCTGGGCCGCATGGCCATAACTCCTGCTATCGCCACCCGCTGTTTCTGTCCTCCGGACAGCTTATTAGGCGACTGCTTTCTGTAGGCCGTCATTCCTACTGCTTTCAGGCTCTCATCCACCCGTTTCCAGATCTCTTCGGTAGGAACTCCGATATTTTCAGGACCAAATCCCACATCCTCTTCCACAACATTTCCTATGATCTGATTGTCCGGATTCTGAAATACCATTCCGGCTGTTTTACGTACATCCCAGATATGGTTCTCTTCCTTTGTATCCATCTCACCCACCCAGACGGTTCCCTCTGTAGGCAGCAAAAGACCATTGACATGCTTCGCCAGAGTGGATTTTCCGGAACCATTATGGCCCAAAACCGCTGTAAATGAGCCTTCCTCTATCTCCAGATCCACACCGTCAATGGCACGCTTTACTTCTGCAATCTTCTCTTCTTCGTCATGCCTGACATACTCATATATCAGGCGGACTGTTTTTATGATTCCCATAGGCTTCCTTTCCAAACTGCTGTCATCCGGCTCAAAAATCCTGCCTGTTCTATAAACTTGTTACATTTTAGTTTATATCATACCATAAGTCAAGACCCGGTACCGCAAAAGGAGCGGCCGGTAATCCGCCGCTCCTCTGTAAAACCTGTAAATCAACCCTTCTTTAATGCTGCCATACACCATTGGAATCCAGTACAAAGCCACTGATGGAGGTACTTACAGCCTTGGAACCGTCTCCCGGATAAAAATAATAGTATTTTCCCTCAATCTGATACCAGCCCTCTACCATAACGCCGGAAGCATTGACAAAATACGTTTTTCCATTGATAGTAAGCCAACTGTTTGTAACCATGGCTCCCTCCGGCCCGCCGTCATTGGGATTTAAATAGTACCATATATTCCCAGACTGGAGCCAGCCCTTTTTCATATCGCCGTTTTCCCCTAAGTAATACCAGTAGTTGTTCTTCTTCTGCCATCCTGTAAGCATCCGGCCGGAACCGTCAAATAAATACCACTTGTCGTTCCATTTCAGCCAGTTATCCTTAATGTAATTTCCATCAGGGTATTTAAAGTACCAGGTATTTCCATCCTGGCGCCAGCCCACATCTGTGGTACCTCCTCCCGGTGTGGTGCTGCCTCCCGGAACACCATTGCTGTTATCCTGTCCCGTTCCGTCAGACACCTCATCCTCATCTATATATTTGCTGTCTGATTCCGTCCAGTCGCTTTTCTTTCCATAGCGTTCCTCTGTGTCGGAATTGGGAACAGTGCGGACCTTAAAGGTGTAATCACCTTCTTTCGTCATATAGGGATAGAAGTTATAGGAGGTTCCGCTGTATTTTTCCAGCTTCTTTACTACGGTAGAACCTCTGTACAGAATTACATCGTAATGTCCTGAGGTATCATCCGGCTCTTCCCAGGTTGCTTTGCCTTTTCCGCTTCCCCATTCAGCATCTTCAGGAGCTTCGTACGTACCCTTTACACCCTTAACTCTCAGAACTACCTTTAAATCACTTCCGCTTTTCTTAGCAGAAACATACTCGCCTCCGCTGATATTTACATTTCCAGAGCTGTAGCTGCTCCGGAAACGGTAGTCATACTCGCCGTTTGAAGAATAGTTAGGCTCCAGCCATACGGTAATCTTGGGCGTATCTCCAATCCCCACATCCTTATCATTGCTCCATTCAGCGGAAGCAACCTCGTATTTGTCCGATGTGGTGTATACTCTGGTGCCTGAATCATCTTTGGATGTACCCAGGCTGTCCCCGCTGTTAATCTCGTCTCCTGCATCCAGATCCACCTCAACCTTAAGTGAAATACTGGTAATATATTTGTAATCCGGTGATGCCTGAGCCGGAAACGGCACTGCCGCAGTCAGCGTCGCAGCCGTCAATGCCAGACATATGAAACCTTTAAACCCCTTCATTGACGCAACCTCCTTATATAAATCCTTTTCATTCTTTCCTTACTGTTATTATAGTTCAATCGGCATACCAGCGTCAACTTACGATATTCTGACTATTCTGTCTGAATTCTAACGCTCACTGCTCTGAGCGGTCTTCATGACATTCTGAAAATCAAAAAAGGCTGCAGATACCTTTGACCGTATCTGCAGCCGCCTGCATAACTATATTCTGATTAAACTAACTCAAGCAGAACTTCCATAGCAGCGTCGCCCTTACGCTGACCAATCTTTACGATTCTGGTGTAACCACCGTTACGGTCAACATACTTTGGAGCAACTTCATCAAATAACTTTGCAACCAGGTCAACAGACTTGGTGTTCTTCTTCTTTCCGGCAGCCTGAGCAGGAACCTCAGTTACTCCGTAAAGAACCTTTAACATCTGTCTTCTTGCATGAAGTCTGGAAGGCATATCCTTCTTGATTTCCTTCTCTACTTCATCATAAACAGTAACCTTCTTGCCGTCTACAACTTCCTTTACGCGCTTACCGTCTTTGTCCTTGCGGGCAACCTTAGCGGTAACCTTAACGGTCTCGAAGTTATCCTTCTCTCTTACTGCCATTGCAATCAGACCCTCAGCAACCTTGCGGATCTCCTTTGCACGAGTCTCAGTTGTCTTGATGTGACCATGATATAACAGAGCAGTAACCTGGCTTCTGATCATAGCCTTTCTCTGATCGGATGTTCTTCCTAATTTTCTGTATCCTGCCATTATTCATTTCCTCCATATCCGACGGAACACCTGCATCACGCTTCCTTGGACTTACTGATTCCGGCGTTTTCTCCCGTCTTTTTTATTTTATAGTGGCAACCCGCGCCATGCTTCTTTGGACTTACTGGCTAAGGTTTATCAAGCTGTCTTATGCTTCGTCGCTGGGATTTAACTGTAAGCCCAGTTCCTTTAACTTGGCAAGCACTTCCTCTAAGGACTTGCGGCCCAGATTACGAACCTTCATCATATCCTCGGATGTGCGGTTGCACAGCTCCTCTACGGTATTAATTCCAGCTCTCTTCAGACAGTTGTAAGAACGAACGGAAAGCTCCAGTTCGTCAATATTCATCTCAAGCACTTTCTCTTTCTCGTTGTCTTCCTTTTCTACCATAATTTCAGCAGTCTTGGCATTTTCAGAAAGATCGATAAACAGATTCAGATGCTCGCTTAATACCTTTGCAGCAAGGCTGACAGCCTCATCGGGAGCCAGTGTGCCGTTGGTATAGATTTCCAGTGTCAGCTTGTCATAGTCAGTCTGCTGGCCCACACGGGTATTGGCAACTGCCATATTGACACGCTCAACCGGAGTATAAATAGAATCAACCGCGATCACGCCAATAGGCAGATCTGCGTTTTTATTCTTATCTGCGCTTACATAGCCGCGGCCCTTTGTGATCGTAAGTTCCATATAGAACTTGCTGTCTGCGCCGCCGCTTAAGGTTGCGATTACCTGATCAGGATTCATGATCTCGATATCAGCATCTGCCTGAATGTCAGCTGCTGTGATCACGCCCTCGCCTTCAAATTCAATGTATGCAACTTTGGGCTCATCGGTATCGCTGTTGTTCTTAATTGCTAAGCTTTTGATGTTCATAATGATCTCAGCTACATCTTCCTTAACTCCGGGGATGGAACTGAACTCATGTAAAACGCCATCGATTTTTACCTGACTCACTGCGGCTCCGGGTAAAGAAGAAAGCATGATTCTTCTTAAGGAATTGCCCAGTGTAGTACCGTAACCTCTCTCAAGTGGTTCAACTACAAACTTGCCGTATCTTTTGTCTTCTGAAATCTCTGCGATTTCAATATTTGGTTTTTCAAAATCGAACACTAATAGCCCCTCCTTTTTGGGTATATGTCAAATATCGAGGGTTTAACGCAGGGGAAAACACCTTGAGCGCACCCCCTGCATACCGGTGCATTCCAGCAAAGTACGCCTGTCCAAAATTTAGACAGGCATACCTTAAATACTTTATATACAAGCGGATTATTTGGAGTACAGCTCGACGATAAGCATCTCGTCAACGGGAACGTCGATCTCGTCTCTGGTTGGCAGCTCCTTAACGGTGCCGCGCAGGTTCTCCTGATCAGCCTCGATCCATGCAGGTACCATACGGCCTGCTGTTACTTCCAGGATATCCTTATATCTCTGAGCAGACTTGAACTTCTCTTTGATCTCGATCACATCGCCAGCCTTAACCTGGTAGGATGGGATGTTTACAAGCTTGCCGTTTACTAAAACGTGCTTGTGATCAACGATCTGTCTGGCCTCTTTACGAGTACGTCCAAGACCCATACGGAACAGTACGTTGTCCAGTCTGCACTCCAGAAGGATCATCAGGTTGGTACCAACCATACCGTTCATCTTGGATGCCTTTGCGTAGTAGTTACGGAAAGGCTTCTCTAATACGCCGTAAATGAACTTTGCCTTCTGCTTCTCTCTTAACTGAAGACCATACTCGCTGACCTTCTTGTTTGCTCTCTTAGATTCTCTGTTAGACTTTTTATCAATTCCTAAATAGATTGGATCCAGTCCAAGGGATCTGCATCTTTTAAGAACAGGAACTCTATCTACTGCCACTTTAATTACCTCCTAGATTAAAATCATCAGACTCTTCTGCGCTTTGGCGGACGGCATCCATTGTGTGGAACCGGAGTTACGTCCTTAATGCTGGTTACTTCCAGACCGCATGCCTGAAGGGCACGGAT